>CAMOUQ010000008.1 GCA_946626595.1 uncultured Prevotellaceae bacterium | reverse complement strand
TTTCGCGCTTTACGCCTATCCGGAGGATGACCTATGGCAGGTCGGGATAGGTTGGAGCTCAGACAATACTAAGGTTGGAGCCCAGACAGATATTGCCCTCGGCTTCGGAGCCTATTACTCGAAATCGAGGTAGGGCTGCAGGCGGCGGATGTCTTCCTCGGAGAAGTCGGGCAGACGGCGGAGGTCGTCGATGCTGCGGAGGGGACCGACGTTGTGGCGATAGTCCCAAATGGCGCGGGCGCGATAGACGCGCAGATAGGGATGGCGCACGAGTTGGTTCTTCGTGGCCCGATTGACAGGGATGCGCCGTACGCTGTCGGTGGACAGGGTGAACCACCGTTCCACGCCCTCGGGCATGCCCTCTATCTCCTGCAACTGGGCCAGGGAGACGAAGCCGCCCAGCCGACGGCGGTAGTCCACTATCCGACGGGCATAGTAGGAGCCGATGCCGGGCACCTTCTTCAGGGCCGATGTGTCGGCATCGTTCAGGGACACCACGCTGCCCTCGGCGAGTTTCACGGGATAGCGCACGGTGTCGCGGGGGACGGCGGGCGCTGCGTCCGCATCGTGCTGCATGGGCCGGGCCTCATCGGGCTCTTCCACCTCGACGTACTGGTAGCGGTGGGCAATGCGGACGTGGGGGCGGAGGCGTTCCCACAGTTCGTTGGTCATGCCGGGGATGCGTTTCACATCGTCGGGCTCGTGGTAGCGGCCGCCCATGGCGCGATACTTATAGATGCCGCGCACCTGATAGGGGGCGAAGCCCAGACGTAGCAGTGCCGTGGAGTCGGCCTCGTTGGGGTCGAAGTCGAAGGTCTCGACCTTGCGCGCCAGCCGGGCATAGTAGCGACGGGGGCGCTGGACGCTGCCAGGCGAGGGTGACTCGGTCGATGCGGGTTCGTCCGAGCGTTGCATGTAGACATAGCAACCCACTCCGAGCGACAATAGCAGGGCCAGGCAGAAGACGATGAGCCCGCGACGCTCGCTGGATGTAGGGTCGAAGTATGCCATATCAGCGCCAGAAGAGTTCGTTGAGGAAGATGATGGCAATGACCAGGGGGGCTACCCAGCGGACCAGGAAGATGTAGCACCGGAAGAGGGGGATGCGCAGGGAGCCGTTGTTGGTGACTTCGTTGTAGACCATCTGACGGTCGAGGCGCCAGCCCACGAAGAGACAGATGATGATGCCGCCCAGGGGGAGAATGATCTTGGCCGAGACGAAGTCGAAGAGATCGAACAGGCAGAGGCCGAAGATGCGGAAGTCGTTCCACACGCCCATCGACAGCGAGCAGGCCGCGCCCAGCAGTATGCAGCCCACGGTCACCAGCCATGCCGAACGGTGGCGCGAGAGGTGCCACTCCTCGTGGATGTAGGCCGTGGCGGGTTCGTGCAGCGAAATGGCACTGGTGAGGGCCGAGAGCACGAGCAGGAGATAGAAGAGGCCCGAGAAGAGGTAGCCCAGCAGGGGGACATTGTGGAAGGCGATGTTGAAGACATGCGGCAGGGTGATGAACACCAGGCCAGGGCCCTCGCCCGGCTCTACGCCCGGAACGGAGAAGACGGCGGGGAAGATGATGAAACCGCTCATCACGGCTACCAGGGTGTCTATCAGACTGACGTTCAGGGCCGTCCGGGCCAGATTGGTATTGGGGCCGAAGTAGGAGGCATAGGTGCACAGGCAGCCCATGGCCAGACTGAGCGAATAGAAGGCCTGGCCCACGGCGCTGAGCACGACGGAGGGCGTGACCTTGGAGAAGTCGGGCTGCAGGAGGAACCGCACGCCGTCGACAAATCCGCTCATCGAGAACGAACAGATGACCAGCACGGCTATGATGAGCAGCAGCATGGGCATCATCAGCTTGGAGAAGCGCTCGATGCCGTTCTGCACGCCGCGCACGATGACGATGTGCACCAAGAGCATGAACAGCACGGCATAGACGATGGGCTCCCACGGACTGCTGACGAAGTTCTGGAAGTAGGCCTTATAGTCCTGGTCGGCCGACAGCTGATTGGCAAAGGAGGCCACCATGTAGTGGAGGGTCCAGCCGGAGACGATGATGTAGTAGCAGAAGATGAAGAAGGCGACAAAGACGCCCTCGATGCCGCCGATGCGCCACCACGTGCCAGGTGCCAGTTTCCGGAAGGCGGTGATGGTGTTGGCATGGGTGCTGCGGCCAATCACGAACTCGCTGACCATGACGGGCACCCCGATGAAGAGCACACAGGCCAGATATATCAAGATGAAGGCGGCACCGCCGTTGTTTCCCACTTCGGTGGGGAAGCGCCACACATTGCCCAGGCCGACAGCCGAACCCGCAGCGGCAAGCACCACACCCAGTTTACTACCAAAATTATTTCTATTGGACATCAGTTAGCAATTTCGTTCAAGAATACTATACCCACACCGATGGGAGCCACCCAACGGATGAGGAACAAGAGCACCCGCAGACCACGGACCCGGAGGGTGCCGCCATTGGTCAGCTGGTCGACCACAAACTGGCGGTCGAGGTACCACTCTACAAACATCGTTATCAGTATGCCACCCAGCGGCATGATGAACTTGGCGGTGAGGAAGTCGAAGAGGTCGAAGAATCCGCGGTTCCATATCTTCACATCGATCCACGGGCCGAACGAGAGCGAACAGGCCGCACCCAGGAGCATACAGATGAGCGTAACAAGGACGGCGGCGCGCTGGCGCGAGAGATGGTAGTTCTCGTGTATGAAAGCCGTGGCTATCTCGTGCATCGATATGGTACTGGTCAGAGCGGCCAGGAGCAGGAGCACATAGAACATGCCCGAGAACAAGTAGCCCAGCAGGGGCAAGGAGGCGAAGGCTTCGTTGAAGACGTGCGGCAGGGTGATGTACACCAGTCCCGGACCGGCATCGGGCGAGACACCGGGAACGGAGAATACGGCCGGGAAGATGATGAAGCCACTGAGTATGGCCACCAGGGAATCGAGGACACAGACGCTGAAGGCCGACGAGACGAGGGGCATCTCCGGCCGGAAGTACGAGGCATAGGTGGCCAGGCAGCCCAGTCCGACGCTGAGCGAGAAGAAGGCCTGTCCCATGGCGCTGAGCACCACGCCGGTGGTGACCTTGGAGAAATCGGGACGGAGGAGGTAACGCAGTCCATCGCCGGCTCCGGGCATGGTGAGCGAACAGCACATGAGCACCACGATGATGACGAGCAACACGGGCATCATGACCTTGCTGAAGCGCTCGATGCCACGCTCCACGCCGCGTGCCACCACGAAGTGGGTCATCAGTAGGAAAAGGATTTGGAAGATGAGTGGTTTCCAGGGATTGGAAACGAATTGGTTGAACAGGGCGCCAAAGTCTTGTCCGGCGGTGAGGTTGTTGGCCACAGACTCTACGGTGTAGTGCAAGGTCCATCCGGCCACGACGCTGTAGAACGACAACACCAGTATGCCGCCCAACACGCCCATGAAGCCTGCCACAATCCAGGGCTTGCCAGGGGCCAACGTGCGGTAGGCGCCCACGGTGTTGGCCTTGCTGCCCCGCCCTATGACAAACTCGGCCAGCATGACAGGCATGGCCAGGAGGAAGACGAAGCAAAGGTAGATGAAGATGAAGGCGGCACCGCCATTGTTGCCGACCTCGGTGGGGAAGCGCCAGATGTTGCCCAAGCCCACGGCCGAACCTGCCGAAGCCAGGATTACACCCAGCCGACTGCCAAAGCTACCTCTGTCTGAAGATTTATCCACGTACAATCTTATAAACCTTAACAAAAACGATGCAAAATTACAAAAACTTTCGTATTTTTGCAACAAATTAAAGCGTTATGAAAGCATCATACCTGAAAAGATACCCTCTGAGCCACTTTGTCATAGCCAGCGTCATCGTACTTTCGCTGGCACCCATACCCGACGTTCCTCAGCTGGCAGGTGTCAACCTGCTGGACAAATGGGTGCACTTCGTCATGTACGGCGGCCTGTGCCTGGTGGTATGGTGGGAATATCTGCGGCAGCACCGGCGCGTGGAGTGGCCCCGCGCCATCGTGGGGGCCATCGTGCTGCCCATACTGTTGGGGGGTGCCCTGGAACTGGCACAGGCCTATCTGACCACCTGCCGCAGCGGCGAATGGCTCGACTTTGCGGCCGACAGCGTGGGGGCCGTGCTGGGTTTCCTCGTGGCAGGGCCTTTTATATTAAGAAAGAATAGGAAATCCTAGGATGGCCTAGGATGACCTAGGACTACTTAGGATAGCCTAGGATTGCCTAGGATTGCCTAGGATAACCTAGGAGGGCCTAGGATAATCTAGGAAGGCCTACGGCCTCCAGTTCTTATAGGGATTGGCGCGCAGGTGCCCATTGTAGTAACGGCGGTCGCCCGTCACCTCCTGGCCGATGAAGTCGGGCTTGGCGAACGTGTCGTCCTCGCTCTCGAGCTCCACCTCGGCCATCACCAGTCCGTCGTTGTCGCCGTGGAACTCGTCGACCTCCCAGGTGTGGCGCCCGTCGGAGCATTTCACCAGATAGCGATGCTTGTCGATGAGTCCCGGTTCGCACAACTTCAGCAAGTCGAGGGCGTCGCTCACGGCAATCTCGGTCTCGAACTCATAACGCGAAAGACCAGCCTCCCCGGCTGGCCCTTTTATGGTCAGGTATGCCTTGTCGTCGCGAATGCGGATGCGCACGGTGCGCCCTGGCTTCGTGCCGATGTAGCCCTGCTGAATGTGGCTGCAAGCGTAAGCCTGCTGCTTGAAGTCCTGACCCTTGACCAGGAACTTCCGCTCTATCTCCTGTGCCATCAGATGCTGAGTCTCTATCCGACCATCGACAGCACGACTGTCAAGACTACGCCCAGGACAACCAGGGCAATGATGATGCCACGGATGACCTTGCGAGCCTGTTGCTCTTCCTTGGCGGCATGCTTGGCAGCCTTCTTCATGCGGTTTTCTTTCTTGATGTTGCTCATAGTATATTAGTTTTTAATCAGGTTTATTCTGTCTCAGCGCCGAACTCCATCAGGTAGGCCTTGATGAAGGCATCTATCTTGCCGTCCATCACGCCGCCTACGTCGCTGGTCTGGTAGTTGGTGCGGTGGTCCTTGACGCGGCGGTCGTCGAAGACGTAGCTGCGGATCTGACTGCCCCACTCTATCTTCTTCTTTCCGGCCTCCACCTTGGCCTGCTCCTGCATGCGGTGCTGCAACTCTTTGTCGTAGAGCATGGAGCGCAGCAGACGCAGGGCGTTCTCCTTGTTCTTGGGCTGGTCGCGCGTCTCGGTGTTCTCGATAAGTATTTCTTCCTCCTCGCCGGTGTAGGGGTCCTTGTACTGGTAGCGCAGGCGCACACCCGACTCCACCTTGTTGACATTCTGTCCGCCGGCACCGCTGGAGCGGAAGGTATCCCATGAGATGCGGGCCTGCTCGATGTTCACCTCTATGGAGTCGTCGACCAGGGGGGTGACGAAGACCGAGGCGAAGGATGTCATGCGCTTGCCTTGTGCGTTATAGGGCGACACGCGCACCAGGCGGTGGACACCATTTTCGCTCTTCAGATAGCCATAGGCGAACTCGCCCATGATCTCCAGCGTACAGGTCTTGATGCCTGCATCGTCGCCGTCGAGCACGTTGCTGACGGTGCATTTGTATCCGTTCGACTCGGCCCAGCGCATGTACATACGCATCAGCATCTGTGCCCAGTCTTGCGCCTCGGTACCGCCGGCGCCGGCATTTATCTTCAGCACGGCATCCATCTGGTCCTCCTCGCGGCGCAGCATGTTCTTCAGTTCCAGGTTCTCGATGGCGTCGGTGGCACGATGGTAGAGATCGTCCACCTCCTGCTCGGTCACCAGTTCTTCCTTATAGTATTCGAAGGCCAGGTCGAGCTCGTCACAGAGCGACTTCACCTCGTCGTAGCCCTTGATCCACTTCTCCAAGCCCTTCACGAGCTTCATCTGTGCCTCGGCTCGCTTCTGGTCGTCCCAGAAGCCTGGGGCCTGGGTGCGGAGCTGCTCCTCCTCGAGTTGAATTTTCTTTGCGTCTATGTTCAGGTATCGGTGCAGGGCCTCGGTGCGGTCCTTCACTTCTTTCAATTGTTCAATAGTTATCATTCTTTAATTAGTCCTCGTACATTTTTTCTATTTCCTTCTTATAGTTCTCATACACCACGGGGCGCTTCACCTTCAGCGTGTTAGTCAGTTCGCCACGTTCCATGCTGAAGGGTTCGGGCAGAAGGGTGATACGCTTCACCTGTTCGTAGTGGGCAAACTCCTGCTGGAGGGTCTCGATGCGTTCCATCACGAAGTCGCGCACATCGGGGTCGTGGCACAGTTCGGTGCGGCTACTGAACTGGATGTTGTGCTTGCGGGCCCAGGCCTCCAGGACGGCATAGTCGGGGATGACGAGTGCCGAGACGAACTTGTGCTGGTCGGCAATGATGACAATCTGGTCGATGTAGCGGTCTACCACCAGTTTGGACTCTATCATCTGCGGAGCGATGTACTTGCCGTTGCTGGTCTTGAAGAGGTCCTTGATGCGGTCGGTCAGGAACAGTTCGCCATCCTTCAGGTACCCGGCATCGCCCGTGTGGAACCAGCCGTCCTTGTCGATGGCATTGGCGGTGACTTCGGCCTTGCGGTAGTAGCCTTTCGTGATGGTCTCGCCCTTCAGCAGAATTTCGTTGTTATCTCCTATCTTCACGGTGACACCCTCCAGCACGCGGCCTACAGAGCCCAGCGTGATGGGTTGGTTCCAGCGGTCGCACGAGACGGTGGCCGTGGACTCCGTCAGTCCGTAGCCCACAATCATGCCTATGCCGACAGCATGTACGAACTCCTCCACCTCCACGGGCACGGCGGCTCCGGCCGTGGGGAAGAAGTTCTGGCGCTCCAGTCCGAGATTCTTCAGCAGCAGGGCTATGATGGTCTTCTCGTAGAACTTATACTTCATCTTCAGTCCGATGGGCGGTACCAGTCCGCGCATACGGTACTTGACGTTGTACTCCTTGCCCACACGCAGGGCATCGAGCATCAGCGTGCGCTGCACGGGGCTGCTCTGGTGAATCTTCTCTTGGACACCGGCATACACCTTCTCCCAGAAGCGGGGAACGGCGGACATACATGTCGGATGCACCTCGAGCATCGACTGCAGGGCATCCTGGGGCCGCAGGTTTACACAAAGCGTGCAGCCGTAGCAGATGCACAGGTAGCTCCATGCCCGCTCGAAGATGTGGGTGAAGGGCAGGAAGTTGAGTATCACATCCTTGTCGGACAGAGGCAAGGCCGTGACATGTCCGCGGAAGCCTGCGGCATACTGGCGATGGGTCTGCATGACGCCCTTGGAGAGTCCGGTCGTTCCGCTGGTATAGAGAATGTTTGCCAGGTCGTCGGGATTCAGTTCATCGCTGCGGCGCTCCACTTCTTCCTGATGCGTCAGTCCCTCACCCATCTGCAGGAATTCGTCGAAATAGATGCTCGCCTGGTCCTGCGGGTTCTTCTGCACCTTGGGGTCGAAGATAATCTGCTTCTTGACGTGGGGATTCATTTGCTGCACCCTCAGGGCAATGTCGTACTGATACTGCTCGCCCACAAAGATGTAGCGGATGTTGGCATCTGAAACCATGTACTGCACCTGATGCTCACTGCTGGTGGCATAGAATGGGATGGTGACAGCCCTGATGCCATAGGCTCCGAAGTCTACCATCAAGCACTCGGGTTTGTTCTGCGAGAACGTAGCGACATTTTCCTGTACGCCAACGCCCAGTTCCAACAAAGCATTCGACACGAGGCGCACCCGCCTTGAGAACTCGTTCCACGAAATGTCCATCCACTTACCCAGATCGTAATCCCGATAGCGCAAGGCCACACGTTCGCCGTACTTTTCAGCCTGAGAATGTACCACTCGGCACAGAGGAGTTTCATTCAACATAATTTCTCTATTTTAAATTACTGCAAAGATACGAATAAGTGCGGAGAATGCCAAACTTGTTTCAGCATTTTTGCATACTTAGGACAATCCGGGGCCTTATGATGCCGAAGTGACAACGAAGAGTTTGTCGTTGTGCCGAATCTTTGTAGGCAAGGGGATGCTGACGTGCCACCCCTTCTTGGCCACCGAAACGGGGCGCAGGTCGTAGCGCATCTCCTCGACAGTGGCATAGAGGGCACCCGTGGTGGGACCCGTGACGAGTATGCGGTCGCCGACATGCAGTTCGCAGGCCTCGACGCGGAACTCGGCCACCTGCAACTTGGTGTAGTAGCGAATGCCCTTGGCGCAGTAGGTCTTGCGCTCCGTGGCGCTGGAACCGGGCTTCTCCGTCCATTCGCCCAAGAGCTGTCCCTGATAGTAGCCATCCCAAAAGCCACGGTTGAAGACGCGGGAGAGGCGTTCGTCCCAATCGTCGCAGCGCTCCGTGGTGAAAGTGCCGTCCTGAACGGCCTGGATGGCCTCCTTGTAGCAACGGACCACCGTGTCGACATAGTCGGCCCCACGCGCACGGCCTTCGATCTTGAACACTCGCACACCGGCCTGCATCATGCGGTCGATGAAGCGGATGGTCTTCAGGTCGCGGGGACTCATGATATATTTGTTGTCCACCTCCAGCTCGGTGCCCGTCTCGGTATCGCGGACGGTGTATGAACGACGGCACAACTGCATGCATTCACCACGGTTGGCCGAACGGCCCATGTTGTCGAGGCTGAGGTAGCACTTGCCGCTGACGGCCATGCAGAGGGCTCCGTGGCAGAACATCTCGATGCGCACCTGCTGACCTGAGGGGCCGCAGATGTTCTCTTCCTGAATCTGGCGATAAATCTCGGCCACCTGCTCCATACGGAGTTCGCGGGCCAAGACTACGACATCGGCAAACTGGGCATAGAAGCGCAGGGCTTCGATGTTGGATATGTTGAGTTGGGTGGAAAGGTGTACCTCGAGTCCTATCTTCCGGCAATACGTCATGACGGCCACATCGGAGGCTATGATGGCTGAAATCTGGGCCTCCTTGGCTGCGTCGAGTATCTGGCGCATCAGGGGAATGTCGTTGTCATAGATGATGGTGTTGACGGTGAGATAGCTTTTGACGCCGAAGGTGTGGCACTCGCGAGCGATGTGCCGGAGGTCGTCGATAGTGAATGTGCTGGCCGAATGGGCACGCATGTTCAGGCGGGATATGCCGAAATATATGCTGTCGGCTCCGGCGCGCAAGGCTGCGGCCAGGGATTCGGGCGACCCCACCGGGGCCATGACCTCGTAGGGGGTGAGGGATGAGGAATGAGGGGTGAGAGATGTCATTTAGCAAATAAGTTCTTTCGTTTGTTCCATAATCTCGAACAGTTCGTCAGTGGTCTCGGCACGAAGCATGCGGATGCGCGTCTCACGGAAGTTGGGGATGCCCTTGAACAATGGCGAGGCGGCCAGATGGCGACGGCTGTGCAGTATGCCCCGATATTCATCGAGCCGTTCTACACTGGTCAGCACCTGTTGCTTCAGGACGTTGAGCTTCCACTCGGGTGTGAGATGCTCCTCACGGCCGTCGATGTAGTTGCGAATCTCGCGGAATATCCAGGGGCGGCCGAAAGTGGCCCGGCCCACCATGATGGCATCTACGCCGTAGCGTTCGAAGCACTCCTTGGCGCGTTCGGGCGTGGTGATGTCGCCATTGCCAATGATGGGAATGTGGATGCGCGGATTGCGCTTCACCTCGCCTATCAGCGTCCAGTCGGCCTCGCCGGTATACATCTGGCTGCGGGTGCGGCCGTGTATGGTCAGTGCCTGTATGCCACAGTCCTGGAGTTGCTCGGCCAGGTCGGTAATGATGAGATGATTCTGGTCCCAGCCGAGACGGGTCTTTACAGTGACTGGCGTACCGGGAACGGCATCTACGACAGCGCGCGTCATTTCCAACATCAAGGGGATGTTCTGAAGCATTCCGGCACCTGCGCCCTTACTGGCCACGCGCTTCACTGGACAACCGAAATTGATGTCCAGAATGTCGGGGTGGGCCTGTTCTACTACGATCTGTGCGGCATCGCGCATGGCCTCGACGAAGCGTCCGTATATCTGTATAGCCACGGGGCGCTCCTCGTCGCACACCTCCAGTTTCTCTATGCTGCGGTTGACGCCACGCACCAGTGCATCGCTCGATACGAACTCAGAATATACCAAATCGGCCCCCATCTGCTTACAGAGCAGACGGAAACCAATATCGGTCACGTCCTCCATGGGAGCCAGGAAGACGGGACAAGCAGGGAAGGAAACATTGCCAATCTTCATGCCTTGGCCGAGAATGCGAGCGCGTACATCTTCATTTGCTTGAGCATGGCCAGCAGACCATTGCTACGGGTGGGTGACAGGTGCTCGCGCAAACCTATCTGCTCGATGAAATAGAGGTCGGCCGAAAGGATGTCCTGTGGCGTCTGGTCGTTCAGTACACGCAGGAGCAATGTGACGATGCCTTTCACTATAAGGGCATCGCTCTCTGCCTGAAAATGAACACGGCCGTCCACGAGGTCGGCCTGCAGCCACACGCGGCTCTGGCAACCGTCGATAAGGTTCTGTTCTGTCTTATATTTCTCGTCCAGGGGCTGCTGGTCGCTGCCCATGTCGATGAGCAACTGATAGCGGTCCATCCAGTCGTCGAGCTCCTGGAACTCTTCTATGATTTCGTCTTGTATTTCGTTTATTGTCATTGGGGTTGGGTGTTTAGGGGGTAAGGGCCTTAAGGGCTTTAAGGGCTTTAAGGGCTTTAGGGGCCTTAGGGACTTTAAGGGCCTTAGGGTTATTTGGCATCATTATAAATCAGTTGCAGGACACACTGTCCTACGGCCTCCAGCACATTGGGGTCGATGTTTTCCGGCGTATCGTTGATTGTATGCCACGTGGGGCCGAAACTGCTGGGACCATCGGCGTGGAAGGGCACGATGTCGATGCACGGGATGCGGGCTATCTGGTTGACAGAGACGTGGTCGTCGGTGACGAAGTTGCCTGCATCGCTCAGGGGGAAGTAGTGTCCGTAACCTATCTGCTCGGCGATGTGCCAAAGCATGTCGGCAACGGGCTGGGCATATTGCATGGAGTAGCCTTCGCGGGAGAAGGTGCTGCCACGACCGCCCACCATGTCGAACAATATGCCGAAACGGGCCTGATAGCCGTTGGCCTGAGCCTGTTCGGACCAATAGGTGGAGCCCAGGCACCACGTGTTGCCATCGGGACCGTCCTCGGCCCACTGCGGCGTGCCGGCATCCTCAACATCGAAGCAAACGAAGTCGATGCCCGTAGTTATGCTATCAGCCTGGCTCAGGATACGTGCCAATTCCAGCATGACGGCCACACCACTCGCCCCGTCGTTGGCAGCAGGCACAGGTGTGTGATGGTTGCCCTCGTCGGCATCGTTGTCGGCCCAAGGGCGACTGTCCCAATGGGCACAGAGGAGTATGCGGTCGCGATTCGAGGGATTCAGGTGTGCTATGATGTTACGGCACGGAACGCTGGTTCCGTCGTACAGGGTGACGTTGGTCTTTTGTTCCTCCACCTCGAGGCCGAGAGCCGAGAACCAGGCAACGATGCTGTCGCCACACTGCTGCCAAGCCTTGGTGCCTGGCACACGAGGCCCCATGTCGCACTGAGCCTTGATGCAGCGCATGGCATTGGCCGCCACAAATTCGGGGCAAGGTTGCATGGGGATGGTGTCGTGCGCATTGGCTTTCCGCGTCTTGTGCCCACAGGAGACCATAAACAAGAGGAGCCAAGAAAATGTTATGATGAGAATAGAAGTATGCTTCATAATTATTATTTATCCATTATACTGTTGCACGATGCGCATGACGCGAAGGAAGTTTTCGCCCCAGAGCAGTCGCAACTGGTCGTCGGTGAAACCCTTTCGGCGCAACAGGCGTGTGAGGTTGAGCAATTCGCTGGCACTGGCCACGCCGGGCACTCCGCCATCGCCGTCGAAATCCGTACCGATGCCCACATGCTCGATGCCCATCACCTCCACCGCATGTTCGATGTGGCGCACGGCATCCATGACGGTTGCTTGCCCGTCGGTGCGCAGGAATCCGTTATACAGCGTCACCTGCATCACGCCTCCGGCCTGAGCCAAGGCGCGCATCTGCTCGTCGGTGAGATTGCGCGGATGGTCGCACAGGGCACGACAGCTGGAATGACTGCAGACGATGGGGGTGCGGCTGGCCTCGAGGGCATCCCAGAAACTGGACTCGGCGGCGTGACTCAAGTCCACCATCATACCTACGCGGTTCATCTCGGCCACCACCTCGCGACCGAAGGGACTCAGTCCGCCGTGTTCGGCATTGCCCCGGGCAGAGTCGCAGATGTCGTTGTCACCGTTGTGGCACAGTGTCATGTAGACCACTCCGCGCTGGCGGAAGTGACTGATGAGCGACAGGTCGCGCCCTATTGCATAACCGTTTTCGATGCCCATCATCAGGGCTTTCCGTCCACGACGTTTGTGGCGATAGAGTTCGTCCGGAGTACGGGCCAGGCCGATGTACTTGCGATTGGTATCCGTCAGCCACTGGATGTAGTCGAGCAGGTCTTCGGTCTCCTGGGTCACAGCCTTGTAGGCCTCAGCGTTGCGTTCGCCCTGTGGCAGATAGGCCACCATGATGGAGGCATCGAGGTGCCCCTCGGTCATCTTATGCAGGTCGACCAGCAACTGCGGGTCGCGATGACGGAAATTCGTGCCTTTATCGGCAAACATCGGGGTGTCGCAATGGCTGTCGAGCGTCAGGATGCGATTGTGCAGACGGACGGTCTCGCGATAGGCCCGGGCCTCATCTACTATCCACTTGAAGATGGGCATGTGGCTATCGTCGCCACGCAAGATGAAGCATTCGGGATGCCACTGCACTCCCAATATGGGTTTGTGCTCACTGCTCTCGACGGCTTCGACGATGCCGTCCGGAGCGGTGGCCACCACTCGCAGGTGGGGACCGGGTTGCGCCACGGCCTGGTGGTGGAAGGAATTGACAAACAGGCTCAGGTCGCCGCCGTAGATGTCTGCGAGCATGCTACCCTCCTCCACCGCAACTCTGTGCGAGGCATATTCGCGGGGCAAATCCTGATTATGTTTTATGAGCCAATCGCTTTCTTTGTCCCGAATGGCATGTCCGATATCCTGATGCAATTCTCCGTCCAGGGCAGCTGCCAGCACCTGTATGCCACGACAGATGCCCAGGATGGGAATCTGACGGTCGAAGGCCAGGCGCGTAATCAGCAACTCCGGCAAATCGCGACGAGGATTGATGTTTCCCAATTCGGGCGAAGGATTCTCGTCGAGATAGAGAGGATTGATGTCGCCGCCCCCGGAGAGCAGCAGTCCGTCGATGCGGTCGAGCGTGCCCAGCAGGGCGGCCAGGTCCTCATAGGGAGGCAGGATAATGGGTATGCCGCCGGCCTCCAACACACTGCGGAAATATCCTTCGGCCAGTTCACAGCCTTTGTCGCCAAAGTTTCCGGTAATACCGATTACCGGCTGCACCCGATGCGTAGGGAAGGTGCGGTGCAGATTGTCATATACAGTCTTCCAGTCAAATCTGTCTGTCATAGGTCAAGTGTGGGGATTTCTTCCTTACGCTGCGTGCCAATGGGCACTTCCTTGCGTATACTTTGGTTGAGGGAAATAAGTGTCTCGGTGCTGATGACACCGGTAATCTCCTGAATCTTATCGTTGAGCAGTTCCATCAGGTGGGCATTGTCGCGGGCATAGAGCTTGATGAGCATCGTGTAGGGCCCCGTGGTGAAGTGGCACTCCACGATTTCGGGTATCTCCTTCAGGGCCTCGCTGACCCGTTTATACATGGAGCCGCGCTCCAGTTTGATGCCCACAAAGGTGCATGTGTTGTAGCCCAGGCTTCCGGGGTTGACGTGATAGCCCGAACCGATGATTACCTTCATGTCAATGAGGCGCTGCACGCGCTGATGAATGGCAGCACGACTGACACCGCACTCTGCAGCTACATCCTTGAACGGGATGCGCGCATTTGCCGAGATAATCTCGAGGATTTGTTTGTCGAGTTTGTCTATTTTTTCCATTATATCATATATATATTATTAATCGCTATTGTCTTCATCGCCCTAATTCCGGGGAGAAATCAGAATATTTTTTATCTGGACGGCCATCTGCTTGTCGTTGCGCCGGGCACGGATTATCCATTTTTGGAATTCCTCCCACGAAAGATTTCTCGGGAGCGTATCTCCGTTGCTGTTCTGCCCGAAGCGGTCCAGGGCCTTGGTAAATTCATTCGGCGAGAAGATGAAATAGAATTGATTCAGATCCTGCTGGTCCCCATCGGTTGTCAGCTTATATTGCTCAATCTCCTTGGGGTCTTCAGCGTCCGAATAGTGATTGTAGCTGAACAGGGTATATTCCTCACCGTGTCTGACGTGGAATTTACCGTTTTTGTTGTTGACATACGGGAGCAGGCAATAGGCCGTTTCGCCATCCAGAAGATAGATTGCCAAATAGCCGTCGGCAGGCGACGTGAAGTGGACAAAGACGCGGTCGCCAGCCATGAATTCCGAACTTTCGTATTGTACATCAGGCGTATTTCTCAGGATTCGGGCCGAGAAGTCGATGGCATTGCTTTGCAGTTCCCGGGCTTTGCCCTTCACGGTGGCCTCAATCGTGAAACCTGTTTCCGTAAGGGTCGCTTTTATTTTCGGTTCCTCGATGTCTCCTATCCATTCTCCGTTCACTTCGCCTTCGTTGCTCAGCGATACGAACTTCGACTGCGTGATGTGGTTTTTCGTGATAAGGCTCATGGCAGATGCACCACTGACGACGGAACCAAAACGTTCGCGCAGGGCCTCCACCTTGGCGCGGCTCACGGCGGTACGCTTAGCCTGTTCGAGGCTTTCGGTGGGCGGAGCATTGTATATGTATGTCTTTTCCACGGTCTTCAGGTCCTGGGCCCGCAATGCTGCCAAAGCACAGAACAGGAGAAGCGAAGCGGCAAGAAGTTTCCTTTTCATCTATCTCTATTTCTTTATTTGTCAAGTCGCCAGTTGCCCCACTCCGACTCGGGCAGAGCACTTTGCGTGGTTGGTTGCTGTATTTTGCTATACAATCTCAGGCTGTTTTGCCTTACATGGGTGACGATGTACTCTTTCAGGCGCTTGTAGGTGGTCTTGCCTTTGTCTTCCTGCAACTTCTTCAGCAGGAAGAAGGTAAACAGTCCATGCTTCTGATTGTCGTAGGGGTAAGCCGTCTGGCTGCCGGTGCAAGCACTGAAGACCACCATGTTGGCCGTCGGGGTTTCCTCTCTGGCCTCCTGGATGACTCCGCGCGCGGCCTGGTCCATCACCTTGCCGTCCTTCTTGGCGCCGCTGAAGCAGGCATCGAGGAACACCGTAACGGACTGGGGCTTATTGGCGGTCAGTTCGGAATAGAACCTGGACAGCTTGTACCCCGTGGACATGTTACTCGGCGAGGCATCGGAGGGCAACAGGAAGGCTTCGTTGGTGCGAGGGTCAGGCACGCCATGACCGGAATAGTAGACCAACAGCTTCATGCCCTCGTAGGCTATCTCGAAGTCTTTGATGCGGTCTATGGCACCCGTCATTTCGCCCACCGTACCGTTTTCGAGGTGCACGATATTGCGTTCAGGCACGCCGAGCACATCCCGGCAATAGCGCTTGAACGACCGTCCGTCGTTGAGGGCAAACGGCACGTCCTCCACGTTCTTGTATTTCTCGTTTGCAATAATGAGGGCAAAGGTGTTTTCGTTAATATCCTTGTTGCGAGGAACATTCACGTCGACAGAGGATTCACCCACGTTTATGGCCTCTTCTTGCACTGTGGAGACCGTTTGAGGCCGTTCTTCGAAGGAGGAATCGTCCCCAAGGTCAGCCAGGAGGTCGTCATCGTTCCATTCGGGCCGGGCAATCTTGACGCGCTGGTATTCCAATTGGGCATTCGCGTTGTAGTCGTAGTTCTTGCCGTAAGGTGTGGAGAACATGGCGGCCACCAGGCGTATCTGTCCCGACTTGTCGACCTTGAACTGCGGATTTTCTATCTTCACGCCATTCCAACTTTCCTTAAACTTCACGGCCTCTTCGTTCTCGATCGGGACACGGATGTAGAGGTCGCCCTGACGGGTCTGGATGCGGAACGTTTCGTGGTCGGGGTCGTATGGCTTCAGGGTCAGTTCCTTCAGGTTATAGTTATGGCTGTACTCTGAGATAAACTCCTGTTCCAGCTTGTTGCGCGACTGCGCTATCAGCACCTTTCTCTTCTCCGGATTCACGCGTTTCTGGTATTTACTGGTAGACTCAAATTCGCCGCGCTGTTCCCATTCGTCGAGAATCTTCTTCAGTTTCGGCTGATACCATTCATTGAAATTCGGAGTCCCCTTCAGGTTCTTTGCCGAAGCCTGACTGAGTTGCGTCGGTGCATTCTGCACTTTTTGCTGCACCAGATTAGCCTCGGCGGTTCTTCCGGTCTGTATCAGGGCATCCACCAATGCGTAGGTGATGCGCTGGTCGTTCTTCACCAGTTCCTCGTTCTTGCTGAGCGGTTCCAGGATGGCTATGGCCTGTTCGTAGTTTGCCTTGGCATCGCCGCGCAGTTTCTTGAACTGCTCTGCATCGGTGGCCAGGTTGCTTTCGTTGGTCAGTTGGCCGGCATAGTTGTAGTGGCAGAGGGCCAACTGCGTGGCAAGCTGAAGGTCGTTGGGCATTTGCTCGTGGAAAGTCCTGAAGACCGGGAGGGCCTCAGCGAAGCGCCCATTCTGGTCGTCGATGGACGCCTTGAACAGGAGCAGGTTGGGGTCATTGGGCGCAACGGCCAAAGCCTTGTTCAGCATTTCCAGCGCCCGGTCCTGATTATTCCGTCGGGTATTGAGCATGATGGCCTGCTTCAGCAGTTCCAGGTCAGTGGGGTAATTCATGATACCCTCTTCCAGCACGCTGTTCTCATCGTCCAGTCGCTCCAGCAGGTCTAAGTCCTTTGCCAGAAACTTGTAGCACGTCTGCTGGTATCGTTTTTCGCCCAGTTCTATGTACTCCTGCAGATAAGAAACCGCATTTTCGAAGTCGCGGGCATTGTGCATCTCGGCAGCCACGGTGAACACGTATGCCGAATAATTGGCATTGTTCGTAAAACGTTCGCCGGCAAAGAAGGGCAGACGCGGGATATTCAGATAGCACTCCAGGTACTGAGCCGCAGTCTTATTGTCCCCGTTGCTGCTGAAGTATATGCCTGCCTCCTCAAATTCGGGGCGGAGCCTACGCATTTTCTCCTTTACCTCTCCCTGCTCTGCATCATCCAAAGCCTTCAGGCACTTCATGTATTCCGTAAAGCTCTCCAGGAGTGCGCCATAGAGTTCTTCCTTGTCGCTTGTTGGATTTATCTTCTGCATGAAGTACCGTTCGTAGGCACTTTGTGCCGCCTCGAAGGCCCTCCGTTCCGGAGTCACCTGCGGAAGGGAGTCTTGTTCAGCCGTAAGGGTATCGGGACTTGCCACTTGTGCCGATGCGGATGGGCAGAAAGAGAGCATTCCCAGGAGTATGTACAATAATTTCATAGGCTCATATTTTAAGGAAAAACTCCCCGGCACATGGGAATATGCCGGGGGCTTTCGTTATGTCAGATGTGGCTCAGAATGCATCGTGGAAGAGGAATTCAACGGCAACGCGGCGGAACTGAGAACCCTCGTCGGAGGATACCTCCACCTCGTAGCTGTCGTTCACCTTCATGCCCTTCAGGGCCTCGACGTTCTTCACGATGTAGTTCTTCACGCTGACGGCACGTACCAGCGACAACTGCTCGTTGCTGGTGATGCCGCTGGCGCGGGTCACGGTCATCTTTTCGTCCTTGCCGTTCACCTTCACAGTCTTGTCCTTGATGTCGCCGTACTGTCCGTTGTAGGCTATCTTGCCGCGGACGGGAGAGGCATCGGCCGAGCCCTTCAGCTTGAGGTCGACAGTATTGCCGGCCTTGGCGTACTTGGAGAACTCATCGCGGATGGTCTGCTTGATGATGTTCAGCATGACGGTGGAGGCAGCAGACTTCTCGGCTTCGTACTTACCGGGACCGAAGTCGTCCTTCACGCTGAAGCCGTCCTTCACGTCGTAGGTGTAGGTCACCTTGTAGTCGGTCTTGCCATTAGCTGCAGACACGGGCTCGGCCTTCACGGTCACCGTGGTATTGTCGGAGAGGATGCTCTTCTCCTTGGCCTCGCGCACCATGTTGGTGGCTACGGCCTGCAGGCGCTCATTGTTGATAATGTCCTGCTGCACGGCCGACAGAGGCATGTAGCCGTCGGTCTGCACGAACTTGCCGTCGCGGGTGCTGACGTAGGTGTACTTCTTGCCGGTGCTGGGGTTCAGCACTTCGGTGTAGAGCACCTCGAACTTGTCGCCGGGGTTCAGGTTGTAGACGGTGTTGGTAAACTTCAGGTCGCCAGCATTCTTGAAGCTCTTGATGTCCTCCTTGGGCACGCTGAGCGTGATGGTGGGCATGTCGGTGAACTGTACGCCCAGTTTTTGCGAGGCGCGGTTGTACAGAAGGTCGCGAACGGTGGAGTTGGCACGGTCGTTGGCCATCTCGGTAGACACCTCCTTGGTGTATGCCAGGCGCTGAGTCTTGATGTTCTCCTCCGACGTACGGTTGAGGAAGTCGGCCTTGCTCTCACCGCTCAGGCGCTTCATCCAGACGTTCATGCGGTTGTCCACGGTGTTCTGCATCTGTTCGTAGAGGGTCAGGTTGCGCTCCTCCGTCACAGGCGTTACCACTGCGACATCCTTCGCCGGGGTGTTCTTCCGGTATCCGAACTTGAAGGCCAGACCCAGCTGTGCCGTCACGCTCCAGTCGTCCTTGTTGGCAACCTTGCTGTTGTATTTGTCGTTCAGGCTGTTGGCATCTACTTCCAGGTTAATGCCCAGGAACTTGGCAACGTTCCATTCCACCATCAGGCCCACCCTGGCATTGTGGCTCAGACGGGTGCCGTCCCAGGCCATGGGCATATATGCTTTCTGGGCAAAGGCATCGCCATTGTCCCATGCACAGTTCAGGCCGATACCGCCTATGAGATAGAGATTCACGGGATAGTAGTCCTTCTTTCCGAATATGGTGATGGGGTTGAGCATCAGGTCCAGGTTGGTGGTGACGTAGCGATAGTCGTACTTGAAATCCGCCCCGTTGTCAAATCCGCCCTTGTTCCACAATCCGTTGACATGCAGTCGGGCACCCACCGACGGCATGAACCATCCACCTACGTAGACCGATGCCGTGGGGGTAATCAGTTTCAACTGATCGTAGTTGGTAAAGGTTGTCTGTCCTCCGCCCTGCACACCGAAGAAGACGTGCGGGAAACGCTTGTAATCCTTCTCTCCCGCCGACGTCTGTCCGAACGCAACGGAAGTGCCCAATGCTAAAAGCATAAGAGCCAAGCTGCTTCTAAAGTTTTTCATGTTCAAAATAGGATTAATAGTTATATATTCATAGTTCGCATGCAAATATACGGCTTATTTTTCATATTTTATACTTTTTTACATAAAAATATAGGTTTTTATGTTTTTTAAGAGCCGAACGGGGGACGTATTCGCATTTTTTTGTGTACATTTGCCAGCGAGAATCCATTATAAATACTAAAACGACAGGGAAATGAGAAAAAAACACCTTTTCATGGCACCGCTGCTCATTGCTGGCAGCATGGTGGCACTGACATCCTGTTCGGATGGCAAAACCAGCAGTCTGCAGGCGCAGATAGACTCGCTGAACAGCCTCGTGGAGAACCAGGCTCAGGAACTTGACTACAGCCAGAGTTGCCTCTCGCTCATCACCGAGAGCATCGACAGTCTGGCCATGGCCGACAGCACCATCATCCGAGTGACCACCAACCGCGAGGGAACGATGACGAAGGAAAGCATACGCCAGGACCTCGACGGCTACAAAACCGTGCTGCAGCACCAACGCGAACGTCTCGGCCAACTGGAACAGCAACTGCTCTCCAACGGTCGGGAGATGGCCAAGATGGCCAACGTCATCAGTTACCTGAACAAGCAGATCGAAGCCAAGGACGCACAGATACAGGAACTGCAGAACATGCTGGAGCAGAACAACTTCGACATTGCCCAACTCCAGGCCAAGGTGACACAGCTCTACAACAGCAACTCCGCCCTCGAGAGCACCGTCAGCTCGCAGCAGGAGGCCATCAGCGTGGCACAGGAGATGCTGAACGAGGCTTACTACATCATTGGCACCAGCAAGGAACTGAAGGCTGCCGGTGTGCTGAGCGGAAAACTTTTAGGCAAATCGAAGGTTAATGCCAACAACATCAATCCCGAACTCTTCAACAAGGTTGACATCCGCCAGGTGAAGAGCATACACGTCGACAGCGAAAAACCGACCATCAAGTCGCAGCATCCGTCTGATTCGTACAGAATTGTCCCGAACAAGAAGGACAAGTCGGCGGAAATACAAATCATCGACGAACTCGACTTCTGGAGCATCACGCACTACCTCATCATTCAGAAGTAACCACGAAACATTTTACCAAAATAAAGAAGAGGCTATGTCGAAGCGAACGACATAGCCTCTTACTTATTACAATACCTCAATTATTGACCACGAATTTCTCGTAATCGGCTTGCCGCTCGCTGTGCGAGAATTTCACGAATTATTCAGTGGCACCCGAGGTCAGAAAGCCTCATGGAAGAGGAATTCGACGGCAACGCGGCGGAACTGAGAACCCTCGTCGGAGGATACCTCCACCTCGTAGCTGTCGTTCACCTTCATGCCCTTCAGGGCCTCGACGTTCTTCACGATGTAGTTCTTCACGCTGACGGCACGTACCAGCGACAACTGCTCGTTGCTGGTGATGCCGCTGGCGCGGGTCACGGTCATCTTTTCGTCCTTGCCGTTCACCTTCACAGTCTTGTCCTTGATGTCGCCGTACTGTCCGTTGTAGGCTATCTTGCCGCGGACGGGAGAGGCATCGGCCGAGCCCTTCAGCTTGAGGTCGACAGTATTGCCGGCCTTGGCGTACTTGGAGAACTCATCGCGGATGGTCTGCTTGATGATGTTCAGCATGACGGTGGAGGCAGCAGACTTCTCGGCTTCGTACTTACCGGGACCGAAGTCGTCCTTCACGCTGAAGCCGTCCTTCACGTCGTAGGTGTAGGTCACCTTGTAGTCGGTCTTGCCATTAGCTGCAGACACGGGCTCGGCCTTCACGGTCACCGTGGTATTGTCGGAGAGGATGCTCTTCTCCTTGGCCTCGCGCACCATGTTGGTGGCTACGGCCTGCAGGCGCTCATTGTTGATAATGTCCTGCTGCACGGCCGACAGAGGCATGTAGCCGTCGGTCTGCACGAACTTGCCGTCGCGGGTGCTGACGTAGGTGTACTTCTTGCCGGTGCTGGGGTTCAGCACTTCGGTGTAGAGCACCTCGAACTTGTCGCCGGGGTTCAGGTTGTAGACGGTGTTGGTGAACTTCAGGTCACGAGCATTCTTAATGCTCTTGATGTCCTCCTTGGGCACGTTGAGCGTGATGGAGGGCATGTCGGCAAACTGGACACCTAACTTCTGCGAAGCGCTGTTGTACCGAAGGTCGCGGACGGTGGAGTTGGCACGGTCATTGGCCATCTCGGTAGACACTTCCTTGGTGTAAGTCAGACGCTGGGTCTTGATGTTCTCCTCCGACGTACGGTTCAGGAAGTCGGCCTGGCTCTCACCGCTCAGACGCTTCATCCAGACGTTCATGCGGTTGTCCACGGTGTTCTGCATCTGCTCGTAGAGGGTCAGGTTGCGAGTCGTCTCTACAACAGGTATTACCTCTTCCTCCACCTCGGCTTTGGGTTTCTTATAGCCGAACTTAAAGTTGAAACCGGCCTGAGCCGTCATCTGCAAGAGGTCGTCGTTGAAGACTTCGTTCTTGCCCACGAAACGTGCGTTCAGGTCGCCTTCGAGGTTGAAACTGAGCCAGCGCACGATGGGAATCTCCAGTCCCAGGCCCACGCGGCCGTTGAATGCCCATCGGCTGTCGTTGTCGGCATACATCATGTCGCTGCCGGGAGCTGCGGCCTCGCTGCGGCCGTAGTTCTCGAAGGCATAGTTAGCACCCAGACCGCCGACGAAGTAGAGGTTGACGGGATACCAGTCCTTCTTGCCGAACAGCGTGCATAGATTCACCAGGGCGTCTAAGCTTCCGGTCACGTAGTTGTACTTGTAGTGGCCGTCGTCGCTCAGCAGCGGATAGTTGACGCCCGACTTGTCCCAGACGCCGTTGAAGTGGAGGCGTGCACCAACCACCGGACTGAACATGCGGCCGAAGCTGAGACTCATGGTCGGAGTGAATGTCTTCAGATTGTTAAATTCAGTGTTGAACGTGTTTTGCACCCCGCCTTGGACACCAACAAACATGTAGGGCAAAGCTTTGTAGTCTTTTTCGTCAGCATCTTGTGCGTTGACGGTCATGGCACCTGCCAGCAGCAGACCCATAAACATGCAGGATTTCAGTCGTTTCATGTTCATACCATTAATACATATTAAAATAAAACATTAGTGGCAGCAAAGTTAATGTTTATTTTTATATTTTTTACGGTTTATTTAATTTTTTTAAGATTTCGGGGCGTAATTTGCATAAAAAGTAAGCAGAAACGTCCGAAAATCTACATATCGGAACTTACGGATTGCAAGTTTTCCTGCAAAAAGGGTTATTTCAGGAACTTGGCGCTGTGGCGTCGGCCCCGGAGGTCCCACGAGACAACATACAGGCCGCGAGGCAGAGCCGAAAGGTCGCACGACTCGGAGGCTCGGAAGGTGCGGAGCAGACGCCCCGAGCGGTCGTAGAGACGAACCATGAAGTTGAGCCGGGCGATGTCGTCGGCCCCGAAGTGGAGGCGGGCGCCTGCAGCGTCGTAGGCCAGGGCGTAGTCAAAATCGGCCTCCGGCCCCTCGTCGACGGTCCCGTCCGGGACTATGCTGTCGATGCCGTCCGTCAGGCGGTCGGCTACGGCGATGGTCCAGAGGCGGTTGTTGGACGTACTGTTGCGCTCGTCGCTGGTGTAGCTGATGATGCGCGCCCCGTTGGCAGCATTGCCGCCGCTCAGGTTGGCAGCGTGTTGGCTGAAGCGGTTGACCAAATTCCAGCAGCCGCCGGACTGTCCGACGATGTCCCACTGCTGGCGGGTGTCGAGCGAGTCGGCAGGGGCCAGGTTCAGGGCCGTGCCGGTGGCCGTGGTGGCCGTGGGCTCGCCCGTGGTGGGGTCGTTCAGGGCCTGACCGGTCAGGCGGTTGGTGATGTGCATGTATCCGCAGGCCAGCGGTCGGATGTTCCACTGCTGACTATGACTGTCCGCATCGGGGGCGTTGGCACAGACGTTGGCAGCCCCGGCATCCAGGTCGAAGGCGGTGCCGGTGGCCACGTTGCGGATGGCATAGCAGGCCAGCGTGTCGGCCTGGAAGTCGGGCACCTTGGGGTCGGGCTGCGGCTCTGGCGTGGGTTTCTCTGGCAGGTAGGATGCAAAGGTCTCCACCAGATAGGGTATGTGGGCGCTGATATACGAGCGCAGGTCGCTGATGTACTGGTCGTAGGTGCTGTAGAGAACGCATTCGCGCAGCGTGCGGGTGCTGATGCCCCAGCGCTGGTAGTTCAGTTGCTGCGACCTCTGCAGCAGTTGGGCCAGGCTGTCGACCTTGGCCAGCATGAAGTCGGTCAGGCCGGCATCGTTCACCTGCTGCAGGCGACGGTTGACGAGACGGACGAACCACTCGTCCTGCCACAGGCGTTTGGCCCAAGGGCCCAGGACGGTGGAACCGAAACCGACGTCGCGCATCAACTGCCGACGGGTGTCGCCGATGCGGTTGTCGTTGCCGTAGGCGATGTCGTTGTCCCAGAGGGGACCCCAGTAGAGGCGGTCGTCGTCCTGCTGCTTGTAGAAATAGGTCGACCAGAAGGCATCGGGGTTGCCGCTGACCTCACAGGTGACGTACCAGTCGGCCAGGGAGAGGCTGTCGACTCGCGGCCGATAGCCGTCGACGGGGTCGGCGAAGTCGGCGGCAAAGAGGCGCTGCTCGAAGTCGTAGACGGAGTTGCGGATGTATCGGTACTGGCTGGTCTGGATGTCGTCCTCGTCGGGATAGTGGATGCGGATGGGCACGCTCTTCACACTGGTGTAGAAGCCCGAGCGGCCGTTCTGGAAGTCGGCGAAGCCGTCTGCCTCCAGCAGGTAGCCCCCGGTGATGTTGCTCTCCTCGGTCAGGGGCAGGTCCTGCTCCACGACATTCACCCGGTGGGGACGTACATCCACATGGTCCGAAAACTGGTAGGTGCCTACATATTTATTATTGAGCGTAAGGTCGACAAACTTGGCTGCGGGGTTGAACTTCAGTCCCACGAACTGGCCCAAGGCGGTGGTTACAGCATTGCGTATGAGCGACTTGTCGCCGTGGTTGGCCAGCAGGGTCCACTTCTTTGTATTGGCGTAGCCCTTGCCCAGGAGTTTTTCTTTTTCGTGGAACTTCAGTTTGTAGGGCTTCTTTGCCAGGCCCCAGGTGGCATTGCCCCGACCGCGTATCTCCAGCGAGTCGAAGAACTGCACGCTGTCGCGTTCGCTGACCATCCACATGCGGGCCAGCACATAGTTGTCCTTACTCGTTATGCTTCGGCCCGAGAATGTTTCGATGTAGACGTGCGGCAGATTCGTCAGGCGCACGTGTTCCTGCGCCACTGCGTGAGTGACGAACAAGCACAGGAATACAACCAGGAGCCCAACGGTTTTACGACGTACTGCCATCATTTTCAATCTTTCCGCTGCAAAGATACGATTAAGTGAGCAAAATGCCAAACATGTTTGAACATTTTCGAACGTGAGTATCTTCGGGGCAATGCCCCAATGATACGATTAAGTGAGAGAAAAAGCAAAAAAATTTTGTTTTTTCCGAACGTGAGTATCTTCGGGACAACGTCCCAATGATACGATTAAGTGAGAGAAAGTTCCGCCATCGGCGATGAACGGACGGCCACCGACGATGGATGTACGGACATCGACGATGAACGTACGGACGCCGCCGATGGCGGAACTTTCCGTCGGGAGCCTGTCAAGTTTACATACGGAAAGGTGCAAATTTGCAAAACGGAGACGGCAAATTTGCATGTCTGAGGGGCGAAATACGTCAAGTAAGGATAAAAAAAAGGGGATGCGCCAAGGCTGGCGCATCCCCTAAAGGTTAAGAGTGTCGGAATGATTTACTTCTCGATGCTGAGCAGCTCGACGGTGAAGATGAGCATGGAGAAGGGTTTGATGGTGCCCTTGTCCTGCGAGCCGTAGGCCAGTTGCTGAGGGATGTAGAGTTCCCACTTCGAACCGACAGGCATCATGGTGAGGGCCTCGGTCCAACCCTTGATGACCTGGTTGCAACCGAAGGTGGAGGGCTCGTTGCGCTTGTACGAGCTGTCGAAGACAGTGCCGTCCAGCAGACGACCCTCGTAGTTCACCTTGACGCGACTGGTGGCGGTGGGCACTTCGCCGGTGCCCTGCACGAGCACCTTGTACTGGAGACCGCTGGGAGTCACCTTGACGCTATCCTTCTTGGCATTCTGGGCCAGGAAGGCTTCGCCCTGACGACGGTTCTCGCCGTACTTGCGCTCCATCATGGCCGTCTGGTAGTATTCCATCTGCTTGCGGATAACGGTCTGGGCACTGTCGGCAGTGACGTTGGGCATGAGGTCGTTCTGTCCAGAGATACCGGCGCGGAAACCAGCCACGAACTGCTCGCGCTGGAGTATCTGCAGCGAATCGTCTATCTGTCGCGATATCTGGGGAATGATCTGGTTCTCCACCTGTTCGCGGATTTCCATACCGGCCAGGCGAGCCTTCAGGCGGCGGTCGGCCTCGGTCATTTGCTTAGCATCGAATCCCTGGACGAAGTCGGCCATGTAGGTGGTATCGACGCCCAGACGCTGAACGAGGTAATTCTTCAGGCCGTTGGTGTTGGCACGACCGAAGAGGTAACTGAAATCACGGGCAGAGATGGTGTCGACCTTCTCTACGACTACGGCCGTCTTCTTTGCCTTCTTTTTGGAGGCGGCAGTGGCCGTCATGCACAACATGGCGGCCACTACTAATGTCAGAAACTTCAAACTACGCATGGCTTACTTCTCAATGCTAAGCAGTTCGATGGTGAATACAAGAGCGGAGAAGGGCTTGATGACGCCACCGGCTTCGCGATCGCCATAGGCCTGGTCCTGAGGAATGTAAACCTTCCACTTAGAGCCGACGGGCATGTGGGTCAGTGCGTTGGTCCAACCGGGGATGACCTGGTTGCAACGGAAGGTTGTGGGCTCGTTGCGCTTGTAAGAGCTGTCGAAGATGGTGTCGTTGATGAGCTTACCCTCGTAGTTTACCTTCACGCGGCTGGTGTCGGCGGGAATGGCGCCCTTACCTTCCTCGATGACTTCGTAGTAAACGCCGTTCTCGAGCTTAGAGATGCCTTCCTTCTTGGCAATCTTGGCCATGAAGGCTTCGTTCTCCTGACGCCAGGGGCCGTAAACCTTCTCCATCTGGGCCTTCTTGATTTCCTGCTGCTTGGTGCGAGCGGTGCCCTGAGCCTCCTCTACGGTCATCAGGCCACCCTTCTCGAGGGCACCGCTGACGAAACCTGCCATGAAGTTCTTCAGGCTGATGGTCTGGGTAGAGTCCTCGCCGAAGATTTCGTAGTTGATGCCCTTGATCATCTGCTGACTGATTTGCTGACCAATCTGGATGCCCATGAAGTAGGCGGTCTTCTTCTTGTCGTCACCGGCATTGGCACCTTCGTTCAGACCCTTGATGAACTGGTCCATATAGGTGCTGTCCACACCCATGCGGTTCAGATACTCCTTCAGACCCTGAGTCTGAGCCATACCGATGGCATAGGAGAGTGTGTCGATGTCGGTCTTCAGATCGGCCTTCGGAGTGCCGTTGCCACAAGAGGCAATCACTGCAGCCACTACGGCTACAAAGAGATAACTAAGTTTTTTCATTGTTTTATGAGTTTATAGTTGTTTATAATTGTTGTCTGAATTTTCTGAGGATTCTGAGTTTTTCTGAATATTCTGGATGAGCCGAATAAGCTGATTCTTAAAGAACCTTCAGGAGTTCCACGTCGAAGATGAGCGTGGAATAGGGAGGAATGCTGCTGCCTGCACCGCGTTCGCCATAGCCCAGGAGATAGGGGATGAAGAAGCGGAACTTGGCACCTTCCTTCATGAGCTGCACACCCTCGGTCCAGCCGGCGATGACCTGATTGAGGCCAAAGTCGGCAGGCTCGTTGCGGCTGTACGAGCTGTCGAAGACACTGCCGTCGAGCAAACGGCCTTCGTAGTGGCAGCGCACCTTGTCGGTGGCCTTGGGACTGCGGCCCGTGCCCTCCTGCAGCACCTCGTACTGCAGACCGCTCTTCGTGGTGACGACGCCCTCGCGCTTGCCGTTGTTCTCCAGGAACACCTTACCGTCGGCAATGGCCTGCTGAGCCTCCTCGGCAGCCTTGTCGGCAAAGTATGCATTCAGCATTTCCTGCGCCTCACGGGCAGTCATGTCGGTGGGCTGGCCCTCCATCACCTGACTGATGCTGCGCGAGAATTCGCTGAGATTGAAACCCTTGATATTCATGCTCTTCAACTGCTGGCCGATGCCCAGTCCAAGAGCGTAACTGATTTTGTCCATTTCTCTTTCCGTTATGATATAGAATACTTTTTCGAGGTGCAAAGTTACACATTTTCCACGTAATACGTGCGCAATCGCGCTCCTTTTTAATGAAAAATAACATAAATAATTGTCTGTGTCGGAAAAAATACGTAAGTTTGCATGAATAAAATGTAAGAAATGACGAAGCAAGAAGTCGTATTGAGCGAGAATTTGGAGCAGACGCTGACCGCTGCGATGCGCAAGGTGGACTACGACCGCCTGTTTGTGCTGACCGACGAGAACACGCTCCGTCTGTGCTGGCCGCTGGTGAGCAGTCTGGCCTGCATGGAAGAGGCGCGGATGATAACCATCGGAGCCACCGACGAGAACAAGACCCTGGAGTCGCTGACCCACGTGTGGACGCAGTTGCAACAGGGCGGTGCCACTCGCCATTCGCTGATGGTATGCCTGGGAGGCGGCATGGTGACGGACCTGGGAGGCTTTGCGGCCAGCACGTTCAAGCGCGGCATCGCCTACATCAATGTGCCCACCACCCTGCTCTCGATGGTCGACGCCTCGGTGGGCGGCAAGACGGGCATCAACTTCGGCGGACTGAAGAATGAGATCGGCGTGTTCAACTGTGCCGACACCGTCATCCTGGATGCCGAATTCCTGCATACGCTGGACTATGCCAACCTGGCCTCGGGCTATGCCGAGATGCTGAAGCACGGACTGATAAGCTCCGAGGAGAACTGGGCCGAACTGCTGCGCTTCGACCTGCAACACGTCGACTACCGCGCGCTGGGCCGACTGGTGGCCAAGAGTGTGGCCATAAAGGAACGCATCGTGGAGGAGGACCCCCTGGAGCACGGCATCCGCAAGGCACTGAACCTGGGGCATACCATCGGGCACGCTTTCGAGAGCCTGGCCATGAGGGAGAACCGCACCGTGCTGCATGGCTACGCCGTGGCCTGGGGACTGGTGTGCGAGCTCTACCTGAGCGCCCGCCGCGTGGGCTTCCCCACAGACAAGCTGCACCAGACGGCGACCTTCATTCGCGAGGCTTACGGCACGTTCCCCTACACCTGCAAGCAATACGACCAACTGTACGAACTCATGACGCACGACAAGAAGAATACGGCCGGGCAGGTCAACTTCACACTGCTCGGCAACGTCGGCGACATACGCATCAACCAGACGGCCACACGCGAGGAAATCATGGACGTGCTGGACTTCTACCGAGAATCGAACTAAACCGAATAACTAATCTTTTCATAACTAAAATCTAACTAACTATGAAGAAACTACTACTAACCTTGGCTGTCATGGTCGCAAGTCTGGCAGCCAGTGCACAATGGACAAAGCCCGTGCCCAAGGGACAACCTCTGGTCACGGGTTCTGCGGAGAATTATTGCTATCTGTACAACCTGGATGCCGAGGGATTCCTCTGCGGCGCCAACGACTGGGGCACACGTGCCAGCGTCGTGCCCATGCACGGCCACAAGTTGTGGCTCAAGGAGTACGCCTACGATGGTCTGGAATGGGACGGTCGTTCCTACTTCATCTGGAATGCCATCGAGGACGGTGGCATGAAGGGCCAGAACGGCGTCATGTTCATGAGCGATGCCTCCAACTTCTGGGTAGACCGCGCCGCGGACAGCGATGAAGCCAAGCAGTTTGGCGGATTTGCCTTCGTGGAACAGGGCGACAACGTCTACAAGATGCAGCCCTCGGCCAGCACCGAGAGTTTCATCGGCATGAAGCCCGTGAACAACGACAACCGCCTGTACCTGAACGTGGCTGAGGTGGAAGGCGGATTCGCACCCGAGGAGTTCCTGGTGCGCTGGATATTTGTTTCGCCTACCGACTACGCAGCCTACATGCTCAACACCGAGCGCTACGAGGTGGCCCTGGGACTGGGAGCAGCCCTCGAACAGGTGAAGACGGACAATCCCTCGGCCGACGTTGCCGAGGTGGAAAAGGTGTACAACAACACCAACAGCACACTCGACCAACTGCGCGAGGCCTGCAAGCAACTGGCCCTGTTGGCCGGCAGCATCGAATCGCCCGTCGACGTCACGGCAGCCTTCATCGTCAATCCTTCTTATAAATATAATAATAATGAAGGATGGAGCGGCGACGTGCCCGGGTTCCAGTTCTTTGGCAATGCCGAGCGCTACAACGGCACCATCGACCACTATCAGGACCTGACGAACCTGCCCAATGGCGTTTACCTGGTGATGGCAACAGGCTACTATCGTTCCGGCTCCAACGACCTGGATGCTCAGCACTACTCGCAGCAACAGGAGGACGGCATAGGCGGTGAGGACTTCGAGAACTTCAAACTCTACATCGGCAACGACTGGTACAAAGACGAGGCTGCCTTCCCCCTGCAGAACTCTGGCGCGTCGGCTGAGATACCAGAGGGCTCGACCGGCACCGTAAACACACAGCACGGATATGTGCCCAACAACATGGAGACGGCCGCCGTCTACATGCAGGCCGGACAGTACGAACCCACCAGCCTGCTGGCCTTTGTCAACGACGGCAAACTGACCATCGGCGTGCGCAAGACACAGACCATCGGCGACGACTGGGCCATCTGGGACGACTGGGCGTTGCTCTACGCCGGCAGTTCGGATGCCACCTATCAGGAGGCCGCCAAGCAACTCTTGGAGAAGAATGTCGACCTGGAGGAGGTCATCGAGAATGCTCCCGAGATATACTACCAGCACAGCGTCTACGAAGCCTACAAGGCTGCCAAAAATGCCCTGACCGAGGCCACTGCCGCTGCCGACATCGTGACGGCTATCAGCAAGTACAACGAGACATACCGCGAACTGCAGACCAGCATCAATGCCTACGATGCCTTCAAGAAGGTATTCGACGAGGCCAAGGCTTGGCTCAACAACAAGACCAGCGACTCCGACGAGGTTGCCCTGCTGGCCGACTATCTGAGCAGCGAGAGCGAGGAGGGATTCAACGGTCGCGGCAGTGCCGACTACATCCTCATCAACGGTACGCTGAATCCCGAGGAACTGAAGGCCGAGGAGGCTTATCTCGACAAAATATGGAACGATGCCATGGCCAACAGCATGGCCGACGGCGACGACTGCACGGCTATGCTGAAGAACCCCAACTTCGCCGACACGACGGGCTGGACATACGGCAACAACGTGACGCTGGCCCCCGACAACATGCAGGTGATGCAGGGCTGGAACGTAGTGTTCGACGTCTATCAGGAACTGGGCGGACTGCAGAATGGCCTGTACGAACTGAGTTACAACGGACTGTTCCGTCCCACGGGTTCCGATGCCTCGCAGGAGGAACTGGCCGAGAAGGCCAAGGCTTTTGCCTACATCAATAACTATGAGACTCGCATGCCCAGCATCCTGGCCGACTTGTCTGAAGAGGCTCTGGCCTCCGACGATGCCCGCTACCAGGGTCAGGGCTACGGCCCCAACAGTGCCTCGGGTGCTTCCATCCACTTCCAGGCCGGCAAGTATGCCGCTCATGCCTATGGCATCGTCACCGACGGCACCATGCGCATCGGATTCAAGAATAACCTGCGCACCGACGACAACTGCGTGGCATGGGTAGGTCCCGTGAAACTGATTTTCCGTTCCAAGAATACCGAGGCCCTGAAGGAGGTCATCGAGAGCACCGTCGTCATCGTGAACGAGAAACTGGCTCTCTATTGCGGCAAGCCCGAACTGAATGCAATGGACGCAGCCGCCACGTTTGCCACGACTTGCTCTGACGACGAGTTGTATCAGGCTCTTATCGACCTGAAGAAGACCATCGAGGACGTCGACCTGGGCGCAGAGGCATACCAGAAGTTGTGGGTGGCCCTGTTCAATCTCGACCAGGCCATCCTGGGCAACGAGAAGGCTTCGGACAGCGTCATCAAGGAGGCCCAAGCCCTGTTTAACGAGGTGGATGCCGCCTATCGTGCACAGTCGTACAACACGGCCGAGGCCGAGGAGGCCACCACGACCATAAACGCCATGGTAGTGAAGATTCTGTTCCCCGACGACGAAGTTGCCAGCGAGGAGAATCCCGTAGACTACACATCGGCTATCGTGAACCCGAACTTTGACCCCGAACGTGGCTCGAAGAACGACCAGAAGATTGAAGGCTGGACCACCACGGCCATGAATGGCTACAAGGAGTTCACCGTGTCGTACAACCGTGCCGGCTTCGAACTGAACCAGAAACTTACGGGCCTGCCCAAGGGCAAGTACAAGGTGACCGTACACACGTACTACCGTGCCGGATACTACAATGAGGAAGAAGACCGCATAAAGAACGGCGAGGAGACTCACCTGACCACCCTGTACGCCCAGACGAGCGACGACCGCTTCGAGACGAAGGTGAAGAACCTCTGCGAGGACGCTACCGACGAACCCGTCAACGGAGTGAAGTGCTACACGCTGAGCAACGGCAAGTATGCTCCCGACGGAACAACGCCCACGGCTGCCTACTTTGCTGCCGGATACTACCTGAACGAACTGCGCTTCACCGTTCCCGAGGACGGCGAGGTGACCATCGGCCTGTCGAAGACCGAGACCTATGCCAACGACTACGAGGTTGTGGGCGCATGGGAACTCTGGTACATGGGCGAGGAGCAGGAAGGCCTGGGTGAAGAGCAAGACCTGTCGACGCTGATCGTGAACAACACCTTCGACCCCACGCGCGGCTCGAAGAACGACGGCACCATCGAGGGCTGGACCACCACACCGATGAACGGCTACAAGGAGTTCACCGTATCGTACAACCGTGCCGGCTTCGAACTGTATCAGGACCTGGCCGGTCTGCGCGAGGGTACTTACAAGGTAACCGTCCACACCTACTACCGAGCCGGATACTACAATGAGGAAGAAGACCGTGTGAAGAACGGCGAGGAGACCCACCTGACCACCCTGTACGCCCAGACGGCTGCCGAGAAGTATGCCAAGCCCGTCATGAACCTCTATGAGGACGCCACCGACGAGCCCGTCAACGGCGTGAAGTGCTACACGCTGGGCAATGGCAAGTATGCTCCCGACGGAACAACACCCACAGCCGCCTACTTTGCTGCCGGCTACTACCTGAACGAACTGCCCTTCTATGTGGGCACGGACGGTAAGGTGCGCATCGGCCTGTCGAAGACCGAGACCTATGCCAACGACTACGAAGTTGTGGGCGAATGGAACCTCTACTACTATGGCAGCGGCAACAACGTCGACTTGCTGAACGGCGAAGGCGAGGGAAATGGCATCGCTGCCGTGGAGAATGGCCTGGCCATGCCCGTGGGCATCTACTCGCTCAGCGGCGCTCGCCTGTCGGTTCCCCAGCGCGGCATCAACATCATCCGCATGCCTGACGGCTCTGTACGTAAAATTATGATTAAGTAATATGAAGACAAGACATCTGATTACCCTTGCAGCCCTGCTCTGTGCAGTGGGGCTGCAAGCCAAACAGGACAAGGTTGCCCGCACGTCGGGCAACCCCATCCTCCCCGAGTTCCATGCCGACCCCGAAGTGCTCTACTCCGAGCAGACGGGCAAGTTCTACATCTACTCCACCACCGATGGTGCACCGGGATGGGGCGGTTACTACTTCACCGTCTTCAGCAGCAAGGACCTGACCGACTGGCGCCACGAGGGCATCATGCTCGACCTGGGTACAAGTCAGGTGTCTTGGGCCACGGGCAATGCCTGGGCCCCCTGCATCATCGAGCGCAAGACGTCTGCCGGATGGAAATACTATTTCTACTACAGCGGCCACGACAAGAAGCGCGACCGCAAGTCCATCGGTGTGGCTGTGGCCGACTATCCCACGGGACCATTCGTTGACCAGGGCGAACCCATCGTGACCGACGAAGACCGGCCGCGCGAGGCTCGTGGCGGACAGGCCATCGACGTGGACGTCTTCCAAGACCCCGTCTCGGGTAAGTTCTTCCTCTACTGGGGCAACGGTTTCATGGCCGGAGCCGAGCTCAACGACGACATGCTGAGCATCAAGAAGGAGACCATCACCCACCTCACCCCGCAGGGTGGCAGCCTCAAGGACTATGCCTTCCGCGAGGGTGCCTACGTCTTCTACCGCCAGGGCAAGTACTACTTCCTCTGGAGTGTCGACGACACGGGTTCGCCCAACTACCACGTGGCCTATGGCACGTCGGACTCGCCCCTCGGCCCCATCGAGGTGGCCAAGGAGCCCGTCATACTGATTCAGGACCCTGCCAAGGACATCTATGGTCCGGCCCACAACAGCGTGCTGCAGATACCCGGTCGCGACGAGTGGTACATCGTCTACCACCGCATCAACAAGAACTACCTCCTGCCCCAGCCCAACGGTCCGGGCTTCCACCGCCAGGTGTGCATCGACCGCATGGAATTCAATGCCGACGGCACCATCCGCCCCGTTCGCCCCACCCTGGAAGGCGTGGCTCCCGTAAAAGTGAAAAAATCTAAAAAGTAACGCTGCGGCTTAAACTTCTGTCGCCATGGGCGTCAAATAGGCAGAGAGTTGTTAAAGATGTTGCACTATTAAAACTTGAGTACGATGAAAAAGACAATTTTCCTTTCGCTGATGTTCTCACTCCTGAGCCTGAACGTCATGGCCATGTCGAACAGCAAGGTACGCACCCACGCTCGCTTCCTGACCGACCGCATGGCCTACGAACTCGACTTCACCCCCATGCAGTACGACGACTGCTACGAGATCAACTACGACTTCATCCGCAAGGTTTCGTATCTGATGGACGATGTCATCTATGGCTACTACGATGCCATCGATGCCTACTACCGCTACCTCGACTGGCGTAACGACGACCTGCGCTACATCATGTCGACCGGCCAGTACATCCGCTTCATGGCACGCGACTACTTCTATCGCCCCATCTACACCACCAGCGGCAGTTGGTACTTCCGCATCTACACCACCTACAGCAACCGTTCGTTCTTCTACTTCGATGCGCCCTCCGTCTTCCGCGACTATCGCGGTGCCCACAGCCGTGCCTACTATTCCAACGGCTACTATGCCAACCGCTATCAGGGCATCGACCGCTACACGGGCTCCGGACACATCATGGGGTCGCAGAACTTCACGAGCCACCGCAAGAGCGACTTCGGCACGAACCTGCGCGACCGCAACCAGCGGCCCGACTACAACAACTACGGCAACCGCAACAGCTCGAACCGTACGTCCGACCCGCGCTATCGCGACGACAGCGGCAACCGCAATACCCCGCTCATCAACAACCGCACCTCGAGCGGCGAGCACCGCGGAGCATCGACCAGCAACAGCCGCACCAATACGCAGTACAACAGCAGCTCGCGCTCGTCGCAACCGGCCAACACCAGCAGCCGCACCTCCACGCCCACGCGCTCCGAAGGCACAACCAGCAGAGGCGAGTCTCGCGGCAACCGTTCGAACGCCGGCCGCGGACAGTAGTCAACAAAACGACAAGACGTGAGGCAGACGATACTCATACTCCTACTGCTGACCGCAAGCACGCTGGCAGCACAAGGTGAGAAACTATGGAAAGTCGAGGCGGAGTCGGAAGACGCTCGCCTCGACTTTCGGCACGACACCGTGGAAATCCGCACCCCGGCGGGCCTCACCCTATGGTGGCACCAAGAGCTGAAGGCGCCGTGCGTCATCGAGTACGAGGCCATGGTAGTGGTGCGCGACTCCACCGACCGCCTCTCCGACCTCAACTGCTTCTGGATGGCCACCGACCCCGACCGCTACGACCGCAGCGTGCTTGCCGGTATGGAGAAGCGCGGCGGCGTCTTCAAGAATGCCGCCTCGATGCAGCTATACTACGTAGGCTACGGCGGCAACCACAACACCACCACCCGCTTTCGCCGCTACAACGGCCAGCCCAACCCGCCGATTCTCAGGGAGTACACCGATTCGGCCCACCTGCTGCGGCCCAACCACTGGTATCGCATCCGCATCGAGACCCAGTACCAGCGGACCCGTTTCTACATCGACGACGAACTGCTCTTCGACTTCACGGACCCCGAGTCACTCGTGCGCGGATGGTTTGGTTTCCGCACCACGTGGAGCCATTGCATGATACGTCGTTTCCGGGCCGATTGCAATCCTGCCGACTGATTCTCCGGCCGCAGATTCGCCCAACTTTCAGGCATAAGTCCGACAAACTTTCAAATTTATGCCTTTTCTGTGCTGTTGTTCGCAAAAAAAGTGTTAGTTTTGTATTTAGTTATTGCAAAGTTAACCTTAAAACCTTAAAAAAACTATGAACAACATCATTCCTGCCTTTTGGCTTGTGCCCGTGGCTTCCATTGTGGCCCTGGGCATGGCGTGGTACTTCTTCCGTTCGATGATGCGAGCCGACGAGGGTACCCCTCGCATGCGCGAGATTGCCGGTCATGTGCGCCGCGGTGCCATGGCCTATCTGCGTCAGCAGTATCGTGTAGTGGCCATCGTCTTCGTCGTACTGGCCCTGCTGTTTGCCTTCATGGCCTACGGGCTGCACGTCCAGAACACGTGGGTGCCCTTCGCATTCCTCACGGGCGGTCTGTTCTCCGGTCTGGCCGGTTTCTTCGGCATGAAGACCGCCACCTACGCCTCGGCCCGCACGGCCAACGCTGCCCGGCAGAGTCTGGACGGCGGACTGCGCATAGCCTTCCGTTCGGGAGCCGTCATGGGCCTCACGGTCGTGGGTCTGGGTCTGCTCGACATTGCCTTGTGGTTCCTCATCCTTAACCGCTTCGACCCCAACGGCCTCATCTCCATCACCACCACCATGCTCACCTTCGGCATGGGCGCCTCCACGCAGGCCCTGTTTGCCCGTGTGGGCGGCGGCATCTACACCAAGGCTGCCGACGTGGGCGCCGACATCGTGGGCAAGGTGGAAGCCGACATCCCCGAGGATGACCCGCGCAACCCGGCCACCATTGCCGACAACGTGGGCGACAACGTGGGCGACGTGGCCGGCATGGGTGCCGACCTGTACGAATCGTATTGCGGCTCCATCCTCTCCACGGCGGCCCTGGGTGCCGTGGCCTTTGCAGGTTCCACAGCCGAGGGCATGCAGCTGCGAGCCGTCATTGCCCCCATGCTCATAGCCGCTGTGGGCGTCTTCCTGAGCATTCTGGGCATCTACCTGGTACGCACCAAGGAGGGAGCCACCATGCGCGACCTGCTGCGCTCACTGGCCGTGGGCACCAACGTCTCGGCCGTGCTCATTGCCGTGGCCACCTTTGGCATACTCTACCTGCTGGGCATCGAGAACTGGCTCGGTCTGTCGTTCTCCGTCATCACGGGCCTGGCCGCCGGTGTCATCATCGGTCAGGCCACCGAGTACTACACCTCGCACTCCTACAAGCCCACTCAGAAGATTTCCGAGGCCGGACTGACAGGCTCGGCCACCGTCATCATCAAGGGCATCGGCACGGGCATGATCTCTACCTGCATTCCCGTCATCACCATCGGTGTGGCCATCATGCTCAGTTACCTGTGTGCCAACGGATTCGACAGCACCATGTCGGCCGAGGCCCTCAGCCACGGACTCTACGGCATAGGCATAGCCGCCGTGGGCATGCTGTCCACGCTGGGCATCACGCTGGCCACCGACGCCTACGGCCCCATTGCCGACAACGCCGGCGGTAATGCCGAGATGAGCGAACTGGGCGAGGAAGTGCGCCACCGCACCGATGCCCTCGACGCCCTGGGCAACACCACGGCTGCCACGGGTAAGGGCTTTGCCATCGGCAGTGCTGCGCTGACGGCCCTGGCCCTGCTGGCATCGTACATCGAGGAGGTGAAGATAGCCATGGAGCGGGCCGGCATGACGCTGACCAACCTGCGTGGCGACATCATCGATGCGTCGCAGGCCACCATCCCCGACTTCATGAACTACTTCCAGGTGAACCTGATGAATCCTCGCGTCCTGGTGGGCGCCTTCATCGGTGCCATGGCTGCCTTCCTCTTCTGCGGACTCACGATGGAGGCCGTGGGCCGTGCTGCCCAGAAGATGGTGGAGGAGGTGCGCCGCCAGTTCCGCGAGATTAAGGGCATCCTGGAGGGCAAGGCCACGCCCGACTACGGTCGTTGCGTGGAGATTTCCACCCGTGCTGCCCAGCACGAGATGGTATTCCCCTCCCTGCTGGCCATAGCCATCCCCATCGTCGTGGGTTGCGTATTGGGCGTGGCCGGTGTGCTGGGCCTGTTGGTTGGCGGACTGGCCGGTGGCTTCACGCTGGCCGTGTTCATGGCCAACGCCGGCGGTGCGTGGGACAATGCCAAGAAGATGGTGGAGGAAGGCAACTTCGGCGGCAAGGGTTCGTTTGCCCACAAGGCCACCATCGTGGGCGACACGGTGGGCGACCCGTTCAAGGACACCAGCGGCCCCTCGCTGAACATCCTCATCAAGCTGATGTCTATGGTCAGCATCGTCATGGCTGGCCTGACGATATTCTTCGCATAAAACTTAGGTTTCACACCCTCCCGGCATCACCGGGATTCAGTCGACGCGTCGTTGGAGCTTCAACGACGCGTCGATTGCGCTCAGACAATAGTAAGGTTTGAGCTCAGACAATAGTAAGGTTGGAGCTCCATCGACGTATTGTCTGAGCCCCAACCTAACAACGTGTGCGCGCATACGTGTGTACGCGCGTACCTTTTTTATATGTCCGCCTAACGAGAACTTCACCTCCGCCAAACGGAAATTTCATATAAATTTAATAAAAATATAGTACTATGTATTGCAAGGTATTATATTTTTACTTAACTTTGCATCGTGAAGTTTAACTTAAAGCGTATAATAGCTATGAACAACAAGCGTTTCTACCTGTCTCAGACGGACAAGAAGATTGCCGGTGTATGCGGCGGTCTTGCCGAGTACTTCGAGGTCGACCCTCTCCTCGTGCGTGTATTCTTCCTCATGGCCTTCTTTGGCCTGGGTTGCGGCCTGCTGGCCTACATCGCCCTGTGGCTCTGTGCCCCGAAGGCTCCCTATCGGTTTTAAAAACAGATAATCATGGACATCAACAATGCGAAATCGCAGATGCGAAAGGGGATGCTCGAATACTGCATCCTGCTCCTGCTGAAGCGCGCACCGGCCTATGCCAGCGACATCATTCGCCGCTTGCAGGAGGCCGAGTTGCTGGTGGTGGAGGGTACGCTCTACCCCCTGCTCACGCGACTGAAGAAGGACGGTCTGCTCTCCTACGAATGGCAGGAGAGCACACAGGGACCGCCACGTAAATACTACGCCCTGACCCCCGAAGGCGAAGAATTCCTCATGGGACTCGACCAAGCCTGGAACGAACTGGCCACAACCGTCAACTATCTGAAAACAACTCATCTCCTAACCCATCAAGAATCATGAAAAAGAACATCACCATAAATCTCCTGGGCCGCCTCTACGCCATCGATGAGGATGCCTACGAATTGCTAAAACGCTACACCGACTCGCTCCGCAACTACTTTGCCCGTCGCGAGGGCGGGGAGGAGATTGTCGACGACATTGAGGCGCGCATAGCCGAACTCTTCGACGAACTGAAGCAGGGAGGCGTGCAGGCCATCACCATCGAACACGTCGAGGACATCATCCACCGCGTGGGACGCCCCGAAGAGATGGAGGAAGAAGACCCCTCCAGGCCGCCCCGTGAAGGGGAAGAGAAAACCCAAAGCGAAGAGAATGGAGATACCTACTCCTCCCCTCTACGGGGAGGTCGGGAGGGGTCTCAGGGGGAGGGCCATCGGCGCCTCTACCGCAACCTCGCCGACCGCAAGTTCATGGGCGTACTCTCGGGCCTGGCTGCTTACTTCGGCGGCGACGTCCTTTGGTGGCGACTGGGTTATGTCGCCCTGTTCTTCCTCCTGCCCGGAGGATTCGTCTCCCGCATGTTCTATTGGTCGACTTGGCACTGGGGCATCAGCGTTAATGTCGGCCTCGTCATTCTCTACATCGCCCTGGGCATACTCATGCCCGTGGCCGATACCCCCGAGGACCGGCTCAGGATGAAGGGCAAGCCCGTCAACCCCCAGAACCTGGCCGACGAGGTCAGTCAACCGCAGCCCGCCCAGCGCCCCGACGAGGGGCACATGGGCTGTCTGGGCGGTTTCTTCTTCATCGTGGGCACGCTCGTCCGCTGGTTCATCTATGGTGTGGGCATCGCCCTGGCCTTCACGCTGTTGGCCGGCATCGTGGGCCTGATAGCCATCATGACCATGCCCCACACGATGATACATGAGAGCGACCCGACGTTCTGGCAGTTCTTCGATGCCTACCAGGACGACCTCTTCAAGGCAGCCCTGCTCTGCCTGGGCGTGCTGCTCATCCCCACGTACTGCATCATCCACAGCTTCTTCAACGAAATCCGCATGCTCAAGCCCATGGGCTTCGGCCAGCGCTTGGCCTTCCTGATCATCTGGATAGGCCTGTTCATCGCCGCCGCAGTCTTCTGCACGCGTCTCGTAGGCAAAATCAAGGAGGCCGAGGAAAAGAGTTGGCAGTTGCGCGACAAACAATACCGCAAGGACAACACCCACGACGGCATCTTCTACGAGCCGGACGAATGGGAATTCCTCTCGGAGCGCGGCTGGCGCGTCCTGCGGGCCGACCATTGCGACCGCTACACCTCCAGCGGACAGTACTACACAGGGCACGGAGCCCGCTACATCGACACCTACGACTCGCGCCACCGCCAACTCTTCACCATCGAGCGCACCGAAGTGCTCCAGCCCGGCACCTACCGCCTGACGGCCTGCGTGCGTGCCAACGGGCAGGGGGCCTACGTCTATGCCTTTGCCGACTCGCTAAGTGAGAGTTCCATCATATACAGGACGGAGATTCCGGCCGACAACAACACGGGCGGCAGCCTGTGGCGCGAGAGCAAGTTCAGGCGCGACAGCATGGATTTGGCCTATTCCAAGGGTGGATACGAACTGCCCGCCGACTACAACTTCCTCTGCGCCATCGCCGAGGCCAACGACAACCGGGGCTTCGGATGGAACCGCGTAGCCCTGCCCGACATGCACTTCTCCAAGGCCGTCACCCTCCACTACGGCGTCTCCACCGACCCCGCCCTCACCCGTGCCTCGTGGCTTGGCCAGTGGTTCTCGGCCTGCGACTTCGAGTTGAAGCGCATCGACGAGAAAAAGTAACACCCTCTCCCCCAAAAGCAGACCCTCCCCCTGCCCTCCCTTGTAGGGAGGGAGCAGATTCTCCAACCCTTTATTTTTAACCTCGCAGAGTTCCCTCTCCCTCCCTACACGGGAGGGGTGGGGAGGGTCTGACCTATGTCCCAACTTTAACCCCCTTTCGACCTATGAAAAAAACTATCATCTTCCTGCTTGTCCTACTTTCGGCTGCGGCATCGTTGCGTGCCGACATCCTGAAGGGACGTGTCGTTGACGCCCAGACGGGCGAACCCCTGGACGGAGCCCGTGTAGAGGCCAAAATGGCTTCGGGCGAAGGTACATCCTTTTGGATGCTCGCCACCGACACGCTCGGCCGCTTCCAGTTCGAGAGTCATTCCATGCGGCGCATCACCCTGCGCGCCGAGTTCTTCGGCTATAAGCCTGCCACCATACAACTCATGTCGGGCGCCAGTCTCGACACGGTGCTCATCGACGACATCCGCCTCGAACCCAGCGAAGCACTGATGCGGGAACTGGCCGTCGAAGGGCGTGCCCGTCGCTTCTACATGCGCGGCGACACGGTGGTCTTCAATCCCAAGGCCTTCCCTGTCGAGGAGGGCGAACGGCTGCAGGACCTTGTGCTCCAGTTGCCCGGCGTGTCTGTCAAAGATGGACGATTGCTCTGGAACGGAAAACCCGTGCGGCTGATGATGAACGGCCACGAGGCGCTGAGCGAGGGCATGCTAATGAGTCAACTGCCCGTGGAGGCCGTGGAGAACATCAAGGCCTATGAGCGCAAGAGTGAGCTGGAGGAGCATACGGGCGTGGACGACGGACAGCGAGAACAGGTGCTGGACGTAACCGTGAAGCCTGGCTTCATGGACCGCTGGAGCGGCGAAGTGAATGCGACGGCCTATTCGCGTCCCAACTACGCTGCTACGCTTGATGGCATGCGACTGAGCGACACCGACCCCGTGATGTTCTTCTTGCGTGTGGCCGACGACCCACGGGCCATCACCAAACATACCTACGAAAGCATCTGGGAGTATGGCGGAGGCGATGCCATACGTCAACAATTGGGTGGCGTGGGCTACAAGCATGCCTGGAAACCCTCCGCCAAATCCTCGCGCGACAGCTATTGGACCCTGACGGCAGGAGCCAACCATCGCGACACGCCTCATCGTCGATGGGAAAACACGCAGACCTTCCTGCCTAATACATTGCCTACTGAGACGGACAAGCAAACAAAGACCAGCCAACACAGCCTTTCTGCTCCGCTCGACTTCTCGACGCGCATCGAACTATCGCCCAAACTGACGATGCGAATCGAAAGCACATTGGCCTACGAAGACGAGAAGAATAGGACGGACCGTCAGGAGGAAACATCATCTGACGGGGCACTCCTTAATACCGCTCATTATCAGTCTTCGTCGCATGCTCAAGGTTTGTCGGGACAGGTGCGGGGAAAGATGGTTTATAATACCAAGAAGGGAATGCTGGGAGGTCAACTGAGCGCCAACTACAAGCATCGGAAGGAGCAGGGTTCGTCGCAGGGCGACTACCACTACCTGCAGGAGGGCACTTCCGCCATCGATCGCCAGCACTTCGATGCTCCCACCGATAACCTCAGCGTTGTGCTGAATCTCGGCTACATGCAGGCCTTGGGCAAAAAGGTGATGTTCATGGCGCAATGGGGCACAACCTATGACTACGGTTTACGCGACGAGCAGCGCTGGCGAGCCGATACCCTGGACACAAGTAACAGTCTCCATCGGCGCGACAACCTATGGAAGAACGAACTGGAACTGGGGACGCAGGTCACCTTGGGCAAGCTTGCCCTGGGGCCCAAACTTACGTTCTCGCATCGTCATGAGCAGACGGCCTATCAGCGAGGCAAGTTAGACACGCTGGCCCGGCGCAACCTCCTACTTGCCTCGCCTGAATTTGAACTGAACTACCGCATTGCCAAGCAGCAGGGCCTCAAGGCAAATGTTGGGTATGTTGCGACTCCTTCGCAACTCATCGACTGCATCGGCTACCGCGACGACACAAATCCGCTCTTCATCATCGAGGGTAATCCCAACCTGAAGACCTCTCACACCCTCACGGCTAACCTCAACTACAACCTGATGCGCACTCGCGGCACTCAGTCGCTGGGCATCACCCTCGATTATTCAAAGACTTACGATCCCGTGGGCACTGTCCTTCATTATAACAGCCAAACGGGTGCCTATCGTTCGCAGAAGCAGAATGTGCGCGGCGGCAGCCAGTGGGGTGCTTCGATAAACTACGACCGCTCGCTGGGCAAGAACCTGCAACTCCAGCAAGCACTGTCTGGTCAGTTGGGTACTACTTATGGCATCCTTACCCTGGTGGATGAGGCTACGGGCCTGACCTACAACCGGCAAGGTCGCTCGCATCTTAGAGAGAGATTGAGCCTCAACTATGATGTAGCCCCTTGGCAGTTGTGGACCTCCCACACCTTCACCTGGGACGGCTACACCTACAGCGATGCAGCCCAGTCTGCGGAGAACATTTTCTACTACCTGGCCGAACTGCGCATCATCTATAAACTCAAGAGCGGTTGGCGCTTCACGCTCAGCCCTCAGTTTATCCTTAATCGTGGCTATCAGTCCTCGTCGATGAACAACAATCCCTTCCTCCTTAATGCCGAGGTCGCCTATAAATTCGTGGGCGGAAAGGGTGCCCTGCTTCGTCACCTGAACAATCGAGCCGAAATCACTCTCGCTGGTCGAGATCTCTTGAATCAGAACCGCCGCAATTTCTCCACCATCTCCGCCACCTCCCACACCGAGGGCGGTGAGAGTTTCCTCCATAGCTATGTCACCCTCTCCCTCCGTTACCGCTGGGACCCAAAGCGGTAATCGCCGACTTTTCGGTTATAGACGGTCTTGCAGAACGTTACTTTTCCACCCGATGCTGTGGAAAATGGGTGGAAAGAGAGAACAAAACATGCTGAAAACCAGAGAGAGTTTGTTGGAATGACGGTTTCCACCCATTCCACTTGCAAGCGTCTTGGGAATGCCGTAACTTTGCATCGACAAAATAAGCGAACGGTATGAAAAGAAGAACTATTGGCATCATTGTTGCAGTGCTGGTGCTGGCCATGGTCGGCGGCTTCGGTTGGAGCATGCGCGATATGTCGCAGAAGCGCCTACTGCTGGCGGCAGAAGATGTAGTATTTACGGACGCGGACAGTGCAGTGCGACTGTTGGGGCAGACCGACACGACGCGGCTGACGGCGGAGACGCGGATGTTGTACGCCCTGATGCGGGCATTGGTCAGTGAAGAGCGGAGACAGTTGCACTATGCCGACACGGCTTCCTGCCTGTCGTCGGGCAATGAGTGGAGTTTCAAGCGCACAACGAGGCGCAGGAAAGCGGACGACCAGGCGCAAACCGCAGACGGCTCGCTCTGGCGCGCGTATCAGTATTATGAACGTGCAAGCCTTGGCGGCACTACGGGTGACAGGGAACATCTGCGCCGCTTCGGGCGTATTTGCTATGCCATGAGTTGCAGCGACAATGAGAAGGCGCCACTCATGAATGCCGACAAACTTCTGCATCTGGCCATCCACTGTGCCGAGGCGAGCGGAGACCACGACCTGGCCTTTCGTGCCTATCGGCTCCTGGGGCAGCGCACTGACGGTTTCATCCAACTCCTGTACGCGACTCGTGCGTTGGAGCACTGCCGACGGTCGGCTGGTGGCGGACGTTGGTTGCTGACCCTGATTGACGACTATGGCTGCGCCGTCCTCCGCTATGCGCCTTTCGACCTTGCCCACTTCCCTGACGTGGAGCGCATGGCCGCCACGGTTGCCCGCCAACGGACATCACCTCAGGCCGACGGTGCGGTGTGGGATTCCGTTTTTCAATGTCTGGAAAGACTTCAGGCCTTGCCGGCTCCGAAATTCATGTCTGTCACTTTCATGTCAAGTGGTAATATCGACGAAAATGACACCGCATACACGAGCCTTTCGGAAGTGGGTGTGGCGACGGATATGTACGAGGAGGCGCGACGAATGTACGATGAGAACGACGAAGGCCGAAGACGAAAGCCCGAATTCGAGTCGGAATGGGAGCGTGCCACAAGCGACTTCAGCACCTCGCAGGACACCTATCTGTCGGCGGGCTATGAAATGAAGGCCGCCTCCCTGCAGCGACGCTTGATGACGGCAGTCATCGTCATCCTCCTGCTCTGCCTGCTGCTACTTGCACTTTTCTTCCGCAGTTGTCGCATCAAGGGGTGGCAACGTCACGAGGCCGAGCGTGCTGCCCATCAGCGTGAGGCTGAGCAGTTGGCCGAGCGACTGAAACAGAAGGACGCCATGATAGCCATGTTGCGCGGACACATCATGGACAAGAGCGAAATCCTGGACATGCTGGAACCCACGGCAGGCAGGCGAACCGTCATCAATGCCCGCAACTGGCGTGAGATAGAGATGACGCTCGACACGGCCGACGGCAATTTCGTCAGCCGTCTGCGAGCAGAGCACTCGCTGTTCACCGAGGAGGACATCCGTCTGTGCATGCTCACGCGACTGCGTCTGTCGAATACAGCCCTGTCGGCCATCTATGTCATTTCCGTCTCCGCCGTGCAACACCGAAAACAGAAGTTGAAGAAGGAAGGCTTCGGAGTGACCGACCCCACCGTGAGCCTTGACCAGATAATAGCGGACTACTAAACTATCTTTCTTATGACATTCTACAGTTTTCGATGCGGAATCCTCCGCATCCTGCCCTTGCTGTGCCTCATTCTCGGCACGCAGACCGCACAGGCCGACATTCTGCAAGGCCGAGTGCTTGATGCCGAAACCCGCGAACCGCTCGACGGTGCCAAAGTGAGCATAGAAGAGGTGGTTCCAGACCTTTGCACCTTCAGCCGCGTTCTTCAGACCGATTCGCTGGGGCGCTTCCATTACCGTTGCTCCGGAATGACGCGCATCACCCTGCGTGCCGACTTCTTCGGATACAAGCAGGGCACGCTCCGACTGGCGGGGAGCGATGGCGGCGACACCATTCGCATCGAAGACATCCTGCTGAAGCCCAGCGAGGAGTTGCTGAAGGAGGTGCTGGTGAAGGGCACACGGCGACGCTTCTACATGCGCGGCGACACGGTGGTCTTTAATCCCGATGCCTTCCAGTTGGAAGACGGCGACCGCCTGCTGGACTTCGTGCGCAAATTGCCGGGCGTCAGCATCAAGGACGGACGCTTGCTCTGGAACGGTGAGCCCCTGCGCATCATGATGAACGGCAAGGAGGCGCTGAGCGAGGATCTGTTGCTGCACCGGCTTCCCGTCGAAGCCGTGGCTGAAGCCAAGGCCTACGAGCGCCGAAGCGAACTGGAGGAACGGACGGGCGTGGACGACGGCAAACGCGAACAGGTGCTGGACGTGACCATCAAGCCCGGATTCATGGACCGCTGGTATGGCAGCGCCGAGGCAACGGCCTACACCCGCAAGAACTATGGTGCCGAAGTGGATGCCATGCGACTGAGCGACAGCGACCCCTTCATGCTCTTCGTACGTGTCGGCGACGAGCCGAAGGAGACCATGCTGAAGACCATCGCCGCTTGGGGAGCGCAGAGCGGTGGCACGGCTGTGCGTCAACAGATGGGTGCTGCCGGCTACAAGCACGTTTGGCAACCACAGTTCAAGGCAAAACGAGAGAACTACTGGTCGCTCAGTGCCAGTGCCAACCATACCGACAGACCGCAAAGCGAATGGGAGAATGTGCAGACTTTCCTCCCCGGAACCTCGCCCACACAGACTAACAGCCGGCGCACAAGTTATGAGCATCAGTTTAAGACGCCGCTCGACTTCTCTGCCTTCGTCAACCTGAGTCCCAAGAATACGCTCTACCTTTCGGCCCATGCTGACTACGGCCAAAGCGAAACAAGCAACGAAGCGGAACTTCAAACGTATGAGAACACCGTCCCCATCAACACCCGGCACTACCATTCAGCCGACTTCTCCCGAGGGCTGACGACTGCCGCGGAAGCGCAACTGACCCACTACACCCCCAAAGGCGCTCTCGGCACTAAAGTCAACATCAACTATTCGGATACGAAGGCGCACGGCAACTCATCGGGAGAATATCATTATCTGCAAACCTCCACCCAGACGACTGACCTGCAGCGTTTCGAGGCTCCCCATCGCCATCTGGCCGCCGCCGTGCAGTTTGCCCTCAGCCATGCGTTCACGAAGCAGGTCATGTTTCACGCCAATCTGAAAACAGCCTACGACCACAAATTCCGCGACGAGCAACGTTGGCGGGCAGGCGTTATTGATGGGGACAACAGTTTCGACAGAGTCGATGACCAGTGGTCTGGCGAGTTCCGTTCGGGTGTCAACCTTACACTCCGAAAGCTCTCCCTAAAGCCTGTCCTGTCAACACAAATGCTCTCGCAACGCACTTCTTACCGCCGTGCGGCCCTCGACACGGTAGCCCGCCGCAGCCTCCTGCTCCCGCGCCCTTCGTTGGAACTGACCTACCGCGTTGCCAAGCAACAAGCCCTCAAGGCAACGGCCTCGTATGTTGCGACTCCGTCGCAACTCATTGACTGCATCGCCTACCGCGACGACACCAACCCCCTCTACATCATCGAAGGCAATCCCGACCTCACGACCACCCGGACGCTCAATGCCAGCCTCCGCTACAACTTTATGCTCGCCCATGGCAGCCAGGCCTTCGCCTTTACCATGGACTACGCCAAGACCTACGACCCCATCGGCACCGTGCTGCACTACAACAGCCAGACGGGCGGCTATCGGGCACGGAAACAGAACGTCCGTGGTGGCAACAGTTGGGGCGCGTCAGTCAAATACGACCGCACGCTGGCCAAGAACCTGCAATTCCAAAGCACCCTGTCCGAACACCGGAATGCCTCCTACGGCATCCTGACGATAGTGGACGAGCAAAAGGGGCTCACCTATAACCGCCAGCAGTCGTCGCACCTGAGGGAGCGACTGGGGCTAATCTATGAAATAGACCATCTGACCGTCTCGTCCTTCCACGATTTCAACTGGGAACGCTATGCCTACAGCGACGCAGCGCAGAAGACGGAAAACATCTTCCGCTACTCCACGCAACTGAACGTCCGCTATCGCTTCAAGCAGTGGACTTTCACACTCGACCCGCACTTCTACCTCAATCGTGGCTACCTCTCCGATGCCATGAACAACAACCTGTTCGTCCTGAACGCCGAAGTCACATACAAATTCCTGAAGGAGCGTGCCGAACTCATGCTCTCTGCCCGTGACCTCTTGAACAAGGAAACTGACTATAACTCCACCATCTCCGCCACCTCCCACACCGAGGGCGGTGAGCGTTTCCTTCACAGCTATGTGACTCTCTCCCTCCGATATCGTTGGGACCCAAAGAAATGATTTAGTTAGTAAGTAAAGGTACCTTGGAGGCCACGCCCGTCGCGATGACGTGCGGGGCCTTTTTATACATTAATCCTTATTCAACATATTTTCATGTTAAATAATTGGCGATTTATTTGGTGAATCGAGGGAATTGTCCTATCTTTGCATCGGAATCAATAGAAAATATTGTTAATGCCCGCCTTAAAACAGTTGGATTATGGAGAAACTTACAAGCAAAGAAGAGGAAGTGATGGAGCTCATCTGGCAAGTCGCGAGCCAACTTGGACAGTGCGCACCGAAGGATGTTGCGTCACTCTATCCCGAACCGCAACCCAGTGCCAACGCCATTGCCCAGGTGTTTCAGGCCCTGGAGAAAAAGGGGTACCTGGCACACGAGCCCAAGGGGCGCGGCTTTGTCTATCGGCCCATCGTGGACAAGCAGGCCTACGGGCGGGGACGGCTGTCGAGCGTCATCAATCGTTTCTTCAGCGATTCGTACATGAGCGTCGTGTCGGCACTGATGCAGGAGGAGAAGGTCACCGAGGCCGATTTGCTGCAATATCTGGCCGACCTGAAACGGAAGGACGGACTTGGGGAGGGCTGACCTATGGCTGCTTTCTTTATCTATGCCATCCGTTGGGCGGTAACGCTTACGTTGCTCTACTCGCTCTACAGGCTCCTGCTTCGACGCGAGACATTCCACCGTCTGAACCGCACCGTCCTGCTGGCCATCCTGGTGGCCAGTCCGCTGCTGCCGCTCGTGCCGCTGCATACCGACAGGCCGACGGCTTTGGATGCAGCGCTTACCCAAATCGAGGGGCCGCTGATTAGTCTGTCACCCGAGGCAGGCATCGACGGAAGTGTGCTCACTCTTCAAGAAAAAGAAGAGGCCACATCCACTCAGTGGGTGCGCTATTGTGTCTACATCTATATAATAGGCACAGCCGTGGCACTCGCCGCCTACCTGTTCCGCCTGCTGACGCTGATGCGCGTCATTCGTCGCAGCCGTGGCATCGCCCATCCGATGGTTCCGGACAATGTCCGCCTGATGCTGGACATGCGAAACTCGCAACCCAGCAGTTGGATGCACTGGATTTTCATCGGCCCCATCGACCTGAAGCAGAACGCCGCGACAGTGCTTCGGCATGAACTGGCCCACGTGAGGATGGGACATTCGTGGGACGTGATGCTTAGCGACCTCACTTGCCGACTGCTGTGGTGCCTGCCTTTCGCCTGGATGTTGCGTCAAGACCTGGTCGACGTGCATGAGTATCAGGCCGACGAGGCGGTCTTGCAGGGAGGCGTGACACTGGAAGACTATGAGCACCTGCTGGTGCGCAAAGCCGTACAGACACAGATGCTGCCCATCACGAACACCCTGCGCCGAGGGGCACTGAAGAAACGCTTCGCCATGATGCACTGCAGACGTTCGTCACGGAGGTCCCGGCTCAAACTGCTCTACCTCCTCCCCGCCCTCGCTGCAAGCCTGTGGGTGTCGGCCAAGGGCGAGGTATATACAACCTATCTCAACGGAAAACTTGCCACACTGGAAGAACTTAAGGCTCTTGATTCCAGCACCATTGCCCACGTCGATGTCATTCATAGTCAAAAAAAGGTCTATGTAGAGACGGTCTCCGAGCCGCTCACCATCGTCGAGCAAATGCCTCAGTTCTCCGGAGGCGATGCGGCCTTCAACCAATACATGGCCCACCACGTCAGCTATCCGAAGGTTGCTGCCGAGAACGGAGTAGTAGGAAGCGTCAAGGTGCAATTCATCGTAGAGGCAGACGGGCGCATCACCCACGTGCACGCCATCGACGCACCTTCGGGAGAGGCCGATGCAAGGGTCTATGCCTACGGCGATTTGGATAAACACCCGTCGCAGAAGGAAGACGACGAGGGGCATCGGGCCCTGCGGGAGGCGGCAGAAGAACTCTTTCGTGGAATGCCGCCCTTCGAGCCAGGCCGTCAAAACGGGAAGCCAGTCCGTGTGCAGATGACAAGAACGGTCAACTACGACCTGAAATAAGATAACTTCCACATATTAAACCTATTTCGCAATCCGCCTGAATGGCGGACAGCCCTTGCTATACCCTGACAATAACCCCAAAACACCAAGCAATCATGCAAAAGATTCTTGTAACCATGATGGCCCTCACGCTGACGATAGCAGCACAGGCGCAGCGAGACACGATTGGCGTGTCACGGTTCACGGCGATTTATCGCTACGAGTGTAAGACCACTGATGCCGACGGACAGCCGGTGACGGACTCGATGTACATTGCAGTACAGACTTCGGGTGGCATCACCAAGAGCTTCCCTTACGATGAATATAGCAGGCAGAAGAAGGGCGGCTCGCGCATTGCTGACGGCTATCTGGCCGCTCAGATGCACATGGCTACCGTCTTCACGAACTATCCCGAAACTCGAATCACAACGCAGGAGATGCTCTATCCGTATCGCTACATGACGGACGAGCCATTGGAAAAGCAAAATTGGGAGCTGACGGATGCACAGGACAGCATCTGCGGTTATGCCAGTCAGTCGGCCACGACGAAGTATCACGGCTTGACGTGGAACGTGTACTATACGGAGGACGTGCCAGCCAGCATCGGGCCGTGGAAGTTGGGAGGCTTGCCGGGCCTCATCACGAAGGCCACCGATGCCAAGGGCATACACAGCTTTACGCTTTGTGGTTTCCATCAGGAGGAATCGCCAATCATATTTACTAAATACGTCACTTGGATTGTTCCTGACGGCCGAGGCAAGTTTGCTGCCCAGCGTGTGGACTACCAAGAGATGAAAGCCTCTAAATTCCTTGCCTATAAGAAGAAAGTGCTGGGCAACCCTCGCTACCTGAAAGATCCCACCTACTATGCCCCCGACCCCA
>CAMOUQ010000007.1 GCA_946626595.1 uncultured Prevotellaceae bacterium | reverse complement strand
GCACGTGATTTGTAATCTCGGGGTCGTTGGTTCGAATCCGACAAGAGGCTCTCCCGAAAGGGTATCAAGAATTGAGAATGATGTATTAAGAATCCCCCTCCTCTCTTGAGTACCGACAAACATTATAACCCTGCCATCTACGTGCAACTGCAGAAACTTGCAGCGCAACAGGATTGGCAGGGTATTGTGTCTTATACCGACTCCCTCTCCCATGCCATGCGCCGGACAGCGGGCTACATCTTGGGCGAACGCATTGCCCCGGGCCTGCCCGAGGAGGAGATGTGGAGACTGGTGCAGACGCTGACCGGGCACGATGCCAAAGCCTACCTGGTGACAATGACCAAGGCCATTGCCCTGCGACTGGCCGACGGCGAGGTGCACCTGCGCTCGGGTGGGTCGAGGGCCTTCATGGAACAGGTTAGGGGGAACGCCGTCGACCGACAGAAGGTGGCCTCACTGCTGCTGCCGGTGCTGGATCAGCCCGAGGACATCAGATGGCTGCTGCGCCACCTCGATGTGGAGGAAGGCCGCGACCGGCTGGCCCTCCTGCTGCGCATTCCCACCAAGGCGGCCAGCTATGCCCTGTTCTGCACCCTGCGCTATGCCGAACACGACCGCCCGCTGCTGGTGCGCACGGCCCACTTCCTCATTCAGCGAGGCGACGGACTTGGGTTCAACTTGGCCAGCCTCATCCGCACATACTATGGGCTGGACGAGGTGAAGGGTACCTTCTCACTCCACGTCCAGCCCTATCAGTTGGCGCGCATCGAATCGTCGTTCGATGCCTTTTGCGATATCATGAAACTCTGAAATGCCTTCTCCGACTCGCGCCGGTCTCACTCCAACTCCACCACCGTGATGCCTGCCCCGCCGAACTGGACATGTTCGTCACGGGCCGAACGCACGTTGGGGATGGATTGCAGATACTGGCGGATGACCTGCCGCAGGGCGCCGGTACCCGTTCCGTGAAGGATGCGTACGCGGGCGGCTCCCACCAGTGTGGCATCGTCGATAAAGCGGGTCACAGTCTCGAGGGCCTCGTCGGCTCGCATGCCACGAACGTCGATTTCCTGATGAAAGTTGAGCTGCGTCTGATGCATGTGGTCCAGAGTGGCCTTGCTGATCATGTAGCGCGCCCCGCCTGTCGACTGACTGTTGGCATTGGGGTTGTCCTTCTCTGGATTGCGCGTAGAGGGTTTCGAACCGCTCTCCAGCATGTCCAGTGGCAAGGTAGTGCGTATCTGGCCGAACATGACGACGGCCTTCTTTCCCTTTATCTCCTCGATGACGCCCATGCTGGTTTGACCCTTCATGCGCACCGGGTCGCCGGCAGCAAAGGCCGAACCCGAATGGCCGGATGCAACGGGATGGCCGCCTTCGGTTCCCTTCTGACTGCCCGTGCCCACGGACTTATCCGCAGTTCCCTCGCCTCTCTTGCGCTTGCGCTCCTCCTGACGTTGCTTGCGGGCTATGATTTGCTGCATCTTGCGGTCGATGGCGTCGCTGTGCTCCTGTTCCTCCTGCGAGAGTTGGGTGCGGAAGGCGTCGAGTTCCTGTCGTACCTCCCGGGTGCGCTCGCGTTCGGCCTGTGCCTCCTTGATTTCGCGTATGGTGTTCTCCACGACGGCGTTACTCTCCTTCAGGATGTCCTGAGCCTGCTGCTTGGCCGAGGCTATGATTTCCTTGCGGCGGCGCTGCAGTTCGGCTATTTCCTCCTCGTATCTGGCCAGGGTGCGTTCCATATCCTTCTCGCGCTGGTGAATGGTCTGTCGCTTGCCCTCCCAATAGCGTTTGTCGCGAACGATGTCGAGCAGATACTTGTCGGCATTGACGTAGTCCTTACCCACGATGGCCGAAGCCTCGGCAATGACGTCTTCGGGGATGCCAATCTTGCGGGCTATCTCTATGGCAAAGCTGCTGCCCGGATGGCCTATCTCCAGGCGGAAGAGGGCTTGCATCTGCTGGCGGTCGTAGAGCATTGAGCCGTTGATGACGCCCTCGTGGCTGTCGGCAAAGTGCTTTAGGTTCTGGTAGTGAGTGGTGATGACACCATAGCTCTCGCGCTCCACAAATTTCTCGAGCATGGCCTCGGCCAAGGCACCGCCGATGGTGGGTTCCGTGCCTCCGCCAAACTCGTCGATGAGCAGCAGGGTGCGACTGGTGCACTCCTTCATCATCTGCTTCATGTTGAGCAGGTGGGAGGAGTAGGTCGACAGGTCGTCGGCAATGCTTTGCTCGTCGCCGATGTCGATGAATATCTCGTTGAAAATGCCCGTACGCGAGTGTTCGCCCAGGGGTATGGGCAATCCGCACTGGAGCATGTACTGGAGCAGTCCGACGGTCTTCAGGCAGACGCTCTTGCCTCCGGCATTGGGGCCGCTGATGATGAGGATGCGGTCCTTGGGTGTAAGGGTGATGTCCAGGGGTACCACCTTCTTGCCATAGCGCCGCAACTTGAGTTCGAGCAACGGATGGCGGGCCAGCGTCCAGTCGATGAGGGGGTATTGCTTCACCTCGGGCACGATGGCTCCCAACTGCGATGCCAGGCGATACTTGGCCAAGGCCAGTTCGACGTCGGCCAGAAAATCGTAGGCACGCAGGAACTCGGGTACGTTGGGGCGGATGCTGTCGGTGAAGGCTTGCATGATGCGGATGATTTCGCGTTTCTCCTCGGCCTCCAGTTCGCGCAGGTTGTTGTTGGCCTCTACTACGGCTGAGGGCTCTACAAAGATGGTCTTTCCGGTAGCGCTCTCGCCGTGAACGATGCCGCGAATGCGCCGCTTCAGTGCCGGAGCCACGGGAATGACCAGTCGGCCGTCGCGTATGGTGGGCATGACACTGTGCTCTATCAGTCCCTCGCGCTTGGCGCTGTCGAGAATGCTGTTGAGGGTGCGGCTCACGCTGCCCTCGGTGCGACTGAGTTCGCGGCGGATGCGCATCAGTTCGGTGCTGGCTGTGTCCTTGACGTGTCCGTACTTGTCGAGAATGGTCTCTATCTGCTTCGTCACGCTGTGGAAGGAGAAGACTCCATCGGAAAGGCGGCTTAGGTTCTGATAGGGACTCTCGTCGGCACGAATGACGGACAGCCAGGCGTGCAGGGTGTCGAGCGAGCGCTTCAGTTCCCACATCTCGCTTTCCTCCAGATAGACGCCCTCCACACGGATGCGCTTGATGGGCAGCCGCATGTCGAAGAAGTCTTCGCCGGGCAGTTGCAGGTCGGTCTCCAGTATCTGGCGCACCTCGTCGACCTGTGCCAGAAGGAAACGTATCTGGTCGGCATCGGTCAGGAAGTGCATCTCGTCTACCCTCTCCGTTCCCAAGCGGCTGATGCAGTGCCCCTTCAGCAGGGTGCGTATTTCATCGAACTCTATCTTATGTTCGATGAAAGCCCCGCCCCCCTTCCCCTGCCGAGGGAGGGGGGCAGTCAGGTTCGTTGGTTGTTGTATGTTGGTGTTCATTAATTTATATTTTTTACAGATTCTTCTCCGGATACATCGTATTCCACCAGGTGGGGTCGTCCTTCAGCCAACGCTCGAACCAGGCATAGATGGTGTTCTGCCACTTGATGCGCTTCGAATAGTCGAGGATGTGATGGTTTTGCCCCTGCACGGTGACGAAGGCCGTTTCGCGCCCCAGTATCTTCAATGCCGTGAAGAGCTGTATGCTCTCGTTGATGGGCACGTTGGTGTCGTCGGAACCGTGCATGAAGAGGATGGGCGTGTGTATGCGGTCGGCCAGCGTCAACGGTGAGTGCTCGGTGAAGAGTTCGCGGTTGTTCCAAGGATAGCTGTTGGCTGCCGAAATGGTGCTGTACGAATAGCCCCAGTAGCCATAGCCCCAGTAACTGGTGGGGTCGCTGATGCCGGCATGACTCATGGCTGCGGCAAAGATGTCGGTCTGCGTCTGCAGATACTGCGTCATGAAGCCACCATAGGAAGCGCCGAGGCAACCTATCTTATCCTTATTGACGAAGGGATGTTCGGCGCAGAACTGCTTGGTGCCCTGAATGATGTCGTCGGCCGTATAGTCGCCGTAGGCATTGACGTGGCGAGCGGAAAACTCCTGCCCGAAACCCGTGCAACCCGAGGGCTGGATGACGTAGACAACATAGCCCATTGCGGCCCAACCGTGGAAGGAATAGTAGCTGTCGAGATAGCGACCCACAGGCGAACAGCCGCCGTAGTAGTAGACAAGCATGGGATACTTGCGCGATGGGTCGAAATGTGGGGGCATATAGTAGCGGCCGTAGATGGTGTCGCCACGTTCGGCCTTGAAGTTCCATTCGCCGAACTCACCCAGTTCAATGTCCTTCATGCGCACGGCATCCAAGTCCTCGACGAGGGTCTCGCGGCGTTTCTTCAGGTCGTAGACATAGAGGCGGTCGGAGTTGGAATGGCCCTGTCCGTAGTAGGTCAGCAGGGGCTTCTCGTCGGCCAGGTCGAAGCGAAGGACGAAGCGCTCCGTCAGGTTCAGCATCTCGGAACGTCCCGTCGTGGGATCGATGCGGAAGATGTCCTGATTGTCGCGGTTTTCACACAGAGCATAAATCATGCCGTCGGCCTTCGACCACTGCCACGAACTGATGTTCGGGTCGAAGTCGGCCGTCAGGGGTGTAACTTGTTTCGTAGCGAGGTCCATGCGGAAGAGGTCGGTCTCTATCATGCTGGGCGTCATGCCCTTGGGCACACGATTGCCGATGCCACCGAAAGCTTCGGGACTGCCCTGAAAGACGATGAACTTGCCATCGGGACTCCAGCGGCCTTGACTTGCAAAGCCGTCGTGGGCATAGAGTGTGTCGGCCTGCATGGTCTGGAGGTCAAGTATGAGGGCCGTGGTAAAGGTAAAGGGTCGGTGTGTGATGTCGTATTCGTAGATGTGCAGGAGCATGCGCTTGCCGTCGGGACTCATCTCGGCACCCACACTGTGCTGACCGAGCGTGATGGGGCGAATCTGCCCTGTAGCCACGTCCATAAGTTGGATATTGGAGCGGTTGCGCCATCCGGGCTGGCGGTCGTCGGGCGTGAGCACCTGGAACACCTCGGGGTCCTCCTTAGGGCCTTCCGTTTGCTTGTAGATGAGCATTTGGCGCTCGCCTGGCAGGAACCATCCCGACTGGTTCTGCAGGTCGGTGAAGAGGGGTGTGCGGCGGAACGTCTGCGCATCCACAACCTCGTATTCGGTGGCCATGTCGCTGCGCGTGCGGCCTGCTATGTAGCTGTGTCCCGTGCTGGTCCACTGACGGAAGTCGGACACCACCGTGCGCTGTCCCGTCTGCAAGTCGATGAGATATTTCGTACGGTCGCTCTTGGCGTCGGTGTGGGTCAGCGTCTTGTCGAGGGTCAGGAATCGGCCGTCGGGGCTGACCGACAGGGCCGCCATGCGTTCGCCGTACATCAGCGTCTTCAGTGTGTAGGGCTCCTTGCCCGAAGGGTTCACCTGGAGCCGCTGTTCGCTGTCGATGGTCACGCGCAGAGTGTCGGTCTCGTCCTTGACCTGGTGAATCTTCAGCACCACGTCGTGGCGTCCGGGCACGAGGTTCTGTTCCCCGCCCTGCTGGCCGTCAACGTAGATTTGGAAGTCTTTCAGTCCCTCCACCTTCACCTTCAGTTTGGCAAAGCTCTCATTCTGCACCGTAAAGCCAGCCAGCCGCACGACATCCGTCCCAGGAGCAGGCAGAATGCTGTCCTCCGTCTCGGTGCCCTGCCGCCAAGCCTGGGGACTGACACTGTTGTCCATCAGCGTCCGGCCCAGGTTCCATGCCTGCCCATTCACGTCCGTAGTGTCCGTCATGAAGGGTCGTCCGGCCATAAAGGGTTGGGTCATGCGCAGGCGCACGACTCTCGTTTCCTTGGCACCGGCCAGGCCACACCAGGCGGCCAGCGCCATTAAAATCAGTCTTTTCATCTCTATATTATTATGATTTGTATTCTATGTGCAAAGATACAAAAAAAATTAGCAAAATGCAAATTTATCGACCGCGAATTGCACCGCCACTGCAACATCGATACCGAATACGGAATACAGAAATACAGAATACAGTTTTCTCACGAGCACTATCACCCTGGGGAAGAATGAAAGAGGTTATAGATTGTAAGTATAAAATTTTACTATATATATAATATATTATATATATAATATATTATATATATAGTAACTTCTTTTTCATCATATTGCATGTGCTCGTAAGAAAACTGTATTCTGTATTTCTGTATTCACAAGCTTTAGTATAACCAGCAATGAAACAATACGTTGCGAAAGGCGGAGGAATAATATCGGAGTGTGCGGCACAATGCGAAAGCCCCAAGGTCCTTACAGTACTTAAGGCCCGCAAGGCCATTAAAAATGGCAAACGGGGTGCCTATGGAATGATGAAGCGAATCCACTCCTGGCGGACGCTGGCCACCATGGGGAGTTCGACAGTGGGAAGCACCTGGCCGTCGATGCTGACGCGCGAACGGCCGATCTCCTCGAAGCGGATGCGCTGGCGCGAACGGTAGGGACTCACATTGCGATGTGTGAGGAACTTTCCTGTAAGCAACATGTACATGCCGGCAAAGAGTTGCGAAACAGCGGGGTGAGAGATGGTGGTGACGTCGAGCATGCCGTTGTAGGGCACTGCATTGGGCGTGAGGCCATAGCCGTGGGCATTGCCGACGCAGACATTCATCAGGCTGCGCTCGATGGTTTCATGATTGACATTCAGGTGCATCTGCTGCTCCATGCGATGGAAGAGCATGAGGAAGAAACTGCTCAGGTAGCTCAGCGACGAAAGGCCCCAGAAGCGATAGGTCTTGTGCTTGATGTCCATGATGCTGGCGGCCAGGCCCACGTTCATGCAGTTGAGGAAGTAGTGCTCTCGCCCACCCTCGTGCAGGAATCCCAAGTCCACCTGACGCACCCGGCCCCGCATGAGCACGTCGACGGCGCCCTCGGGGTCGTCATCGTCGAGGCCCCAGAAGCGGGCATAGTCGTTGCCGTGCCCATTGGGTATGATGCCGAAGGTGACGGTTTGGTGCAAGGCGGGATCAACCGACAGCACACCATGTATGGCCCTGTTGAGGGCGCCGTCGCCGCCGACGATGACAATGGTGGTGTAGCCATTCTTGGCCAGCATGGCAGCCAGGCGTTCCTCCGAACCGCCGCCCTCGCTCTGCACGAAGTCGTACTCGACGTGTTGCTCATTCAGGTAGCGACGAATCTTCTCCCAGCGCTTGTGGGTGCGCAGTACGCCACTCTTCGGACTATATATTATTCCCCAGCGTTCCATAGTTGTATGATTTTCTCTATCTTTTCTTCCATCGGCAAGGTGGCCTCTATCCAGTGGATGGGTATGCCTCGCCGTTCCTCCATGCCCCTGAACCAAGTCATCTGGCGCTTGGCAAACTGATGGATGGCTATCTCCAGTTGTCGGAACATTTCATCGTACGAAAGCTGACCTGTGAGGTACAGCGTTACGTACTTATACTCCAATCCATAGCGGATGAGACGTTCGGGTGTCAGTCGTTCCAAGAGCGTCTTCACCTCCTCTATCATTCCGTTTTCAAGTCGCTCTCGTAAACGTCTGGTTATCTTCTCCCTACGCAACCCACGGTCAATCTTCACTCCAATCGTTAAACTCTGCCGGTCGGGGAAGCGGACGGGCCCCAGTTCGAAGCTCTTCAGTACCGATTCGATGTACAATCCCGTGCCGCCGCACATGACTGGGACGCATCCTCGTGAAGTAATGTCCATGTAAGCATTTTGGAAAGCACATTGAAATTCGTAGACATTGAACCGATAGCCCGCATCCACGATGTCGATGACGTGGTAGGGCACCTGCTCGCCGTCGACCGTGTAGTCGTCGAGGTCCTTGCCGCTGCCGATGGTCATGCCTCGATACACCATGCGGCTGTCGGCGGAGATTACCTCCCCACCGATTCTGTGGCACAGCTGCGCGGCAAGTGCCGTCTTTCCGCTGGCCGTAGGGCCCAGTATCGTTATCAGTTCTGCCTTCATCCCATCCTCGATATCCTTTCCAGTTCTGCTTCGTTGATGAGTTTAATCTTCTTTCCGTCGATGGCCACCAGGCGCTCCGCAGCAAAGCTGCTCAGCGTGCGGATGGCATTGCTCGTGGTCATGTTGGAGAGGTTGGCCAGGTCCTCGCGACTAAGATAGATGGAGAGCGTGCAGCCGTCCTCCTCCAAGCCGTAGCTATCGCGCAGGAAGAGCAGCGACTCGGCCAGGCGACCGCGGATATGCTTCTGCGTGAGGTTTACGGTGCGCTCGTCGGACATGCCGAGCAATTTGGCCAGGCTCTGGATGAAGAACCATGCCAACTCGTTGTTCGTCTTCACAAAACTGAATATCAGAGACAGGGGTATCTTGGCCACGAGCGATGTCTCGAAGGCCGCTGCCGTACAGTGGATGTGCTCGTTGGTGATGTAGGCACGGTAGCCGAAGTATTCGACCGGTTTGTAGAGGCGCATCGTTTGGGAGCGCCCTCCGACACCGTCCTTGAACACCTTCACCTTGCCCGACAAGAGGCAAAAGAGATATTCCGGCGCGTCTCCCTCGTGGTAGACAATCTCGTTTTTCCGATATTCCTGCAACGTGACAGCGGCCTCCAGCTGGCGCTTCTCGTCGTCAGTCAGATGCTGCGACAAGGCAGAGAGGTGTTCCATCACATTTTTCTTCAGTTCTTGCTTCTTAGACATCGCGAATTTAGCCTTGAAAATATGTTTAACGACACAAATTTACTTGTTTTGACGCGATTGGGCAAGAAAATAGTAAAATAAATTGATGATTTCTTTCTGCTTTTAATTATTTTCACTAAATTTGAATGTCCTTTCGACTGAGGACCACCTTAAAAACAAACTGTAAAACACTAAACATAATCAACTATGAGTTATTTGCGCTTTGACAAGACTCTGATGACGAACCTGCAGGAATCCTTGCCCAAGGAAATCCTGCGCTCGAATCGAAGCGGAGCCTACTCGTGTACGACCTTGGTGGACTGTAACACGAGAAAGTATCATGGCCTGTTGGTTGTGCCGGTGCCAGAATTGGACGATGAGAACCACGTGTTGCTCTCGTCGCTGGACGCTACCGTCATCCAGCACGGAGCGGAGTTCAATCTGGGACTGCACAAGTACCACGGCGACAACTTTGCACCTCGCGGACACAAGTACATCCGCGAGTTTGACAGCCTGCAGGTGCCCACCACCACCTATCGCGTGGGCGGCGTGCTGCTGAAGCGTGAGATGGTGTTCCAGCACTTCGAGAACCGGCTCATCATCCGCTACACACTGCTCGATGCCCACAGCGAGACCACACTGCGTCTGCGCCCCTTCCTGGCCTTCCGCAGCGTGCGAGAGTACACCCACGAGAACAGCCGTGCCAACCGCGACTACCAAGAGGTGGAGAACGGCATCAAGACGTGCATGTATCCGGGCTATCCCGACCTGTACATGCAGGTGAACAAGGAGAACAAGTTCGTCTTCCAGCCCGACTGGTACAGAGGCGTGGAATATCCCAAGGAACAAGAACGCGGATATGCCACCAACGAAGACCTCTACGTGCCGGGCTACTTCGAATTCAACATCCGGAACGGCGAAAGCGTTGTCTTCAGCGCTGGCCTGTCGGAAATCAAGACTTCCACACTGGCCGACCTGGCTAACTTCGAAATCAACGTGCGCACGCCGCGCGATAATTTCTATAATAATCTCGTCAACTCGGCCCACCAGTTCATCATCAACCGCGATGGCGACAACTACGTGCTGGCCGGTTATCCTTGGTTCAAGTGCCGCGCCCGCGACTTGTTCATCTCACTGCCCGGACTCACACTGACCAACAACGAGGTGGAGAAGTTCGAACTCGTCATGCAGACCGCAGAGAAGGCCATCCGCCAATTCTTGGCAGGCGAGGTCATCGGCGTGAAGATATACGAGATGGAACAGCCCGACGTGCTGCTGTGGGCCGTATGGTGCATCCAGCAGTATGCCAAGTTTGTGGGCCTGCAGAAGTGCATCGACAAATATGGCCAACTGGTGCAGGACATGATGGAATGGATACGCGCCGGAAAGCATCCCGGACTCGAGCTCCACAACAACGGACTCATCTATGCCCCCGGCGGCAAGGAGAAGGCCATCACGTGGATGAACAGTTCGTCCTATGGCCGTCCCATCGTTCCGCGCACGGGATACATCGTAGAGTTCAATGCCCTGTGGTACAATGCCCTGAAGTTCGGGGCTGAGATTTGCCGACAAATCAAGGACAACACGGCAGAGATTACCCTCGAAGGTCTGGCCAAGAAGGCCGGAGAGAGCTTCGTAGACGTATTCCTCAACGAACATGGCTACCTGCTCGACTACGTCGACGGCAATATGATGTCGTGGGAGGTGCGTCCCAACATGGTCTTCGCCGTAGCATTCGACTATAGCCCGCTGGATGCCAAGCAGAAGAAGTCGGTACTCGACTTCTGCACCAAGGAACTGCTCACACCGAAGGGACTGCGTTCCCTCTCGCCCAAGAGCGGCGCATACAACCCCATGTACGTAGGCCCCCAGACACAGCGCGACTACGCCTACCATCAGGGTACGGCTTGGCCCTGGCTGGCCGGATTCTACATGGAAGCCTGCCTGCGCGTCTTCGGCCGCAGCCGCGTCAGCTTCATCGAGCGGCAGCTTGTCGGCTACGAAGAAGAACTCTTCTACCACTGCATCGGCACTATACCCGAACTTTTCGACGGCAACCCGCCATTCCACGGGCGCGGCGCCATCTCGTTTGCCATGAACGTGGCAGGCATCATGCGCGTAGTGAAGTTGCTCGATAAATATAATGAATATTAAAGAAAGGAGGCCATCATACTATGAAAGTCTTAATGTTCGGATGGGAGTTCCCTCCTAAAATCTATGGTGGACTGGCCGTTGCCAGTTACGGCATCACCAAAGGACTGAGCGTGCAGGGCGATGTGGAAACCACATTCTGCATGCCCCGACCCACGGGAGAGGAAGAAAAGTTCCTCAAGATTATCAACATGAGCCAGGTGCCCGTCGTTTGGCGCGACGTCCAGTACGACAACATCAAGGACCGTTTCGTAGGCCACACCGCTGAGGACTACTATCGATTCCGCGACCACCTGTATGCCGACTTCAACTATCTGCAGGGACTCGACGACCTGGGATGCATCGGTTTCGCCGGTGGCTACCCCGGCAACCTGCACGAGGAAATCAACAACTTCAGCATCATTGCCGGCGTACTGGCTCGCTCAGAGCAGTTTGAGGTCATCCACGCTCACGACTGGCTGACCTATCCCGCCGGCGTACATGCCAAGATGGTCAGCGGAAAGCCCCTGTGCATCCACGTTCATGCCACCGACTTCGACCGTTCTCGCGGCAAGGTCAACCCCACCGTATACTCCATCGAGAAGAATGGTATGGACCATGCCGACTGCATCATGTGCGTGTCGGAACTCACGCGGCAGACCGTCATCAACCAGTATCATCAGGACCCACGCAAGTGCGTAGCCATGCACAACGCCGTATATCCCCTGAGTGAGGAATACCAGGCCATCGAGCCCAACAAGAAACCCGACGAGAAGGTGGTCACCTACCTGGGACGCATCACCATGCAGAAGGGACCCGAGTACTTCATCGAGGCTGCCAAGCGCGTGCTCGACCGCTCTCACAACATCCGCTTCTGCTTCGCCGGTTCGGGCGACATGATGAATGCCATGATAGAACTGGCTGCTGCCTACGGCATAGCAGACCGCTGCCACTTCCCGGGCTTCCAGCGCGGCAAGCAGGTATATGAGATGTACAAGAGCTCCGACGTTTTCGTCATGCCATCGGTGAGCGAGCCCTTCGGCATCGCACCGCTGGAGGCCATGCAATGCGGATGCCCCAGCATCATCTCGAAGCAGTCGGGCTGCGGCGAAATACTGCAGAACGTCATCAAGGTCGACTACTGGGACATCGACGCTATGGCCGATGCCATCTACAGCATCTGCACCAACGACGCCCTGCACAAGTATCTGGCCGAAGAGGGCATGAAGGAGGTAGACGGCATCACCTGGGAAAAGGTGGCCGTGCGCATCCGCTCGTGCTACGAACAACTCATTCAGCGTGGCTATTTCGACGTCAACGACTATCATGCCTGAGAGATAAAGGAATATAGAATTAAAAAAATTATAATGATATGAAAACAATTTGCTTATATTTTGAGATTCACCAACCTGTGCATCTCAAGCGTTATCGGTTCTTCGAAATCGGTACCGACCACTATTATTATGACGACTACGAAAACGAACGCGCCATCTCCGAAACGGCACAGAAGAGCTACATACCGGCTCTGACCACCATGCTGGAAATGACCAAGATGTATGGCAAGCAGTTCAAGGTGGCCTTCTCGCTCTCCGGCGTTGCCATCGAACTTCTGGAGGTGTATGCCCCCGAGGTGCTCGACCTGCTGCAGCAGCTGGCCGAGACGGGTTGTGTGGAATTTCTGGCCGAGCCCTACAGTCACGGCTTGTCGTCGCTGGCCAACGAGGAGGTCTTCATCGAGGAAACCAAGCGCCAGGCCAAGAAGATCAAGGAACTCTTCGGACAGACTCCCAAGGTGCTGCGCAACTCGTCCCTCATCTACAGCGACGAAATCGGTTCGCTGGCCGGACGTATGGGCTTCAAGGGAATGATAGCCGAGGGAGCCAAGCACATCTTGGGATGGAAGAGCCCGCACTTCATCTACCACTGCGCCATGGACCCCAACGTCAAGCTTCTCTTGCGCGACTATAAACTCTCCGACGACATATCTCTGCGCTTCAGCGATTCGTCGTGGAACGAGTTCCCCCTGTTTGCCGACAAGTATGCCGACTGGATTGCCTCGCTGCCCGAGGACGAGCAGGTGGTGAACATCTTCATGGAGCTCTGTGCACTGGGCATCTTCCAACCCCTCTCGAGCAACATCCTCGAGTTCCTGAAGGCTCTGCCCGCCGTTGCCAAGCAGCGAGGCATCGTATTCGCTACGCCCAGCGAGATTATCGGCAAGACAAAGTCGGTAAGTCCGATGGAGGTACCCTACCCCATCAGCTGGAACGACGAAGAGCGCGACACCTCATGCTGGCTGGGTAACGGCATGCAGCGCGAGGCTTTCAACAAACTCTATCAGGAGGCCGACCGCATACTGGCATGCAAGGACCGCCGCATCAAGCAGGACTGGGACCGCATACAGGCCTCCAACAACTTCCGCTACATGACGACAAAGCCTGCCTCCGTAGGCATGTTCCGCGGTTTCTATGATTCGCCCTACGACGCCTTCACCAACTACATGAACATCCTGGGCGACTTCATCAAACGCGTACAGGACCTCTTCCCCATGGATGTGGAAAGCGACGAACTGAACGCCCTCTACACCACCATCCACAATCAGGGCCAGGAAATTGCCGTCAAGGACAACGAAATCAGCCGACTGCGCGCACGACTCGAGAAGTACGAGCCCGCACCCGACGAGGCCGACCCCATAAAGAAGGTGGCCGAGGAGCCCAAGACTGTTATCAAGAAGCCCGTTGCCAAGAAGGCAGAGACTAAGAAGGCCGAAGCAAAGAAGGCAGAGCCAAAGGCCAAGGCTGAGCCCAAGAAGGCCGAAGCAAAGAAGGCAGAGCCAAAGGCTAAGGCTCCAGCCAAGGAGCCCGCTGCCAAGAAGCCTGCAAGCAAATAATCGCAACACATAGAAGGTAACGAATGGGGATGTGTCAGTATCGTGACACATCCCCTTCTTTATATATATAAGTATAAAAAGGAAGGACTTTGTTTGGCATTTTGCTCGGTTTGCAGTATCTTTGTACTCAATTAGGAAAATGAAATGAAAAAAACACGCTATCTGATAGCCATTCTCGTGCTGGGCACCCTTGCTGGGTGCAAGCCGACGCAGAAAGCAGCCCCCCAGGAGGAGGTGCAGGAGGACACGGTGGAAGTGGCCCTCATACCCGACTCCACACTGTGGGGACATCTGGGCGAGGACACGGGAATGAGCACGCTGCAGTTTATCACCGACAGAGGCGACACGCTGGAGATATACCGTACCAACCAGTACACAGGCGAAGACGGACAACTGATGGGCGAGATTCGCAACCTGAAAGACCAGTTTGCCGTCACGCTGGCAGCCGACGGCGAGAGCCTGCTCACAGCCATCAACGCGAGCCAGCTGATGCGCAAGTGGCAAGCCGATAAGGGGGAGATGCAGATAGAGAAGGACGGTTCCATCACAAGTCAGGACCTCCCCTACCGCGCTTGGCAACTCTGGAACGGACGCATCATGCTCACCAGCACACAGCAACTGGAGTATGGAACCGCGAACCGCGTAGACACGATGGAAATCGTAACGCTGAACCGCGACTCGCTCATCCTCCGCAACCGCCTGAACCAACTCATCAAGTTCGGGTAACCCACAAAACTTCATAACCAAGGATATTCACTATGGCCGAACGCAATAAAGGTATGGTGCGCTGCATAGAGTGCCGACATGGGGAATACATGCAATGGTTCCGCAATCCCATCATCTGCCAGTGCACCGTGCACAACGAGAAATTCGTGGCCGAGGCGAAACGCCTGTGCGAAGATTATTCAGCCCGCACAAGCGGAAAACCTGAGATTACACACTACGACCACTATTAATTTTATACTTTATAACCTTATTTAACGAAATAAATTATCCTTAATAGTAATATTATTTATAATTTTGCACTAAGAAAACATTAACGATAACCAAACAACAACAAGAATAATGATGAAAATTAAGAAGTTTGCACTCGCTATAGGCCTGGCTGCCGCTGCGCTGCCCACCTATGCACAGTATGAGAAGTATGACGGTAACACCGATTTCACCAACGACGAGAAGCGCTGGGAGATTGCCTACATCGGAAGCGAACCTGTGGAGAATCCCGGAAAAGCCGTCAGCGGATATGTCACGATGATGCAGATGCACTATGCCAGCCAAAACTGGATGGAGATGTACGAGAACTGGAAATGGCTCATCAGTAACGCTCCCATCGCCACTGTCAGCATCTATGCACGCGGAGCCGTCATGCTGGGTGAACTCATCAAGGCCGAGACCGACGCCACGAAGAAGAAGCAATATCTGGACGAACTGATGAGCCTCTTCGACACACGTCTGAAGTACCTGAAGTACCTCAACGCCTCCATCCCCGAAGGCAAGCGCGGACGTGCCACCGAGGGCGACGTGCTCATTGCCAAGGCCAACTACTACCACATCTATGGCTACGGCGTGGATGGCAACGAGTACACCTACAACAAGATTTACGACATGTACGCCAAGGGCATCAAGGCCATCAACGAAGAAGGCGGCCGTGAGGTGAAGGGCGCATACATACAGTATTTCTTCTCCGTCAGCCACGAGCTCTACAAGGTGAGCAACGACTACTATCGCGAACAGTTCCTCAACGACTACCTCGAGACGAAGGAAGTGTGCGAGAAGATGCTGCAGCTGGCTAAGGAAGAAACCGACCCCGAACGTGCTCAGGCCATCGTCAACGAATATGACCGCCCCCTGGCTGTCATCGAGCAGGTGTTTGCTGAATCCGGCGCCGCCAACCGCGAACAGCTCATCGCCATGTTCACCCCGAAGGTGGAGGCCAACAAGGACAACCTGAACTATCTGCGCTCTGCCATGACGGTTCTGTCTGCCAACGAGTGCGACGACACTGAGGTCTACTACAAGGCTGCCGAATACGCCTACCAGATTGAACCCACCTACGAGTCGGCCATCGGTATGGCCAGCTGGAGCAAGCAGCAGGGCAAGATGCAGGATATGCTGAAGTACTACGAGAAGGCCATCGAACTCTGCCAGACGGATGCCACTCGCGGACGCATCTCCCTCGTCATTGCCAGCAGCCTGATCAACAGCAAGCAATACACCGGCGCCCTGGTATACCTCGACAAGGCTATTGCCTACAACAACGACCTGGCCGGACGTGCCAAAATGCAGAAGGCTGCCGTCTACACGGCTCTGGGCCAGTACTCTCAGGCTCTGACCTACTGCGACCAGGCTTCGGCTGCCGACATCACCGTCAGCGGTGCTGCTAACCGTCTGTCTTCAAAGATCAGAGAGGTGCAGGCCAATGCTGCCGCCAATGCTCGTGCCAAGGCTGCATACGACGCTTACATCGCCAAGCAGAAGGCCGAAGAGGACTTCTGGGGTGGCGGCAAGAAGTAATTACCTCGCTCGGTTTCTTACTGAAGACAATAACATCCGGCCCTGTCAACGCAATGTTGGCAGGGCCTTTTTTTTTATCTATATCCTAAAGTTTCGGGATACCTATAACTTCAAGTTACGGGGAGTAGCTGCTTCCGATCACTTTCGGCTACGCAGCTGATTCTCGACCTCCGCCACCTGCTGGGCATAGACGGGAGTCGTGGCCAGGCGATTCTTGACCTGAGCTATTGCGTGGAGCACGGTGGCATGATTGCGCCCTCCCACGAGCAGACCAATCTTGCTGGTGGAGAGTTTCGTATGGCGCTGGGCCAGATACATGATGGTCTGACGCACCAGGACGATATTGGCCTTGCGGCTCTGTGAGAAGACGTCGTCCTGAGTCACCTGCCACAGCGTGCAGCAGGCATCGATGATGTCCTCTATCGTCATGGTGTGTGCCTGACGCTTCACGGTGCGCCGCACTATCTGTTGAGCCACCTCGAGGTTAATCTCGGTGTTGTAGACGACGGCATGCGCCATCAGGGCATTGACGATACCCTCCAGGTCGCGCACGCTGCCATCGACATTCTGTGTGATGTAGTCTATCACGTCATCCGGAATGTCCAGACCATCACGGCGCATCTTGCTCACCAATATCTTCCGGCAGAGTTCCTGGCTGGGCTTTTCCAACTCAGCCATTAGTCCCCACTTGAAGCGGGTCAGCAGGCGTTCCTCCATGCCCTGCATGGCTGCAGGCGGGCGGTCGCTGGCCAGGATAATCTGTTTACCGTTCAGGCGCAGATGGTTGAAGATGTGGAAGAAGGCCAACTGTGTCTTGGCCTGTCCGGCCAGTTCCTGTATGTCGTCGATGATGAGTACGTCTATCGTCTGATAGAACTGTATGAAGTCGTTGCGATGATTGTCGACGGAGGCGTGGGTGTACTGATAGGTGAACTGATGTGCACCGACGTAGAGGACACGCCGACTGGGATAGAGTTCCTTGATGCGCGTACCGATGGCGTTGAGCAGGTGCGTCTTGCCCACACCGGAGCTGCCATAGATGAAGAGCGGGTTGAATGTCGACTGCTTGGGATTCTCGGCAATGCTCTGACCAACGGAACGGGGCAGCTTGTTGCTGTCGCCCTCGATGAAGTTCTCGAAGCGATATTCGGTGTTCAGCTGCGAGTCGAGGTCATCGGCAGGCGCCTTGCGCATGGGGCGCAGTTTGTCGTCCTTGTAGTTGACGAGTTTTGCAGCAGTGGGCGAACCTTCTACATCCATCGAGATGTCGTTGGCACTGTCGGTGCGTATGCGATACATGATACGCGTAGCCTTGTCGAAGTTGCGCCGCACGACGTTGTAAACCAGCAGTTTGAACTGCCCGTCGAGCATCTCGAAGAAGTAGTTGCTGGGCACAGCAAGCAGCAGTTCCTTCGTATCGTTGTCGTAGGATACGAACTCAGTGGGCAGGAACCACGTTTGGAACTCCTGCGCATTAACGTTTGCCTTGAAGTAAGCAAGGCAACGCTGCCACTGTGTATTTTCTTTTGCCAATGGTGTCGGTTTTGTAAGTTAAAGAGCTATCCTATGCTCTTACTTTGCCTTCTTCCCGATGAGGGAGAAGTGTACGTATCTGTGTGGGTTTTCCTTGAGGTCCTGCAAGAGGTTGGTGGCACTGTTCACCGTAGTGTTGAGGTTGCCGTACAGGGCTGTATCGTTGAGGAGCAGTCCCAGACTGTTGTCGGTGGCATTGAGCTTGAGCGTAGCCTGCTGCACCTGGTCGATGGTCTGGTTGACGCGGTTCAGGGTGGGCTGCAGGTCGAGCTGTGCCAGGTTGTTGGTCAGCGTCACGGCATTCTCTCCGGCCTGGTTGAAGGTCTTAGCCATCTGCGGTATGTCCTTCTCGAGGAGTTTGTTGAGCTGTTGGCTGCTTTCGTTGAGGTTGGCCGAAACCTGTTCGGCGTTGGCCAGTATCTGCACCAGGTTGGGATTGTTGGCCAGGGCGTTCAGCGTCTGTATGAGCGAATCCACGTGCGCCAAGACCTGCTCCACCTTGGGCATGACGTCGGCAGCAGCCGACATGAGTCCGTTGGCAGCCTGTCCCACGATGGTGTCGCCGGGCATGTAGCGGTCGGTCGGATTGGGGCCCATGGTCATATTCAGTGTGCAGCCTCCCAGGACGGCTTCGTCCAGCTGGGCAATGGTGCCGTGGGGTATCTTCACGTTCTTGTTCACACTGATTTCCACCACCACGTTGCCGGGATGGTCGTAGTCGTAAACGACGTTCTTCACAATGCCGATGTCGAAACCGTCGGCATATACGGTGCTGCTCTTTGACAATCCCTTCGCATCCTTGAACGACAGGAAGTAGCTGACGTTGCCGTCGAAGAGTTTCATCCCCTTGAGGAACTTCATTCCGAAGAAGAGTATAATCAGGGCTATGATGCCCGTAATCCCTATTTTGAATTCGCGTCTCATCTATCTCTACGTGTTTTACTTCTTTTTATAATAGGTCTTGAAGGCGTTGAAGATGGCCCGGCTCAGTTTGGCCACGCCATCGGAGGTATTGAGGAAGGCCTCCTCGACCTTGTTGTTGATGTATCCCAATTCTACGAGCACGCCCGGCATGGACGTGTTGCGCAGGACGAGCAGTCCGGCCTGATGCACTCCGCGGTTGACACGCCCGGCATAGGAGGCGAACTGCTTCTGGATGAGTCCGGCCAGTTCGACGCTCTGCTTCATGTTGGTGTCCTGCATGAGTTCGAATATGATGTAGCTCTCGCTGGAGTGTGGGTCGAATCCCTCGTACTTCTCCTCGTAGTTGCTCTCGAGGGTGATGACGGAGTTTTCGCGCATGGCCACAGCCAGATTGGCAGCTGCGTTGTGCATACCCAGGGTGTAGGTCTCGGTGCCTCGTGCCTGAGTTCCCGCCTTGCCGGCAGCCGTGCTGTTGGTGTGTATGCTGATGAAGAGGTCGGCCTTCTTGCGGTTGGCAATGTTGGCACGTTCGTCGAGTTCCACGAAGACGTCGGTCTTGCGCGTGTATACCACCTTCACGTCGGGACAGTTCTGCTCCACCAGTTTGCCGAAGGCTAAGGCTACGGCCAGGTTGATGTTTTTCTCTTTCGAGATGAAGCCGAGCGCTCCGGCGTCCTTACCACCGTGACCTGCGTCTATCACCAGGGTGTAGGCGCACGCCGACTGGGCCGCAAAGAGGCTCGCTATAGCTAATATAATAATGTATATATATCTCATAGGCGCATAAAAGCAGTGCAAATTTATAAAAAAAGATTGAAAAAGCAAAGCGGAAGACGCAATACTTTTCTGAAACTTTCAGTATTGCTTGCGCCGAGGCTCCGTATCACCCCAAATCAGACAATACGTCGACGGGGCTCAGACAATACTAAGGTTGGAGCTCAGACAATACTAAGGTTGGAGCCGAGACAATAGTAAGGTTGGAGCCCAGGCGATACTATGCCTGGGCGAGGACCATATATAAGGGAGGAAAATGGGGGGATTAGCTCTTGAGCGAACGACGATAGTTGATGGGCGACATGCCTACATGGCGAACAATGTAGCGCCCGAAGAACGAATTGTTGGGGAAGCCGAGGCGAGTGGCTATCTCCTTGATGGACATGTTGGTCGTCTTCAGGTAGTAGCGGGCATCCTCCATCACGAACTTGTCAATCCACTCCAGTGCCGTGCATCCGCTGTACTTGAAGCAGATGAAGGAGAGGTACTTGGGCGTGATGGCCAGTTCGCTGGCGTAGGCCATGACGGGCTTGCGCTTGACGGTTGCCGAAGACAGGGCCGTGAGGAACTTGTAGAAGAGTACCTTGGAGTAGGACGACTTGGTCTTCTGCTGTCCGGACAGCGTGGCCAGGCGCCCGCAGAGTTCAAGCATGAGGGCCTCGAGCTGCGTGCGCACCAGGTCGGAACGGTACTCGATGTCGGCATCCTCGATGATGGAATGGCTCAGCTGGCTATAGAGGGCCATGCGGCGAGTTTCGGATTCCGTCAGCGACAGCTTGTAGACGTTGTCGATGTAGACGTTCTTTATCCACACGTCCAGGCGGTTGCCCAGCATGGTATAGATGAGCCTGTCGGAGAGGCTCATGGTCTTCAGCTCGCAGTCGGCACTCTGATCATACTTGACAAACAGCGCATTGGCAGGACAGACAAGAACCTCGTTGGCACTGATCTCTATCTCCTTTCCGTTGAGGGCCACGCGGAGGGTGCCTTTGGAGCAGAGAATGATGAGATTCATCTGCAAGCGTATGACGTCGTCACCCACAATGTCGCCGATGTGTTTAGAAACTGCGAAGTCGCCCCCATCGGTAAATCCGACCAGGGGATTCGATAAATTCTCTGCAGCCAGATTTAAATTCCTAACCGCCTCGGTGTTCTTGATTTTTCGTTTCATCGGGGTGAGTTTTCTTGTCCTTGGCGCAAAGGTATAAAAACTTTTCTAAGTTATGGTATTTCAGTGCAATTATTTTCTCATCAACATTGCGAATAACGTAAATTTGAACATGAACGTTATTGTTTTAGATATTATTTTAACCGAAAAAAGACCTTCCGTTTGCATATTAAAATCCTTCGTTGTATCTTTGCACGCAAAACGAGAAAAACATGATTATCAAGAAAGCCGAATTTGCCATCAGCAGTGCTGACGTCACCCAATGTCCTCAGAGCAAGGAATTTGAGTATGCCTTCATCGGAAGGAGCAATGTGGGGAAGTCGAGCCTCATCAACATGCTGACCGGCAGGAAGGGCCTGGCCAAGACCTCATCGATGCCGGGCAAGACGATGCTCATCAACCATTTCATGGTTAACGACAAATGGTACATTGTGGACCTGCCTGGCTACGGGTATGCCAAACGCAGCAAAAAGGAGCAGGACAAGCTGGTGGAAATGATTCGGCGCTACATATTGGGCCGCATGCAGATGGCCAATCTGTTTGTGCTCATCGACAGCCGACTGGAGCCGCAGCGCATCGACCTGAAGTTTATCGAGTGGCTGGGTGAGAACGGAATACCCTTCTGCATCGTCTTCACGAAGGCCGACAAGCAGAGCCGGGCCAAGACACTCACCAACGTGCGCACGTTTATAAATAAATTAGAGGAGCAGTGGGAAGAACTGCCCCCCTATTTTGTGACGAGTGCCGAGACCGGCGATGGTCGCGACGAAGTGCTCAGCTACATCGAGGAAATCAACAATTCGTATCGGGAAGAGGCCCGGCCTTGAGCCCCGGCCCGGGTCAGAAGTTGTAGTTCAGACCCAGGCTGAGCCATTCCTTCAGCATGAAGTAGTGGCGACCCTTCTTGTACTTGTCGCTGCTGTTGTCGAACTTGGGATAGAAGAAGAACTTGGCAGAGAGATACTTGTTGATGGTGAAGTCGAAGGTGTTTTCCCATTCGACGTTGACGTACATGTCCTGCTTGTTGTCGAAGATGTTACCGAAGACGTAGAAGCGGCTCGTCCAGCTTACGTTCTTCATAATCTTCACCTTGGTGTTCACCGTCACACTGGGACCATACTTGTGATACGTGCTGCGGAAGGTTCCGTCGTCGCGCTTCTCCATACCGTAGCGCGGACGTATGTCGTACTTGCTGCGGTCCACCCAACACATGTTGTAGGCCACGGGAGAAAGGTAGACGGAGAGGTCGAATCGGTCCTTCTTCAGCTTATAGTCGATACCGACAGAGAGGTTGAAGTAGAAAGGCGACGTGAAGTCGGCAATCACCTTGTCGGAGTTCTTCTCGTAGTTGGGGTACAGCTGTGTGTAGGCCATTGCCTGAGCCGTATAGAACCAGTTCTTGGCGGCCTTGTAACCAATCTTCGAGGTCAGACGCATGAGGTTGCTCGTCACGCGGAAGGTGTGGCAGGTGTCGCTCTGCGCCGTCTGGAATCCGAGCTGCAGTTCCAACTTATTGTCCCACTGTACGCGCTGCTTGTTGTCGTAGTTGGCCTCCAGGGTCACCATGCCCAGTCCGGCGTAGTTGTTCTCGCCACCTTGGTACCAGTTTTCGGAGAAGTACGACTGAGTGAACTGCAGCGATGTGCTTCCCTTCAGTTTCCAGAAGTTTGGCTTCTTAGCCACGATGGCTACATTGTCGGGCACATCCGACCCCAGGTCTACCACAACGGCCTTGTCCGACAACTTCGACTCTACGGCCTTCACCGGGGCCTTGATGTCCTTGCGCAGGGCAGCCTCCGACATCAGCCTCTCCTCCGTCCAGCTCACCAGTCCGGGGTTGCGCGAATAGAGGTTGGCGAGGGCGTAGTCGGTGGCCTCGGCCATGTTCAACGTGGGCGACTGCTGGAAGAGTCCGTCACCCGTCTGCGTCCAGTCGATGCCCATCACCTGGTGGGTCGAGCGGCCGTAGTAGGCAGCAGGAGTTATCAGGCGATAGAAGTAAGGGTTCAGTTGCGTCTTTTCGGGATTCTTCTGAAACTCGTCGTTCGTCTCCGCGCGCTCTTGCACCAGCTTACCCAGAGCCTGGTTATATTTGTCCACAACGTCGGCATATCGTCCTGCGACACTGTCTGTTACAGACTCTTGTGCATGGCATGGTGTAAATACCAGGCTCAGCAACATCCATAAGTATTTCTTCATATCGTGAATATAATTTTGCGCAAAGATACGAATAATTTGCAAATAAATGCTTATCTTTGCGCCTTAAATACGTGTATACATCAAAAAAACTAAATAAAGGATATGGACAAAAACACAATTACAGGATTCGTACTCATTGCCATAGTATTGATTGGTTTCTCGTGGTGGAGCCGCCCCAGTGCCGAGCAACTGGCCGAAATGCAACGCCAGGACAGCATAGCCCAAGTGGAGCAGGCCAAGATGCAGGCCAAACTGGACAAGGAGGCCATAAAAGCCGAACAGAAGACCAAGGCCAAGGCTTTCGCCGACAGCACTTCGGCACTCTTTGCCGCCAGGCAGGGCAGCCAGCAGACCATCACGCTGCAGAACGATTTGCTCTCGGTGGGCATCTCCACTCTGGGCGGCGTGGTGGAAAGCGCACAGCTGAAGCAATACAAGGACCAGGAGAAGCAGAACGTCGTGCTCCTCTCGAAGGAGGACAGCCACCTGGCCTACGCTATGGAGGGCAAGAACGAAAATATCGTGAGCGACGAAATCTACTTCCAGCCCACCGAACAGACGGACAGCAGCCTGACGCTGTCGGCCGCCATCGGCAACGGAGAACTGAGGATTCGTTACCACCTGACTAAAGAGTCGTACATGCTCGACTGCATAGTCGAGAGCGAGGGACTCAGCAGTCTCTTCGCCCCGTCTATGAAGACGCTCGACCTGACCTGGACCAACCGCATACGCCAGCAGGAGAAGGGAGGAACCTTCGAAAACCGCTATGCCGCTCTCACCTATAAAGTAAAGGATAAGGGAACGAAGAAGCTGGACGAGATGAAGGATGTGACGAAGGAGATAGATAAGACGCTCGACTGGATTGACTTCAAGGACCAGTTCTTCTCCTCCATCATCATTGCCCACCAGGACTTCCGCAACGCCACGCTCACCAGCACGCCGCAGGAGAAGAACAGCGGATACATGAAGTTCTACTCGGCACAGATGCAGACCCAGTTCGACCCCACGGGCAAGCAACCCACCGAACTGCAGTTCTACCTGGGCCCCAACGACTTCCACACCCTGAAGGCTACCAACCGACTGAGCCTCTCGGACAAGAACCTGAAACTCCAGAACCTGGTTTACTTCGGCTGGCCTATCGTGAAGTGGATCAATCGTTTCTTCATCCTCTACCTCTTCGACTGGCTCACGGGCTTCGGTCTGAACATGGGCATCGTGCTCCTCTTGCTCACGCTCATCGTCAAGGCCCTCGTCTACCCCGCCACCAAGAAGAGCTATCTGGCCTCGGCCCGCATGCGCGTGCTGAAGCCCGAAATCGACAAGCTGAATGCCAAGTATCCCAAGCAGGAGGATGCCATGAAGAAGCAGCAGGAGATGATGTCGCTCTATTCGCAATACGGCGTCTCGCCCATGGGCGGCTGTCTGCCCGCACTCATCCAGATGCCCATCTGGATTGCCCTCTTCAACTTCATCCCCAACGCCATCGAACTGCGCGGCGAGAGTTTCCTCTGGGCCGACGACCTCTCGGCCTACGACGACCTCATCCGCTGGTCGAAGGACATCTGGCTCATTGGCGACCACATCAGCATCTTCTGCCTCCTCTTCTCTGTCACCAACATCATCAACACCTGGATTTCCATGCGGCAGCAGCAGTCCAACGCCATGATGAGCCAGGAGCAGCAGGCACAGATGAAGATGATGCAGTGGATGATGGTCATCATGCCCGTTGCCTTCTTCTTCATCTTCAACGACTATTCGTCGGGTCTCTCCTACTACTACTTTCTCTCCGGACTGACCACCATCCTCATCATGTGGGGCCTGCGCCGCTTCACCGACGACGACAAGTTGCGCCAGCAACTGATTGACTACAAGAACCGCCACGCCAACGACCCCAAGAAGATGGGAGGTCTGGCTGCACGCCTGGAGGCCATGCAGAAGATGGCCGAGGAACAGCAAAAGATGCGCAACCGATAATTTGAAAACGTAAATCGTAGATAGACAAGATGAAGATAGGATTTGACAACGATAAATACCTGAAGATACAGAGCGAGCACATCCGCGAACGCATAGCCCAGTTCGACGGCAAACTATATCTGGAACTGGGAGGCAAGCTGTTCGACGACCATCATGCCTCTCGCGTGCTGCCCGGCTTCAAGCCCGACAGCAAGTTGCGCATGTTCGCCCAGCTCAAGGACCAGCTGGAGATAGTCATCGTCGTATCGGCCGAGGACATCGAGAAGAACAAGGTTCGCGCCGACCTGGGCATCACCTACGACGAAGACGTGCTCCGCCTGAGGGAGGAATTCATGGATCGCGACTTCATGGTAGGTTCGGTGGTCATCACACACTATAACGGTCAGCACGCCGCCGACCAATTCCGCCACCGTCTGGAACGCATGGGCATACGCTCCTACGTCCACTACCTCATCGACGGCTATCCCCACAGCGTCGACCTCATCGCCAGCGACGAGGGCTTTGGCAAGAACGACTACGTGGAGACCAGCCGCGAACTGGTCATCATCACGGCACCAGGCCCCGGCAGTGGCAAGATGGCTGTCTGCCTCTCGCAGCTGTACAACGAGAACAAGCGCGGCGTCAGGGCCGGATATGCCAAGTTCGAGACCTTCCCCGTATGGAACCTCCCCCTGAAGCATCCCGTCAACATCGCCTACGAGGCTGCAACGGCCGACCTCAACGACGTGAACATGATAGACCCGTTCCACCTGGAGGCCTACGGCAAGACGGCCGTCAACTACAACCGCGACATCGAGATATTCCCCGTCCTGAATGCACTCTTCGAGGGCATCTATGGCGAGAATCCCTACAAGTCGCCCACGGACATGGGTGTAAACATGGTGGGCTTCTGCATCTCGGACGACGACGTATGCAGTCAGGCATCGAAAGACGAGATTATTCGCCGATACTACGATGCCACAAACAAAATGGCACGCGGCGAGGACAACGAGAAGGAGGTGAGCAAGATACGCCTGCTCTTCAACCAAGCCAAGATATCCACTGCATTCCGCCGCGTCACTACGGCAGCCTACGAGCGCAAGATAGAAACCGGCCACTCCTCTGCTGCCATCGAACTGGAGGATGGCACCATCATCACGGCCAAGTCGTCTCCCCTGCTTGGATGCAGCGCCGCCCTGCTGCTTAATGCCACGAAACATCTGGCCAACATCGACCACGAGGTTAAGCTCATACCCCAAAGTCTGATAGAACCCGTGCAGAAGACCAAGACGGAATACCTGGGTGGCAAGAACCCGCGACTGCATACCGACGAGGTACTGGTGGCCCTGAGCGTCCTGTCGAAGGACGACGAACAGTGCCGCAAGGCTCTCGAACAGTTGCCGCAACTGCGAGGCTGCCAGGTTCACTCCACCGTCATGCTCAGCGAGGTGGACCGCAAGATATTCAAGAAACTCGGCTGCGGGCTCACCTGCGACCCTGTGCGGAAGAAATAAGCCTACCCCAAAGTGGGGGGATGAGAGAATTGCATATTAATACTAAATAGAGGTATCGTGAAAACATTTAAAACCCTTATCCTTTTAGCAGTGAGCATCATGGCATCCTGTACTAAAGAAGACGAGAAATTAATCCTGCGTAGCGACATCCAGCTGGAGAGTGATGTCATGACTCCCGAAGCCCTCTGGGCCATGGGCCGCATAGGTGCATACAGTCTGTCGCCCGACGGCAAGCAGGTGGCCTATCAGGTCAGCTACTACAGTGTGGAAGAGAACCGCAGCAATGCTGTCATCTATGTTGCCCCCCTGAATGGAGAGAAGGACGGCACCCTGCTCGGACTCGGCAGCGACCCCGTATGGCTTTCCAACGACAAACTGGCTTTTGCCTGCAAGGGCGACGTATGGACCATGAATGCGAAGGGAAAGGCCCGCAAGCAGTTGACAAAGACTGACGGTGAGGTGGAGGGTTTTCTCTTCTCGCCCGACCAGAAGAGAGTTATAATCATAAAGCAGGTGCCGTTCCACGACATCATAGCCGAACGCCCTGCCGACCTGCCTAAATCCACTGGCCGCGTCGTCAACGACCTCATGTATCGCCACTGGGACCACTACGTTGAGAGCATCCCCCACCCCTTCGTGCTCAATCTGGAAACGAATGAGGAAAAGGATATTCTGGAGGGGCAGCCCTACGAGTGCCCCATGGAGCCCTTTGGCGGCGTAGAGCAACTGGCATGGAGTCCCGACTCAAAACACATTGCATTCACATGCCGAACAAAGACTGGATTGGCATATAGCGTAAGCACCGACAGCGACATCTTCCTCTATGATGTGGAAAGCGGAAGCCTCGACAACACTGTGAATCTTTGCAAGGACTGCAGTGAGTTTGGCGTCGTGCCCGACGGATGTCTGCCATACGAGTGTGACAACCTGCTCGACCCGACCAAGACACTCAAAGACCAATACGTAAACACCGACGTAGACCTGAAGGACCGCAACGTTGGTTACGACCAGAACCCCAAGTTCTCGCCCGATGGCCGCTACGTCGCTTGGACTTCTATGGAGCGCGACGGCTACGAGGCCGACCGTATGCGTCTGTGCATCTACGACCTTCAACAGGACACCAAGCAATACGTCACGGAGACGTTCGACTCTAACGTCGACGACTTCTGCTGGGCTTCGGATAGCAAGACGCTCTACTTCTTAGGCGTTTGGCACGCTACGGAGAATCTGTATCGCACAGACCTGGAGGGCAACGTTAAGCAGCTGAGCAACTACCAGGCCGACTTCGGTTCGCTGCAACTCGTTCCCGCCGCTTCGGACGAAGCAGGCAATGGAGTATCTCTCCTCCTGGAACGCCACGACTACATGCACCCTGCCGACCTCTATCTCTGCACTGTCGGAAATGACACCGTCGCCGACATCAAGCAGGTGACCCACGAGAACGACCACATCCTCTCACAGATAGCAGCCGGCTCATCCGAACCGCGTTGGATAAAGACCACGACGGGTGAGGATATGCACTACTGGATTATCAAGCCGCCCCACTTCGACCCCTCGAAGAAGTACCCCACCCTGCTCTTCTGCGAAGGTGGACCGCAGAGCCCAGTTTCGCAGTTCTGGTCGTACCGCTGGAACTTCATGATAATGGCCGCCCAGGGCTACGTAGTCATTGCCCCCAACCGTCACGGCCTGCCCGGCTTCGGCTTGGCTTGGCAAGAGCAAATCTCGGGTGACTGGACTGGCCAGTGCATGCAGGACTATCTGGCAGCCATCGACGATGCTGCAGCCAATCTGCCCTATGTCGACAAGGACCGCATGGGTGCCGTAGGTGCATCCTTCGGTGGTTTCTCAGTCTACTATCTGGCCGGTCACCACGACGGACGATTCAAGTGCTTCATTGCCCACGACGGTGCCTTCAACCTCGAGGCTATGTACACCGAGACCGAGGAGAACTGGTTCTCTAACTGGGAATACGACGATGCCTACTGGAACAAGGACCGCACCGCACGGGCTGCCAAGACCTACGACAACTCGCCCCACCGCTTCGTCGACAAGTGGGACACACCCATACTCTGCATTCACGGCGAGAAGGACTACCGCATCAATGCCACTCAAGGCATGTCGGCCTTCAACGCAGCCCGAATGCGTGGCATCGAGGCACAGCTTCTCATCTTCCCCGACGAGAACCACTGGGTGCTGAAACCTCAGAACGGCATACTCTGGCAGCGCACCTACTTCCAGTGGCTCGAACGCTGGTTGGGACAAAAGTAAAACTCCAAGGAGGACTACGAATTACACGAACTTATAAACAACGGGTTACATAAGCCTATAAACATCGAATTACACGAATTTCACGAATAGCCTTGGCCAAGTGACTGCCAGGAAGATTTCGTGAAATTCGTGTAATTCGTTTAATCCTTTTAATTCGTGTAATTAGGATTCGTATAAATTAGAGTAATTCGTGCTATTCGTGTAATTCATGGTCAACCAGTTTCTGATTAATTGCCGTCGGGTTTCACCAGGTCTACATGCTTGCTGTCGGTCCAGTGGAACGACTCAATGGCATCAGGATGTGCAGGATTGTAGCCACGCGGATATTCAGGACGCAGATACTGAACGAAGGGAACGCCTTGGGCTATGAGTCCCTCGATGACGCACTTGGCTATCTGATAGGCGCCATAGGGATTGAAGTGGGTGTTGTCGGCAAAGGCCTTTGTCTGTCCGGGATACGAACCTGCGGGATAGTGAACAAAGGCACGCTTCGAACCTTCCTCACCCATAGCCTCAAAGAGTTCACGCGTCATCTGATGCAGGTCGATGAGCGTACAGCCCTCTCGCTTTGCCACCCAAGCCATGGCCTCGGGATAGTCGGCATGGGTCTCGCGGATGCGTCCGTCCTTATCAAAACTGCGGCGCTGTGTGGGGGTGACAAAGATGGGGGTAGCTCCACGCTGGCGGGCTTCGTCAACAAAGGTCTTCAGAGCTGTAGCAAAGTTGTAGTAAGCACCCGAGCCCGGTGTCTTTTGCTTCTGGTCATTGTGTCCAAACTCCATGATGATGTAGTCGCCGCGCTTCATCATCGACAGTCCCTTCTTCAGTCGCCCTGCACCGATGAACGTACTGGCGGTCTCGCCGCTCTCAGCCAGGTTGCAGAAGCAAACCTTATCGGTAAACCACCGGGTGACCATCTGCCCCCACGATGCCCAGGGCTCATCGTCCTGGTCTACGACGGTGCTGTTGCCGCAGAGGAATACGGTGGGAGCAATGGTATCGCGTTCGATGACTATCTGCTGCACCACCTGGCGGTCGCCTGTCACCTCCAGGGTCAAGAAGTCGTCCCAGTTCAGCTTGGTGCGTTCGCGTTCCTTGATGCGCACATTCTCCTTGTCGTTGATTCGGGGCGTACGCTTGTTCACCAGAAAGGAAATGGTTTTCGTTTCTCCCTTCTTTGTGGCTTCATTCTCGATGAAGAGGCGACGACTCTCGGCTCGCACCGTGGTGCTGCCCGGGCGTTTCTTATGACCCAGGGTTACGGTGACGCGATAGTTACCGTCTGGCACCTGAACGGAAGTATAGTAGTCGGGGCGATCCAGACTGTCGCGCAGGTTGAGAGTGATGCTCTGAGCGTATGCAGAAAGGAGGAACTGAGAAAATGAGAAAGTGAGGAATGTGAGTATGCGTTTCATAGATGTTTAATGGCTAAATGGTGAATTACTTGATGTTCCTTTGGTTCAGGGCTTGGGTATATCGGAGGGCATTCTTCAGATGCTCGGAATAGGTCTTGGCAAAGTTGTGGGTACCCGAGAAGTCCTCCTTGGCACACATGTAGATGTAGTCGTGGGGAACATGATTGAGTACTGCATCGATGCCTGCCACCGAAGCGATGCGAATGGGGCCTGGGGGCAGGCCTGTGTTGCGATAGGTGTTGTAGGGACTGTCTACGGTGAGGTGTTTCTGATAGATACGGCGCAGAGCGAAATCGCCCAAGGCAAACTTCACTGTGGGGTCGGCCTGCAGGGGCATGTCAATGCTCAGTCGCTTCACGTACATACCAGCCACCATAGGTTTCTCGGCATTGTTGGCCGTCTCTTCGTCTACGATGCTGGCCAGCGTTGCCACCTCCTCACGAGTCATGCCCATGGCCTTCGCCTTGTCGGAGCGTTCCTTTGTCCAAAAGGCATCGTTCTCACGTTGCATACGTTCCATCAGTTGTTCCAGCGAAAGCGTCCAGTACACCTCATAAGTATTGGGGATGAAGAGTGCGGGCAGCGTCTCAACGGAGTAGCCGTAGGCCTCACAGAATGCAGCGTCGCGGAAGGCTGTTGCCACCTCGGCCGAATCCAACATCAGATGGTCACCCAGATAGCCAGCCAGACGGTCCATTGTACGCACGGAGGGAATAGTCAGTCGGACAGGTTCCTGCTGGCCGTTGCGCAGACGGCGGAAGATTTCGAGCATACTGTCGCCGCGATTGATGCGATAGCGACCTGGGCGCACCTTATATCCCAACGTTTTGTCGAGCAAGGTGAAACCCGTCATCCTGCGTACGCCCAGTTCCTGAAGCATGTGTCTGACGTCGGCAGTTGTCTGTCCGGGATAGATGTAGAGGTATCGTTCATTCTCCCCAAACCGCGTGCTGGACTTCAGCACTGACATGGGAACTGCCAGCACCAGACAGACGACAAGCAGCAGGAAGATGAGAAACAATTTTCGTGTCTTGGTCATAGTTTATTGCTCCATATAATTACGCAAGCGATTATTCGATTGCAATCAGAGTAAACGAATAAGCCGGCATTACATATTTACAATCGGGAGACAGACGAACTTCGTCGGTCTTGGGCCGAGCTGTGGTGCTGTCGTAGGCACCCGTCAGCAGCGTGCGTTTGCACGTCTTCTCGCCAGCGAGCAGTCCCTTCAGTGTGAGGTGAGCCTCGACGTCGTGGTTCAGCACGTTCACCAGCTTCAGATAAGTCCGCCCCGTTCGGGTATCGCGCACCGTGCTCACGGCCAGGCGCTCTCCCACTCCGGTCTGACGATTGTCAGCCTGGATGGTAGAGGGCAGATATTCGTTGCCGGCACTTTGCCCGCACATCATCTGGCTGTAGTATCCCACGGTGGGTTTCACCTCCGTATTGTTGAAGTATATCATGTCGGGATTCCATTGTGTATGTCCGTCCTTGGCCAGGAGCGGAGCATAACTCGACATCTCAACCACGTCGCCATTGCGCTCCAGCGAACAGTAGTGCAGTGCTTCACAAAGAGCCGTCTCGATGGTCGACCTGCGGCCGGGCACGTGAGCCGCCCACTCGCCCAAGTACACCTTGGGACCACGACGGTCGTAGTTGTCGTAGAAGTCCTGGTTATAGATGTACCACGAAGGGGGCAGATAGTAGTGTTCGTCTACCATGTCGATAATGTCGGCGTTGCGGTTGGCTATGCGCCATCCCTCCTCGTAGTCGCTGCCGTAGTAGAAGGGGCCTACCGTACCACAAACCGTAATGTTGGGGTACTTTGCCTTCACGGCCCGGCATATCATGAGGTATCGCTCCTCAAAGGTGGGACTGATGAGGTCCTCGTTGCCGATACCCAGATACTTCAGGTTGAAGGGCTTGCGGTGTCCCTGAGCAATACGCTTGCGCCCCCATGTGGTGGAAGCATCGCCATTGGCCCACTCAATGAGGTCGAGCACGTCCTGCACATAGGCCGGCATGTCCTCCATCGGAATGCCGCCCTGCTGGCCGTTGCCACCGTCACTCGAGTTTTGGCAAGGCACACCTGCCGCCAATACGGGCAGGGGCTCCATGCCCATGTCCTCGCACATCTGGAAGAACTCGTAGAATCCCATCTGACGACTCTGGTGGTAGCCCCAAATATTGCGCAGGGGCTTGCGGTCCTCCAGTGGGCCAATGGTCTCCTTCCAGTTATAGATATTGCCGATGCCGTCACCATGCGTCACACATCCACCGGGAAAGCGCATGAATCGCGGATGCAAGGCTGCCAGCGTCTCAGCCAAGTCACGGCGCAGCCCGTGTCCCTTGTAGGTATCCTGCGGAAGGAGCGACACCATGTCCAGCCCCATCGTGCCCGTCTGCAGAGGACGAATGTCGAGCACAGCCTTCGTGGCCGAAGCGGTCGGGCGCAACACGGCCTTCACTCGCTTCCACTTGTTGTGCCCGCCAGTCAGTGTGGTCTGTGCCAGCGTTTTGTCGCCCTCCATCAGAGCCACACGCACCTTGCCGCCCATAAGACAGAGCGAGAGGTCATACTTTTTTCCCTTCTCCACAGCGATGCCGTCCCAGCCGCTGTTTTGCAGCGAGGCACCCGGGCGCTCCACAAAGAGACCTGCGGCATGCGGATTGTTCTGGCTGATGCCCGTGAAGTCGCCGTGTGCATCGGTTACCAAGGTAGCACCCTCGCCCACCAACTTCCAGGCCGTCATTCGATTCCAGTTCTGGTCGCCCATGCGGTCGTGCGGGTCGTATTCGAAGTCACCGTTCTGCACGAGCTGTGCATTCAGTCCGCCATCGGCTGCATAATTGATATCCTCGAAGAAGATACCCATCAGTTTATCGCTGATAGACTTCGGCATGGTAGCATCCACAACCACCTCTGCCTTCACCTGACCCAGGTTGGCAAAGCGCGATTCGTTGTCGCGAGCCAATTCGTTCTCCAGTTTAGACTTGGCATCGAAGGCCACCTGATGGTCGCGCAACGCCTTTACCATATTATATGATACACGCATGCGCGAGGGCTCGGTCAGGATGTTTCCTATGCTCTGGGGGGCAGTGAAGTGGATGAGGTCGGTGCTGCGTGTCTGGAAGTGCATGCCCTGCCGGTTGCGGAAGGTCACCACACACTCCTGTCCGTCGAACCGGACCTGCGGGTCGAGGCACTGCCCGGCACCCTTCATATAGGGATAGTCCTGAGGACGCCAATGGATGAAGTCGCGTGTCGTGCAGAGGGCAAACTGCTCGGAACGGTCGTCGACCTGAAAGGCCAGTACAAAAAGTCCGTCGCTGCGTTGTGCAAGACTGGGGGCAAAGAGTTTCTTCTGACTGCCCCAAGGACCGTAGTCGCTACCCAGAATACGCCCCTGGGTGGCCGACTGCCAACGTTCTCCGTCGCTGCTCCACTCCAACATGAGACCACCGCCCCTGGGCAGGGCTGCGGGTCGAACCCACACTGAATCGGGAATGGCAGCCTCCATCGAGACCAGGGTCATGAGACCCATTGCCATGAGGACTAATCGTTTCATTTCTCCGACTCCTTTCTGCCAGCCTGCTTAACGGTTATGGTTGTGCTCACGCCGTTGCTGGTGAGCACCATCTGTTCCTGTCGTTCGGTGGTATTGGGATTCGGGTCAATGGCCAGTCCCACCTTTTGTGTTCCGGGTTCACCTTCGGCCACTACTGGATGCACAAAGTTGCCACCTCCAGTGAGTGTCCACTTCCCATGAACATTGAATCGCAGTGTATCCGTCACCTGTGTGGCCGAGTCGGTCATGACAAAGGCTGCATCCGTGATGGCCCCGTCTTTGTAGGCATAGTTGGGCGAGGGATGGGTGATGTCGAGCCAATGCAACTGATGATAGGTGGCGACGGACGACTGGTCCCAGTCGTCTTCGCCGAAGCAACGCACCGTCAGTTGTGCCGTGCGCATCTTGCCGGTCGTGTTGGGGGTTACCACCAGCGGTGAGTTCACGACCCACACCATGTGGTAGTAGTTGGGAATCTTGCCACTCAGCATCGAGTCGGGCACGATCAGCCATTCGGCATTGGACGACAGCTGGAAGTTGTCGGTCGTGTTAAACACTACGCTGTCCAGTGTCTGGTCAGCATCGATGAGGGCTACGCCCTGGGGAATCTGTATTCCCATCGTGTGGTAGTAGCTTTCCTTATTACAAGCAGTAAATAAGGTGGCAACAAGTGCCAAACAAGGCAAAATCAGTCTTCTCATATCTTATGTTTTTAACTATTTTCATACAAAGTTACTAATAATCCGCGGATTTACCACCCAAAATCTTGCGTTTTAACGCATTTTGACTTATCTTTGTCGGGTAAAGCTGCTATAAGGGATATGAAAAACGCCTATCACAACGACATTATGGACATGCTCATACGCAGTGGGCACGAAGGAATGAACGTCCGTCGGCTGGCTCGTCAACTGTACAATCTGCACAGTGGCATTTTTGCCTCCGATGTCGTCTATGAGCGTCTCTACAACCAGGTGCGCAGCTATCTCTGGTATCAGTCGCGCCAGCGCCACTCCCCTTTCATGCGTCTCCGCTGGGGCCAGTATGCACTGAAGCCCGACGTGGCCGTGCAGATGGACCTCTTCATCGACATTCCGCGCGACGAGGACCGTCCCGCCAGGACTCCGCGTCGCGACGAGAGCCGTCAGCTTCTGCTCTTTGATTGATTTTCGCCTTTCCTTGTTTGGGGACTAAGACCGTGCCAGCGTGAGTACACTGATGCGGACATTATCCGACGCATTCATGATGGCCTGGGCACATGCCGACAGCGTGGATCCGGTGGTCAGAACGTCATCGACGAGCAGCACATGACGCCCCGACAAGGAGTGGCGTGCCCGGAAGAGATTCTCCACATTCCGGAGACGTTCGGTATGCGACATCTGCGTCTGACTCTTGTTGTTCCGCACCCTGACGAGCTCGCGGCGCAACACAGGCAGGCCCGTGACATAGGAGATGCCGCGAGCCAGTTCCAAACTCTGGTTGTAGCCACGTTTCAGGTGACGATGCCAATGCAAGGGAACGGCGATGATACAGTCGATGTCTTGGAAGAAACCACGAGGCTCAAGTTCGCAGGCCATGCGACGCCCCATCCAGAAGCCTAAGTCGGGCCGATGTCGATACTTCAGCCCAATGAGTAGTTGGTGCGACTCGTCATCGTGGTGGTAGTGCATGATGCTGTACGCCTTTCGGACGGGAAAGCGCGTAATGAGACGATGGGTGGAGGAATTGTCGAAAAAATTCTCGTCCTCTACATAAGGAAACTGGGCGAGGCAGCTCTCGCACACCTTCTCTTCCTCATCTGTCAGCGGAGCACCGCAAACGGCGCACAACCGCGGATGGAAGAAGGTGCCAACCTTGTACAACCAAGACAACAGCTGTGACATACGTCCTCAGAGAGATAGAGATTTACAAATCGGCATTGAACTCGTTCAAGGCCTTCACGATGCGTCGGACCTGGTCGTCGGTCATCAGCGGACCGATAGGCAGCGAAAGCACTTCACGAAGCAGGCGCTCCGTGATGGGCATGCGCCGGACAGCCCATTCGCCGTAGGGTTTCGGCCCTTGTGGCGCCACAGGGTAGTGAACAAAGGTCTGTATGCCGCGCTCCAGAAGGAACTGCTGCAACTGCTCGCGCGCCGGGCAGCGCACGGAGAACCCGTAGTAGGCAGGCAATTCGGCCCTTGAGGGCAAGGTGGGAATGGTGACGAGGGGGTTCTGAATGCCTTCTGCATAGAGGTTGGCCAACTGACGTCGCCGTTCGTTATCGGCATCCAGACGTGGCAGTTTGACACCGAGCACGGCGGCCTGCAGTTCGTCGGCATGGCTGCTGATGCCTCTGTATCGGCTTTCGGCATGCGGTTCGCCACCATAGTCTGCCATCTGCCTCAGGGTGGTTGCCAACTGGGGGTCATCGGTGGTCACACAACCGGCATCACCCAAAGCGCCCAAATTGAGCGAGGGATGGAAACTAAAGGTGGCGGCATCGGCCAGGTGTCCGACATACTGCCCGAGATACTGGGCACCATGGGCATGCGAACCTTCCTCGACGAGGCGCAATCCGTGCTCCGCGGCCCAACTGCCGATGGAATCCATCTGGCACACACGGCCGAAGAGATGTACGGCCACAACGGCACGCGTCCGCTCCGTCAGCAGTCGCTTCATGTACTCCACATCCAGGAGGTAGTCCTGCAGCGAGGGTTCACACAGGACTGGGGTCAGCCGGGCCTCGTCGATGGCCAACAGCGTGGCACGATGCACATTGGCCGGCACGATCACCTCGTCTCCGTCCTGCCATTGGCCCAGGGTCTTGAGGGCCCGCAAGGTCAACGACATGGCATCCATGCCATTGGCCACCATCACGCAGTGCTGGGCACCGCAATATTGGGCAAACTTCTGTTCGAAGTCCTTCACACACGCCCCCTGCAGGTACGAGCCGCTTATCATCACGTGCTCCATGGCCTGAGTCAGGCGTGGGGCAAAACTGTCGTTCGTGGCACGAAGATCGGCATATCGGATGATGGTATCCTCCTTCTCTGTACCCGCGTCGGTCATCGTCTCTATGGCCTCGTCGGTCAGGGCGACCTCGTAGGTGTCGTAGCAAACCGTCCGCGCCCCGAAGCCCTCCTTCTGGAAGATGAGCCCCTGGTTCAGCGATATGCCGTCGGGAGCCATCGAGCGTCCGAAGTCGAGATACTCCATCTGCCGGAATCGTTCGTTTATGAGATGGCGGAAAAGCAGGTCCAGCGCTCCATACTTACGACCCTCCTGGCCCGAGGCGATATACTGGATATGAGCCACCTGCCGCGTAACAAATACGACACAACCCGCTACGATGTGCTCCTCGTGCTTCACGATAAAGAGTTTAATTTCCCGCGGGAAGCGGTTCATCAACAGCGTCATCTCTTCCTCGCTGTGTACGGGATGTGCCCCATGGTGTTCCTCCAACACTTCGGAAAGCAGTGTCCAGTATGCATGTATGTCCTGGGTGTCGTTGCTGGGCACCAGTTCGATGTAGAAATTATGGTCGAGCGCCTTGCGGGCCTGCCGACGACGCAGGGTATGAAGGCGCAGGGGATTGCGCAACGCCACCACGGAACTTACATTTCGCGTGAGCAGTCGTGCCCCGCCTCGGTACAGAGCAAAAAGGTCTTCGCCTGAAGGATAGGGACTGTAGATATAGGGTATGGGCTTGTAGACGAGCGTAGTGGCCTGCAGCATGTCGCGGTAATACTGCATCACCTTCTGCATCACCACCAGCACCTCCATCTGGGTAATCTCGGGGTCTACAATCAGTCCGCCGTAGGTCAGTCCGCGGTGCGAGTAGACGGTACGTTCCTCCTCCACCCAGTTAGCTGGGAAGACAGCCTTTAGTCCGTCGCGGCCGCGCGGTCCCATGGCATCCGCGCCCTCGGGCTCACCTTCGTAGACGAGCAGCGAGCAGTCGAAGAAGCGGTCGGCATGGTAATCCATATAGTCGCGCATGAGCAGGAAGGTGCCGTTCTTTGAATCGACTACGAAGGAATCCCAAATCTCCTTATAACTTAATGCATATGGTACTACTATCATTCTTTCTAATTTCTCGGCATGTGCCTAAAACCATGCACAAAGTTAAGCATTAGCACGCAAATAAGCAAACTTCCCCTCCGATTTTATCTGCACAACGGACAAAATCCAAAGCTACAAGTTGTCGGTGACCTGTGACTCACGAGCCGTTGCCGCATGGCTCACGAGTCGTTGACCAATGGTAAAGGAGGCGCGAAACGCGTTACAGGCTGCGCAGGGACACGACCTGCCACCGCTTTCCGTCGGGACGCTTAAGAACGAGACGATAGCGGCACGAGCCGATACTCCAAGGACGGTCAAGACTATCAGGGAGCAGAGCCTGGGAGACCGAGAGGGTAACGATGCTGGAGTCGGTCGAGGCCGCTACATCAGCAACTGTCACCTCAGCCGCAGTCTCTGCGAGGAGGGCAACGTCGGCCTCGGTCAGCTGAGAGGCACGCCAGCGCATCTGTTCCACCACGAGGGGCGAGGCCATGCGACTGGCTTCGGAGAAACGACAGTCGAGATAGGCCGCCATGAAGTGTTCGGCCGTAAGTTCAGCGTCAGATTCGCGATGGCAGGCCACGGCCAACAGGGCTAAGAGAATAAGAAGAAATTCCTTCCGCATGGCTGGGAAAAGTTAAATTTGTGCAAAGTTACGAAATAATCCCTAATCCCTAATTCCTAATCGAAATAATTTTTCTATCTTTGTGACGAAAATAACAACCAAAATGATAAAGTTCCTATGTTTGGGGAGTGGCAGCAGTGGGAACTGCTACTACCTCAAGACCGAAAAATGTAGCATACTGATAGACGCCGGCATACCCGTCCGCACAGTGCGGAAGACACTACGCGACTACGGATTCGCGCTGGAGGCCGTCAGTGCCATATTCATTACCCACGACCATGCTGACCACATCAAGGCTGTAGGCCACATGGCCAACGACCTAGGCAAACTCATCTATGCCACCGAGAAGGTGCACATAGGCATCAACAACAACTACTGCACCATGTCGAAGGTGACCGAACCAAGCCGCCGCTATGTCTACAAGGGCGAATCCGTCTGCGTGGGCGACCTGGAGGTTACGCCTTTCGAGGTCTCGCACGACAGTTCCGACTGCGTGGGCTACCGCATACGCCAGGGCGAACTGACCTTCTGTCTGGCTACCGACGTGGGCGAGGTGACGCCTGCCGTGGCCAAGGCCATCGGAGAGGCCAACTACCTGGTGTTGGAGGCCAACCACGACGAGGAAATGCTGGCACAGGGCCCCTACCCTGCCTATCTGAAGGGGCGCATACGCTCAGGCCGCGGACATCTGTCGAACCGCCAGTGTGCTGACGCTCTGACCACCTATGCCTCACCAGGTCTGCGCCACGTGTGGCTATGCCACCTGAGCGAGGAGAACAACCATCCCGAACTGGCCCGAAAGACCGTGGAGGCCGTGCTGCGCAGCTACGGACTGGTGGCAGGCAGCGACTTCCAGTTGACCGTTCTCAACCGACAGACGCCTACCGGAGTCTTCGAACTCGATATCCCCGACTCCGACCACTAATCCCCACGAACTAAACATGATACGACGAGCCGAACAGCGCGACACGCCCGCACTCATGAGCCTCCTCCTGGAGGTGAATGCTGTGCACAACGAGATTCGGCCCGACCTCTTCAAGGGCAATACCACCAAGTACGACCAAAGCGAATTGTCCGACGTGCTTCGCGACAATGACAAGCCCGTCTTCGTCTACGAAGCCGACGGGCACATTCTCGGCCATGCTTTTTGTCAGCTCATAGAGGTGCGGGACAACCGCCTGCTGCAGGATATCAAGACACTCTACATCGACGACATCTGTGTGGCACGGCAGTCACGTGGGCAACACGTCGGGCGTGCCCTCTACGAATACGTCCGCAACTATGCCAAACAATCTGGCTGCTACAACATCACGCTCAATGTCTGGCAGGGCAACGACTCGGCTTACCACTTTTATCAAAGCATGGGCATGAGCGTGCAGAAGACCGGCATGGAGGACATCCTTTAGCCCCATAATGAGACGTAAACAGAAATCTATGGAACGACGGAGGCACTGACATAGCGTTTTTCTTCGTAACTTTGCCGCAGAAATATTAAAAACAATACACAATATTTTCTGTAAACCATGACAAAGAACATGAAACGCAAACTCTTCGCCTCACTCCTCGGGCTCGCCGCAACGCTAAGCCCGACGCAGGCCCAAAACCCCATCGTGCAAACCTGCTTCACCACCGACCCCGCACCGCTCTGCGTGGGCGACTCGGTAATGTACGTCTTCACCGGACACGATGAGGACGGAGCCGACTTCTTCTGGATGCAGGAGTGGCGCATCTATTCCTCACGCGATATGGTGAACTGGCAGGATCTCGGTTCCCCCCTGGCACTGGAGAGTTTCTCCTGGGCCGACGACCGTGCCTGGGCCAGCCAGTGCATACAGCGTAACGGCAAGTTCTACTGGTACATCTGCGCCCACTCCCGACTGTCGGGAGGCATGGCCATAGGCGTGGCTGTGGCCGACCGTCCCGAAGGTCCATATCGCGATGCCCTGGGGCGTCCGCTCTACGAAAACGGTTCGTGGGACCACATCGACCCCACCGTATGGATAGACTCCGAGACGGGCCGCGCATGGCTGGCCTGGGGCAATCCACGTGTTTACATGCTCGAGCTGGAGCCCGACATGATACACGCCAAGGGCGACGTCCACCTCATCGACATGACGGAGGAGGGATTCGGCGCACCTCCCATGAACCAGCGCGAGAAGGGTCGCAAGTACCGTGACTCGTACGTCGAGGGACCCTGGCTGATGCAGCGCGGTGGCCGATGGCTGCTAATGTATGCCGCCGGTGGTGTGCCCGAGCATATTTCCTACTCGTCGGCCGACAATCCGCTGGGCCCCTGGCACTACGAGGGCATCGTCATGCCCCTGGGCGGCACCGACTCGTTCACCAACCATGCTGGCGTGGCCGACTTTCGTGGCCACAGTTACTTCTTCTACCACACGGGGCATCTGCCCGGAGGTGGTGGTTTCGGCCGCAGCATGGCCGTCGAGGAGTTCCAATACACGCCCGATGGCAAGTTCCCAACCATCAATCCTACCCGCCAGGGTGTCAAGCCCCTGCAGACATTCTCTCCCTATCGTCGCGTGGAAGCTGAGACCATGGCCTACAGTCACGGACTGCACACGACACAGAACCACCGCACTGGCGTCTACGTCAGCGACATACACAATGGTGACTGGCTGAAACTTCAAGCCGTAGACCTGGGCAACCACGGAGCTCGCAAGTTCACAGTAAGTGCTGCTTCGGCCCTGCGCGGCGGACGCATCGAACTACATGCCGACAGTCTGCATGGCCTCTGCCTGGGCAGTGTGGAGATAACAGGTACGGGCAGCTGGGAAGAGTGGCGCAAGTTCGAGACCTTCCTGCCCCGCAATGCTACGGGCGTCCACGACCTTTACCTCTCTTTCCACGGGCGTAAGGGGCCCCATCTGTTTAACCTCGACTGGTGGCAACTCGACGAGTGCCGCGGACTGAACCTGCCCATCCTACAGACTCACTACACGGCCGACCCGGCTCCTCTGGTCGTCGGCGACACTGTATTCCTCTATGTCAGTCACGACTCACATGCCGACGAAATCATGGATGCCCGTGAACGCAGTTCCGCCGGATTCTTCATGTACGACTGGCTCCTCTACACCAGCACCGACATGGTCAACTGGACCGACCATGGCCCCGTAGCCTCACTGCGCGACTTCTCCTGGCGCGGACGCGACAACGGAGCCTGGGCCATTCAGTGCGTGGCCCGCAACGGTAAATACTATATGTATTGCCCCCTCCACGGCCACGGCATTGGCGTGCTGGTTTCCGACTCGCCATACGGTCCCTTCCGCGACCCGCTGGGAGAGCCCCTCGTTTGGCAACGCGAACATTGGGACGACATTGACCCCACTGTATTCGTCGACAGCCAGGGACAGGCCTGGATGTACTGGGGCAACCCCAACACCTATTACGTACGCCTCAGCCAAGACATGATACACACCGAGGGCGACATTGTCAAACTCGACTACCACATTCCACACTATCAGGAAGGCCCCTGGCTCTACGAACGCTTAGGGCACTGGTATCTCGCCTATGCCTCCACCTGCTGCCCCGAGGGCATAGGGTATGCCATGGCCGATTCACCCACTGGACCATGGACATGCAAGGGCTACCTCATGTCGCCCACCCCGCGTGATCGTGGCAACCATCCCGGTATCGTCGACTTCAAGGGCCACAGCTATCTCTTCGGACAGGACTACGACCTGCTACACTTCGAGACACGCGAACACTTCGAGCGCCGCTCCGTCAGCATGGCCCAGATGACGTACCGCCCCGACGGCACCATCGAGGAGGTGCCCTACTGGCTCGACCTGCAGGAGCCCTCACCTGTGGGCACGCTCAACCCCTACCGTCGCGTCGAGGCCGAGACCATGGCCTGGGGCTACGGACTGAGAACAGAGAAAATAGGTATCGCGGGCACGCGAGAACTGGTGGCCGGAGCCAAGGGCAAAAGTGTGGTAAACCAGTTCCCGTTGAGCACCGGACGCCGCAACCTATACGTCCATAACCTCGACGCTGGCGAATACATCCGTCTCCGCAATGTCGACTTCGGCAAGAAAGGGCCTCGCCAGTTCACCCTCTCGGCTGCAGCACCTGCCGCCGCCCAGGCAACCATCAGCCTGCACATTGACGAACCCGGTGGACCGCTGCTGGGCTCCATCAGCATAGCTCCGACGGGCTCCACAGAAACCTACAACACCGTCAGCATTGCCCTGCCCAAAAAGATGGCCACAGGCCTGCACGACCTCTACCTTACCATCGATCAGGCCCAGGGCGATGTACGTCTCGACTGGTGGCAGTTTAAATAATTAAGAATTAAGAGTTAAGAATTAATGATTAATGATTTAGAGTTAAGAGTTAAGAACTAAAAATAAAAGACATGAAACGAATTGCAGCCATATTATTAGTGCTTCATTCTTCTTTCTTCGCTTTTTATTCGCATGCCCAGGAGGCCGTATATAACGAAGGACCTACCATGGGGTGGAGCTCGTGGAATACCTATGGGGTGAACATCAACGAGACACTCATTAAACGGCAAGCTGCTGCCATGAACAGCAAAAAGCTGAAGGACGTAGGCTACAAGTACATCAACATCGATGACGGATACTTCGGAGGGCGGGACAAGGAAACAGGCCAACTGCTCATCCACCCCACTCGATTCCCCAACGGACTGAAGGGGGTGGTCGACTTCATCCACTCCAAGGGACTGAAGGCTGGCATCTACTCCGACGCCGGACACAACACTTGCGGCAGCATGTTCAACGGCGACGCCATAGGAAAAGGCGTTGGCCTCTATCAGCACGACCAGCAGGACATCGACTTTTTCTTCAAGGAATTGGGATTCGACTTCATCAAGGTCGACTTCTGCGGCGGCTCCTGGTACCACAATGAGGACCACCTCGTCCTGGACGAACGCGAGCGTTACACAGCCATCGCACAGGCCATTCGCAACACGGGACGAACCGACATACGCATGAATGCCTGCCGATGGGCATATCCAGGCACATGGATTACGGAACAGGCATTCTCGTGGCGCACTACGGGCGACATCAACTGCAGCTGGGAGAGCATCCGCAACATCATTAAGGAGAACCTCTACCTCTCGGCCTACTGCCGCGATGGACACTACAACGACATGGACATGCTGGAGGTGGGCCGCACCCTCACAGCCACCGAGGACCAGACGCATTTCGGCATGTGGTGCATCATGGCCTCGCCGCTGCTCATCGGCTGCGACTTGACCAACATCAACAACACTGCACTCAACCTGCTGAAGAACAAAGACCTCATCGCCCTCAACCAAGACTCGCTCCACCTGCAGGCCTACGTCTGTCAGCGCCTGGGTGAGTGCTACGTTCTGGTCAAGGACATCCAGCAACTGAACGGTACACGACGGGCCTTCGCTGTCTACAACCCAAGCGACGAAGAACAAACCGTCGAGGTCGATTTCTCGTTGATGGACCTTGGCGGCACCATACAGCTGCACGACTGCTTTGCCAAGCGCGACGTCGGAACGGCCGAAGGCACATTGGAAGTGACGCTCCCGGCCCATGGCACTGCCATCTACACAGCAGAGGCCGAACAACGTCTGGAGCGCACGCTCTACGAAGCAGAAACGGCACGCAACGGCTCGTATCAGGAACTGGTGAACAACCAGACCTTCCCCAGCTGTTCCTACGACGACAACGCAGAGGCCTCGGGCGGATGCAAGGTGGGATGGCTGGGACTCAGCAATGCCAACAACCTGGAATGGGACAACGTCTACAGCCAATATGGTGGCCGCTACCGCCTGACCATTGGCTTCCTTTGCGGAGAATCACGTAACGCCGTGCTCAGCGTCAATGGTTCGCGCCAAAACCTCACTGGCCTGAACTCAGGCGGATGGAACAAACCGGGCACTCGCTCCGTAGAGGTACGACTGAATGCCGGGCAGAACACCATCACCCTGAGCAATGCCTCCGCATGGATGCCCGACATGGACTTCATTCGCCTGGAGTGCATCGAGTCGGACCGCGTGGAGGACATCGACCACACGGATGCCTCCCTCCCAGGTCGGGCGAATGGTCAAGCATACGACCTCAGTGGACGCAAGATTACGAACAGCCCCCAAAAAGTAATCGTCGTAAATAAAAAACTTCTGTTGCAAAAATAGACGAAATTCCGAAGAAAGTTTGCACACATAACATAGTTTTCTTAACTTTGCTGCGTTAACTCTAATATAATGAATATGAACGCGACAGAAAAACCCTATGTTATCGGTCTCGACCTGGGCGGGACCAACTCCGTCTTCGGAATTGTGGATGCTGATGCCAACGTTGTGGCAGAAACCAGTGTAAAGACCCGCGGACACAACGACAATGCCCAACAGTACGTGGACGACTGCGTGGTGGAACTGCGCAAGATTATCGACCAGGTCGGTGGCATCAACAAGATTGGTGCCATGGGCATCGGTGCCCCCAACGGCAACTACTACACCGGTTGCATCGAGTTTGCCCCCAACCTGGCATGGGCCCACGATGTGGTGCCCCTGGCCAAGATGTTCAGCGACGCGCTGGGCATACCCGTGGCTATGACCAACGATGCCAACGCTGCTGCCATTGGTGAGATGACCTACGGTGCAGCCAAAGGCATGAAGAACTTCATCATGATTACGCTGGGCACAGGTGTGGGCAGCGGCATCGTGGTGAACGGACAGATGGTGTACGGCTGCGACGGCATGGCCGGCGAACTGGGACACGTCATTGTGGAGAAAGACGGACGCCTATGTGGCTGTGGAAGAAAGGGATGCTTGGAGGCCTATTGCTCGGCAACGGGCGTGGCTCGCACCGCACGCGAAATTGTTTCAAACACAGACAAGCCCACCCTGCTTCGCGACATCCCCATCGACCAGATTGAGAGCAAGGACGTGAGCATCGCTGCCAGCAAAGGCGACGAGGTGGCCAAGGAGATTTTTGAATACACTGGTCGCATTCTGGGCCAGGCCTGCGCCGACTTTGCTGCATTCAACAGTCCCGAGGCATTCATCTTCTTCGGCGGACTGACAAAAGCAGGCGACCTTATCATGGACCCCATCAAACGTGCCTATGACGAGAGCGTGCTGAAGATTTATCGTGGCAAGGCCAAGATGCTCATCAGCCAACTGGACGATGCCAAGGCTGCCGTGCTCGGAGCCAGCGCCTTGGGCTGGGAACTGCTGATGCACAACGCTTGACAACACGAAAGTAAATATTCACCATTAATTCATAAACTCATGAGAAAGAATGTCTTATACCTCGTAGGATTATTTGCTGCTGCAAGTGTCCTACAGTCGTGCATCGACAAGGACTACGACCTTGAAGACATCGACATGACCCTCAGCACAGGTGGCGACATCACCCTTCCCACCAGCAGCACGGGCGACATCGTGCTGAAGAACATCATGGACCTCAAGGAAGACGGCGTCGTACAGTTCGTTTCTGACGGCAGTGGCGATTCGGTCTTCGCCGTCATCAAGGGCGGAACGGCAGACATCGCACCAGTCAGCATCAACGAGGTCAAGTTCACACCTGAATTATCATCCATCGACCCCATCACCGTCAATCTGCGCGAACTCACGAGTGCCAGACCAGCACGGCGGAAGATTACCGTCTCTGTAAATCTCCCCTACGTAGGCCAGCAGCAAGTGGTGATACCGGATGATAAAATCCAATTCCACTACGACCTGAACAGCGGCAAAGCCAAGTACGTTATCGACGAGACAAGCTCCAGCTCCAGAAGCACCATCTCGGATGACATCATCAGCATCAAGGAAGTTGACTTCAAGGACGGCACAACGTTGATACTGAACATGACCATCAGTGGATTCTTCACTTGGATTCCCAATGCCACGCTGAGCAACTTGGCGCTCTCGCTGCCCGAGGACCTGACTGTGACAAAATGTACCTTCATGGGAGAGGATGCAGTCAGCATCGCTCCTGGAAGCATCCAGCTGACAAACGAGGCTGGCATGAAGATTCCGACCAACGGTACCGACATACGCCTGGAACTGACACTGGCCAGTGTGAAGGAAGGAAGGAATTTCAAATTCGACGCCTCCAAGCATGAGGTTAGCTTCGGTGGTGAGTTCGGAGTAAGCGGCACCTTTGTGGTCACCGCTGACAACATCGACGAAACCGAACTGAATAACTTCCTCAACAACAGCGTCACAGCCGAGGACCTGCAGACCATCTACAGCACGCAGTCGCTGAAGTGCATCATGCCCGAGAGCGTCACTTTCCGCGGTTACGCCCACTTCAGCCAGCAGGGCATCGTGTTGGAGAAGTTCCAGGGACAACTCCAGCATGAGGTAGGCAACATCGAGCCTATCCAGCTCAACGACCTGCCCGACTTCCTCAACGACCCCGACGTCGTGCTCGACCTCTACAATCCCATACTGCTCTTCAAGGTGCGTCAGGAAATCCCTGCCCCCGTCAGCACCGACCTCACCCTGACGAGCTCCAGCACAGACGACGTCAAGACACTGCAGATAAACAATATCGTCATCCCCAGCAATCAGTCTACTTACTATTACGCTGCTGACAAGGAACTCTCTGCTTCAGAGAAGGCAATGCTGCCCGATGAGTACAAGAATGCCACACGGCTCCAGATTGCAAGCGGAACGGTGGGCAGCCTCATCGAGAAGATTCCCGAGCAGATAGGCGTAGAAGTGGCACCTGCCAGAGTGGATGCCAGCCAGACACCTGTGGACATTACGAGGTCCTACGACATCGACGTCGACTATCAGATGTTTGCACCCCTCACCATGGGACCCAAGTTCAAGCTCATCTACCGCGACTCCGAACACGGATGGGAGGAAGACCTCGACGACATAGAGGACCTCAACATGGAATCTCTGGAACTGAAGGCCGAAGCCATCAGCAACCTGCCCACCGACATGACGCTGAGACTGATTCCTATCGACCGCGACGGGAACAAGATTGAGCAACTGGACGTCAACGAAATCCGCGTCTCCAGCAGTCCAGACGGACGCGAAAAGAGCACCAACATCACCTTCGCCATCAAGGGCAAGAACGGCAAGACCCTCAACGACGCCCTCGCCGGGAAGAATGGTGTGAAGCGCCTCGACGGCATCATCTACGAGGCCATCCTCGACAATGCAGTTGCAGGTATGACCATGCGCAAGAATGCCAAGATTGTGCTCCGTAACATAAAGCTCACCATCAAGGGGGGCATCACCTACGACGCCAACGATAACGACTAATTCATAAAGGAGGTATACGTATGAAACAGATTTTTAGATACATGGCAATTGCCACATTTGCCCTCTATGCGGGCAACCTGTCGGCACAGAACCTGAGCAGTGCATACTTCCTGGACGGATTTGCACAAGGACACGAACTGAATCCTGCCAAGGATTACGACCGCAAGGGCTACTTCGGATTTCCCCTCAGCAACATCAATGTGGGCGTCAAGGGTAACCTCTCGCTGACCGACGTTCTCTATAAGAACCCCGACCCCACGGGCAAGAAACTGGTGACCTACATGCACCCCAGCATTTCCTACGACGAGGTCATGGGCAACATCTCGAAGAATAACAAGTTGCTCAGCGACTTCCGCATCGAGCTCGTCAGTGTGGGCTTTAGGGGATTCAAGGGCTACAACACCATCACGCTGGGCCTGCGCGGCAACGTGGGTGCCAACATTCCGAAGGAATTCTTCGACCTGACCAAGCAACTCTCCAACAAGGACTACGAGCTCAATGGTCTCAAGGCTACGGCCTCGACCTATGCCGAACTGGGACTGGGGCACAGCCATCAGGTGACCGACGCGTGGCGCATCGGTGGCAAGATAAAGTTCCTGGTGGGTGGTGCATACGCCAACATGCAGATGGACAACCTAAGTTTGAAACTGCAAGACCCGAACCAATGGAGAGCCACGGCCAACGCCACAATGGAGGTGGGCGTAAAGGGCTTCACATGGGGCGAACCTGAAATCAAGCAGTACAACGACCCCTCGCAGGGTACCTACAAGCAGGTCGACTTCGACAACATCGACGTCAAAAGCCCCGGCCCCAACGGCTTCGGTCTGGGCTTCGATCTGGGTGCTGAATGGGACCTGGAGAAGGAATTCGGTGTGAAGGGCCTTAAGGCCAGCATCGCCCTGCTCGACCTGGGCTTCATCCACTGGAAGAGGGTCAGCATGGCCAAGAACAATGGTGACGAGTTCATATTCGACGGCTTCGACGACATCAAGGTCAAGGACGGCAATGGCAAGACGTTTGAAGAACAGAGCGACAACATTGGCGACCGCCTCACCGACATGTATCGCATACAGGCCCAGCCAGGCACCACGAGTAAGACCAGGTCCCTGGGCGCCACGCTGAACGTTGGCGTGGAGTACGCTCTGCCCTCGTACCGCCATCTGAAGTTCGGTTTCCTCAGCACCACTCGCATCCAAGGCAACTACAGTTGGAACGAAGAGCGCTTTGCCGTCACCGTCAGCCCCGCCAAGATGTTCGAAGTGGCTGCCAACTTCGGCGCAGGCACACTGGGATGCAACATCGGATGGATTATCAACTTCCACCCGCGTGGCTTCAACCTCTTCCTGGGCAGCGACCACTGCATCGGCAAGTTCAGCAAGCAATGGGCACCCCTGCGCAGCAACTACGACTTCTGCATGGGCATCAACTACCCCATTGGCAAGAGCCGCATACCCAAGAAAGCGGAATAAGACAAACTATATGTAAAAAAACAAAGTCGCGGATACTTCGGTATTCGCGACTTTTTTGTATCTTTGCGCAAAATTAATATCATCCTATGGCTATTACCTTCTTCAAAACCCCGCAACTGACCGTTATCGCGACACAGTACGAACGCGAGTTGTCCGCTGAGGACACCCAGAAACTTAGTTGGCTCTACGGCGATGCCACCCCCCTCGATGAGACTCACCTCGAAGGCTTCTACATCGGCCCGCGCCGCGAAATGGTGACCCCCTGGAGCACCAACGCTGTGGAAATCACGCAGAACATGAACATCCAAGGCATACGGCGCATCGAGGAATACTTCCCCGTGGAGTCGGAGGATGCCGACTACGACCCGATGCTGCAGCGACTCTATCGTGGCCTCAGTCAGGACATCTTCACCGTCGACATACAGCCTGCGCCCATCCGCTTCATCGACGACCTCGATTCGTATAACGAAGAAGAAGGCTTGGCTCTGAGTCCGGAGGAAATCACCTATCTGCACGGCATCGAGCAGCGCCTGGGCCGACAGCTGACCGACAGCGAAGTGTTTGGTTTCGCACAGATTAATTCGGAGCACTGCCGCCACAAAATATTCGGTGGCACATTTGTCATCGACGGTAAGGAGATGGAAAGCAGCCTCTTCCAGATGATAAAGAAGACCACGCAGGAAAATCCCCACAAGATAATCTCGGCCTACAAGGACAATGTAGCCTTTGCCGAAGGCCCCGTAGTCGAGCAATTTGCTCCGCAGGACCACTCTACCAGCGACTACTTCGTCATCAAGGACATCGAGAGCGTCATCAGCATCAAGGCCGAAACCCACAACTTCCCCACCACCGTAGAGCCCTTCAACGGAGCATCCACAGGTACGGGCGGTGAAATCCGCGACCGCATGGGTGGCGGCGTAGGCTCGTGGCCCATAGCCGGAACTGCCGTCTACATGACCAGCTATCCGCGCAATACCGAAGAGGAACGCACATGGGAACGCATACTGCCCGTGCGCAAATGGCTCTATCAGACCCCCGAACAGATTCTCATAAAGGCTTCCAACGGAGCCAGCGACTTCGGCAACAAGTTCGGTCAGCCGCTCATCACGGGCTCGGTGCTCACCTTCGAACATCAGGAGAATGGCGAGCAGTATGGCTACGACAAGGTCATCATGCTGGCTGGCGGCGTGGGCTATGGCACCAAGCGCGACTGTCTGAAAGGCACCCCACAGAAGGGAAACAAGATTGTCGTGGTTGGCGGCGACAACTACCGTATCGGCCTCGGCGGCGGATCGGTATCGAGCGTAGACACCGGCCGATACTCCAGTGGCATCGAACTGAATGCCGTGCAGCGTGCCAATCCCGAGATGCAGAAGCGTGCCAACAATCTTGTGCGCGCCCTCTGCGAGGAAGATATTAATCCCGTGGTATCCATCCACGACCACGGCTCGGCTGGGCATGTCAACTGCCTCAGCGAACTGGTGGAAGAGTGTGGCGGCCTCATCGACATGACCAAGTTGCCCATTGGCGACCCCACCCTCTCGTCAAAGGAGATTATTGCCAACGAAAGTCAGGAGCGCATGGGCCTGCTCATTCAGGAGGAGCACCTGGAACACGTGCGCCAGATAGCCGAGCGCGAGCGTGCCCCGATGTATGTCGTGGGCGAAACCACAGGAGATGCCCATTTCGCCTTCGAACAGGGCGACGGTGTGCGTCCCTTCGACCTCGACGTTGCCGACATGTTCGGCCATTCGCCCAAGACCGTGATGGTGGACGAAACCGTCGAGCGCAAATACCAAGACTACAATGGCCCTAAGGACCTTAATGACCTTAAGGCCCCTAAAGACTCTAAATCCCCCGCCAATCTCCAAGAAGCCCTCGAGCAGGTTCTCTCCCTCGAAGCCGTTGCCTGCAAGGACTGGCTGACAAACAAGGTCGACCGCTCCGTGACAGGAAAGGTGGCCCGTCAGCAGTGCCAAGGTCGGATTCAGTTGCCCCTGAGCGACTGTGGCGTCGTGGCCCTCGACTATCGTGGGCGCAAGGGCATAGCCACCGCACTCGGCCATGCCCCGCAGGCTGGCCTGGCCAATCCCGCTGCAGGCAGTGTATTGTCCGTTGCCGAGAGCTTGACCAACATCGTCTGGGCTCCGCTCAGCGAGGGACTGGATAGTGTCAGCCTCAGTGCCAACTGGATGTGGCCCTGCCGCTCACAGAAGGGCGAGGACGCACGTCTGTATCAGGCCGTAGAGGCGCTGAGCGACTTCTGCTGCGCCTTGGAAATCAATGTGCCGACGGGCAAGGACAGTCTGTCGATGAGCCAGAAATATCCCGACGGATCGAAGATAATATCCCCGGGCACCGTCATTGTCACCAGTGGCGGCGAGGTGAGCGACATCCGCAAGGTGGTCAGCCCCGTGCTGGCCGACGAACCTCAGTCGGCGCTCTACCACATCGACTTCTCGTTCGACGAGCTGCGCCTTGGCGGCAGTGCCTTTGCTCAGAGCCTGGGCCTGGTGGGCAGTGATGTGCCTACGGTGACAAATCCCGAATACTTCCGCGATGCCTTCGAGGCCGTGCAGGAATGTGTGCGCAAGGGTCTGCTGCTGGCTGGTCACGACATATCGGCCGGCGGACTCATCACCTGCCTGCTGGAGATGTGTTTTGCCAACACAAAGGGTGGTCTGAAGGTGAACCTCAACAAGTTCGAAACCGACGACCTGACGAAGATTCTCTTCGCCGAGAACCCGGGCGTCGTGGTACAGGTGGCCACGAAGCACGAGGCCGAGTTCAAGAAACTGATGGACGAGATGGGCGTGGGATACATCTACATTGGTGTGCCGGCACGCGAACGCGTCGTACGTCTGCGCAAGAATGACTTCGAGGAGACTCTCGACATCGACCAGCTGCGCGACACATGGTACCGTCCCTCATATCTGCTCGACCGCCGACAGAGCATGAACGGATGCGCCGAAAAGCGCTTCGAGAACTATAAGTTTCAGCCGCTGGAGATGCGCTTCTCGCCCAAGTTTACGGGCCGCATGAGCCAGTTCCACATCAGTGCCGACAGGCGTAAGCCGAGCGGCGTGCGTGCTGCCATCATCCGCGAGAAGGGAACAAACGGCGAACGCGAGATGGCTTATTCGCTCTACCTGGCCGGCTTCGACGTGAAGGACGTCATGATGACCGACCTCGTGAATGGCCGCGAGACGCTGGACGACGTGAACATGATTGTCTTCTGCGGCGGATTCTCCAACAGCGACGTACTGGGTTCGGCCAAAGGTTGGGCCGGAGCCTTCCTCTTCAACCCCAAGGCCAAGGAGGCACTCGACCGCTTCTACAGTCGCCCCGACACCCTCTCGCTGGGCATCTGCAACGGCTGCCAGCTGATGGTGGAGCTCGGTCTGATAAAGAAAGAAGAAGCAGAAATTAAGAATGACGAACGCCCACACATGCTGCACAACGACAGCCATAAGTTCGAGTCGGCCTTCGTCGGACTTTCCATCCCCAAGAACCAAAGCATCATGCTCGGCTCGCTGAGCGGACAGAAACTGGGCATCTGGGTGGCTCACGGCGAGGGCAAGTTCTCATTGCCCGGACAGGAGGAAGACTACAACATCGTGGCCAAGTACAACTATGCCGACTATCCCGCTAATCCCAACGGCAGCGACTTCAGCGTGGCTGGTATCTGCTCAGCCGACGGCCGCCATCTGGCCATGATGCCCCATCTGGAGCGTGCCATCTTCCCCTGGCAGTGTGCCTGGTATCCCGAGGAGCATCGCATGGACGAGGTGACACCTTGGATTGAGGCCTTCGTGAATGCTCGCCGGTGGGTGGAGGAGAGAATGAGGAAATGAGAAAATGAGGAAATGAGATAATGAGATAATGAGAGAATGAGAGAATGAGGAAATGAGAAATGTGGGAACTCTTTAGTACATTCTTCCGCATCG
>CAMOUQ010000006.1 GCA_946626595.1 uncultured Prevotellaceae bacterium | reverse complement strand
ATTGCCACCACGTCGCTCTGGCGCATGATGAGGTACTTCTTGCCCTCCAGTTCCAGCTCTGTGCCGGCATACTTGCCGTAGAGCACATGGTCGCCCACCTTCAGCACCATCTCTTCGTCCTTGGTGCCCTGGCCAACGGCCACGATTTCGCCCTTCAAGGGCTTCTCCTTGGCGGTATCGGGAATGATGATGCCACCCACTGTCTTTGTCTCTGCAGGTGCGGGCTCAATGAGCACGCGGTCTGCTAATGGTTTAATGTTCATGACTTTGATTTAATTATTTAGTTATTTAACGTTGTTTTTATTCTTTCGCCGTGAGCTTTACTCACATTCTATGTACTACAAAGTGCGTGCCAATTCGGGGTTCGGGTGAATAAATATATTGTTTTGCTTGACGTACAATCGGGTGTCAAGGGCGACTTCGTGAGGTTTCGACCTTTTCCCTATTTTTCTTTAGGCAAATCGATATGTATTTCAGAATTATTTCTTAACTTTGTCATACTAAAGTCTAATATCATACCTATTTAATATATTATGTTATGGAATATCGTAAACTGGGAAATACGGGACTTGAGGTCTCAGCCCTGAGTTTCGGCGCATCGTCGCTTGGGGGTGTCTTTCACGATATCGACGAAGGTCGTGCCGTAGATACGGTGGCCGTAGCCCTCGACGGAGGGATGAACCTGATAGACGTGTCGCCCTACTACGGCCACTACAAGGCCGAGACGGTGCTTGGCAAGGCCCTGCGACAATTGCCGCGCGACCGCTACATTCTCTCCACCAAGGTGGGCCGCTACGGTCGGGACGGCGTGAACACGTGGGACTACAGCGGACGACGAGCCCAGGAGAGCGTCTACGAGAGTATGGACCGCCTGGGTGTGGAACACATCGACCTCATCCACGTTCACGACATTGAGTTCCAGGCCGGACTGCCTGGAGGACTGCAGAAGGTAGTGGAGGAGACGCTGCCAGCGCTGGTGGAACTGAAGGAAAAGGGCATAGTGAGCCACGTGGGCATCACCGACCTGCAACTTGCCAACCTGCGATGGGTGGTCGACCACAGTCCGAAGGGTACGGTGGAGACGGTGCTAAACTTCTGTCACTATTGCCTTTGCGACGATGCCCTGGCCGACCATCTCGACTATTTTGAGCAGCATGGCATCGGACTCATCAATGCATCGCCCCTGAGCATGGGACTCCTCTCCAGTCGCGGCGCTCCAGCCTGGCATCCCGCCCCGCAGCCCCTGGTTGAGGCCTGTCGGCGTGCCACGGAATATTGTGCCCAGAAGGGCTACCCTATAGAGAAACTGGCCATGCAGTTTGCCGTCAGCAATCCGCGCGTGCCCACAACCCTCTTCTCGTCGGCCAATCCCGACAACGTCCGCCGCAACCTGGAATACGTCAGCGAACCCATCGACTGGCAGTTGGTAAAGGAAGTACAAGAAATCATAGGCCCGGCCATGCGGATGACATGGTGCAACACATAATGATTATCGATGCTCACAGCCACTTGTGGCTGCAACAAGATACCGTGGTGAACGGTTCGCCCATCCGCACGCTCCGGCCCAACGGCAGCCGCAGCGAGTTCTTCGGCGAAGAACGTCAGATGCTTCCGCCCTTCATGATAGACGGGCGCAATACCGCCGAGGTGTTCCTCAGCAATATGGACTATGCCCAGGTGGGCGCGGCCGTAGTGTTGCAGGAAGTCATCGACGGCAACCAGAATGCCTACCTTGCCGAGGTGCAGGCCCGCTATCCCGACCGCTTCTTCTGCATGGGCATGGCATGGAACCTCAGCGAGGCACAGGCCGTTGTCGATTCCGGACTGAAGGGCATTGCCTTTCCAGGTCATCGCATGCAGGAGTCGCTGCTGACCCTCATGCCCTTGTTCCGTATGATGGAAGCGCGTGACATGGTGGTCTCCATGTGCCTGGCCGATGGCGACAGACAGACTGCCGAGATGCGCGAGGTCATTCAGGAATGCCCCCGTCTGAAGGTTGCCATCGGGCACTTGGGTATGGCCGACCAACCTGCCACGCCCCCTTGGGAAAACGAATGCTGGCGGCAAGAGATCATGTTGGCACGCTACGAGAACGTGATGGTGGAGTCGGGCGGCATCACGTGGCTCTACAACCCCGAGTTCTATCCCTTCCCCTCAGCCATACGGGCCATACGCGAGGCAGCCGACCTCGTGGGGTGGGACAAGTTGATGTGGGGCTCCGACTATCCGCGCACCATCACGGCCATCACCTATCGCATGTCGTACGACTTCGTGACGAAATCCCGGGAACTGACCGATAGGCAGAAGGCGCAGTTCCTGGGTGAGAACGCCCATCGCTTCTATGGCTTCGGGCAAATAATAGATTTACCATACATTAAAAACATGTCAGAATAAAATGAAAGCTATAAAGATTACAGCCGAAAGGCAAATGCAGGTCGTGGAGGTGGAGGAACAGGCTCCGCGTTGCGGCGAAGTGAAGTTGCGTCTGTGCTATGTGGGCTTCTGCGGTTCCGATCTAAGTACTTATATGGGCCGCAATCCCATGGTCCGGATGCCCGTCATCCCGGGCCACGAGGTGGGCGCCGTGATAGAGCAGGTAGGCGAAGGTGTGCCTGAGACGTTGCAAGAGGGCATGGTCGTCACCGTGAATCCGTACACGAATTGCGGACATTGTGCTTCGTGTCGCAACGGCCGGGTAAATGCTTGCCAGCATAACGAAACCCTTGGTGTGCAGCGCAACGGTGCCATGCGCGAGACCATCTGCCTGCCCTGGGACAAGGTGATTCCGGCCATGGACTTGTCGCCGGAGCAGTGCGCACTGGTGGAGCCCATGAGTGTGGGCTTTCATGCCGTCAATCGCGGACAGGTGACCGATAGCGACATTGTCCTGGTCATTGGTTGCGGCATGGTGGGCATGGGAGCCATAGTCCGTTCGTCGCTGCGAGGTGCTACAGTCGTGGCTGCAGACATCGACGACGAGAAACTGGCCTTGGCCCGAGAGATGGGAGCCTCGCATGTCATCAACACACGCACTGATGACGTGCATGCCCGCTTGCAGGAACTGACAGACGGCTTCGGTCCCGATGTGGTGATAGAGGCCGTAGGCAGTATTCCCACCTATCAGATGGCAATTGACGAGGTCGACTTCACGGGCCGTGTGGTTTGTATCGGATATGCCAAGAGCGAGGTGTCGTTCCAGACGAAGTTGTTCGTACAGAAGGAACTTGACATTCGTGGTTCACGCAATGCCCTACCTGGCGATTTCCGTGCTGTCATCCGTTACTTGGAACGTGGCACTTGTCCGACAGAGCGACTCATCAGTCGTGTCGTAAAGCCTGAAGATGCGGCAGAAGCCATGCAGGCATGGAGTGAGCAACCCGGTCGCGTGTTCCGCATCTTGGTGGACTTCAATCGTTAATCAAATCTTAAATCCGAATATCTATGAAAAACTATCCGAGAATTGGAATTCGTCCAACCATCGACGGACGTCAGGGTGGCGTGCGCGAAAGTCTGGAAGAGAAGACAATGGCTCTGGCTAAAGCTGTAGCCGAGTTGATATCTTCAAATCTCCGTAATGGCGACGGAAGTCCTGTGGAGTGCGTGATAGCCGACGGGACTATCGGTCGTGTGGCCGAGAGTGCCGCGTGTGCCGAGAAGTTCGAGCGCGAAGGGGTGGGAAGTACCATCACAGTCACCTCATGCTGGTGCTACGGTTCTGAGACGATGGACATGAATCCCCACTATCCCAAGGCTGTATGGGGTTTCAATGGCACAGAACGTCCTGGAGCCGTCTATCTGGCTGCAGTGCTGGCCGCACATGCCCAGAAGGGATTGCCTGCCTTCGGCATCTATGGCCACGATGTGCAAGACCTCGACGACAATACCATTCCCGAAGATGTGGCAGAAAAGATTCTGCGCTTTGCTCGTGCAGCACAGGCTGTGGCTACGATGAAGGGCAAGAGCTATCTCTCGATGGGCAACACCTGCATGGGTATTGCAGGCAGTATCGTCGATGCCGACATGTTGCAGCACTATCTCGGAATGCGTACGGAATATGTGTCGTTGGTGGAAATCCTGCGTCGTGTGGACTTCGGCATTTACGACAAGGAAGAGTTCCAGAAGGCTATGCAGTGGGTTGAGAAGTATTGCAAGACCAACGAGGGTCACGACTATAATGAGGACCGTCCGCTCTTCCCAGGTACTCCCATGACTACTTTCAACGGAAAGGGAAAGGGTAAGAACCGCGAGGAGAAGGACCAGGACTGGGAGTTCACCGTGAAGACGATGATGATTATCCGCGACCTCATGCACGGCAATCCTCGCCTGCTGGAGATGGGCTACAAGGAGGAGGCTCTGGGTCACAATGCCATCTTTGGTGGCGTGCAAGGCCAGCGTCAGTGGACCGACTACAAACCCAACTTCGACTTCCCGGAATCCATGCTTTGCACCTCGTTCGACTGGAACGGTCCACGCGAGGCCGATGTCCTTGCCACAGAAAATGACTTCCTGAACGGAATGTCGATGCTCTTCGGTCACCTGATTACCAATCGAGGCGTGATGTTCTCGGACATTCGCACCTACTGGAGTCCAGATGCAGTGGAACGTGTAACAGGCAAGCGTCCGCAGGGATTGGCTGCAGGCGGTTTCATCCATCTTATTAATTCTGGTGCAACCACCCTCGATGCCACTGGTGCAATGACTGATGCCGAAGGCAATCCCACCATGAAGCCACATTGGGAACTGACCGATGCCGATCAGGAGGCCTGCCTGAAAGCTACAAGCTGGATGCCTGCCGACCGCGATTACTTCCGTGGAGGAGGTTATTCGTCGCACTTCCTCTCGAAGGGCGGAATGCCTATGACCATGATGCGCATCAATATGGTGAAGGGACTTGGTCCTGTGCTGCAGTTGGCAGAAGGATGGACTGTTGAACTCGATCCGGAAGTGAATGACATCCTCGACAAGCGAACCGACCCCACATGGCCCACCACTTGGTTTGTGCCTCGTCTGGACGCAAGCAAGGATTGCTTCAAGGACGTCTATTCCGTCATGAATTGCTGGGGTGCCAATCATGGAGCTATTGCCTACGGACACATTGGTGCCGACATCATCACGCTGTGTTCCATCCTTCGAATCCCCGTTTCGATGCACAACATCAAGGACGAGGACATCTTCCGCCCGTCGGCATGGAATGCTTTCGGAATGGACAAGGAAGGTGCCGACTACAGAGCTTGCCAGAACTTTGGACCGATGTATAAGTAAGACCCTCCCCCCCGTCTCTTGTAGGGCGGGGGGCGGTTACTTTGGAAGACTGAAACTTTATACCTTATTTTACTATTATGAATACATCAATGAACGATACATCTGTTCAAGTACAAACTACTCCCTCCCAAACAGAGAGGTCGAGGGGAGGGTCCCCCCTTGTAGAACGGAAATACCTCCTCACTTTCATCCTCATTACTTCGTTGTTTGCCCTGTGGGGTTTTGCCAACGACATCACGAACCCGATGGTGGCAGCATTCCAGACACTGATGGAGTTGTCGGCAGCCAAAGCCTCGATGGTGCAGTTTGCCTTCTATGGTGGCTATGCAACGATGGCTGTTCCGGCAGCCCTGTTCATCCGCAAGTACTCCTATAAAGTGGGTGTGCTCATCGGCCTCGGACTCTATGCCGTAGGAGCCTTCCTCTTCATCCCTGCAGCTCAGTTCCAGCAGTTTACGTTCTTCTGTGTGTCGCTCTACATCCTCACGTTCGGCCTGGCTTTCCTTGAGACCAGTGCCAACCCCTTCATTCTCTCTCTGGGAGCAAAGGAGAACAGCACACGCCGACTCAATCTGGCTCAGGCCTTCAATCCTGTGGGTTCGCTCTCAGGAATGGCTGTGGCTTCGTTCATCGTTCTTCCCAACCTCATTAGCGATCGTCGCGATGCTGCAGGACAGATACTCTTTCACGGCTTGAGCGAAGCCGAGAAAGCCAACATCCGCGTCCACGACCTTGCCATCATCCGCGACCCCTATGTGGCTATCGGATTGGTGGTGCTCGTGATGTTCGTCATCATCGCTCTCACCAAGATGCCCTCGCTGAAGGGCGAACAGGTGGCCAATGTCAGTGCGCGCACCACGCTCTCCCGGTTGTGGCACAATCGGATATACCGCAACGGCGTGTTTGCACAGGTGCTCTACGTCGCTGCCCAAATCATGGTGTGGACCTTCATCATCCAGTATGCCGACCACTTGGGTATCGATAAGGCAACGGCACAGCGTTACAACATACTGGCGATGTCGCTCTCGCTGACGGGCCGCTTTCTGGGAACTTACATCATGAAGTATATCAACCAGCGCCGCCTGCTGGGCCTGTTCGGTGTGGGTGCCACGCTGTGCACCCTCGGGGCCATCTGCATTGAGGGTATGTGGGGACTCTACAGCCTGGTGTGCATCAGTCTGTTCATGTCCATCATGTTCCCCAGCATCTATGGCATTGCACTGGAGAACGTGAGTGCCGAAGACACCTCTCTTGGTGCTGCCTTCCTGGTTATGGCTATCGTGGGTGGAGCGTTGATGCCTCCTCTGCAGGGTCTCATCATCGACCAGCAGGAGATTCTGGGTTGGCCTGCTGTCAATGTATCCTTCATCCTGCCGCTCGTCTGCTTCGTGATGATTACGATATATGGTTATCAAACCTTTAAGATGAGGGAAGCATGAATACGGAAGGATTCCTCCAAAAGCATTACAGCCAGCCCGTGAAGCGCTATGTGCAGACCATGGACCTGCGCGACAATCCCGAGCTGATAGCCGAATACCGTCGGCGCCACAGTCGGGAAGCAGCCTGGAAAGAGATTCTGGACGGCATCCGCCTGGTGGGCATCCTGGAGATGGAAATCTACATCCTCGGCACGCGCCTGGTGATGATAGTGGAGACGCCTGCCGATTTCGACTGGCCGTCGGCAATGGCCCGACTGGCAACCCTGCCACGGCAGCAGGAGTGGGAGGACTATATGGCCCTCTTCCAGCAGTGTGCCGAAGGAGCCACCAGCGACGAGAAGTGGAAAATGATGGACCGGATGTTTTATTTATATGATTAATCGCGAACTATTAGACCCCCAGAGCATTGTCGTTGTGGGAGGGTCGAACAACGTACACAAACCAGGTGGCGCTCTCGTGCGAAACTTATTGCAGGGAGGCTACCGGGGAACATTGAGAGTGGTAAACCCGAAGGAAGACGAGGTGCAGGGCGTCAAGGTGTTTCATGATGCCAACGCACTGCCTCCCACCGAACTGGCCATACTGGCCATCCCGGCCCGGTTGTGTCCCGAAAACGTCGAACTGTTGGCAAGGGACAAGGGTACAAAGGCCTTCATCATCATCTCTGCAGGATTTGGCGAGGAGACGAAGGAGGGAGCAGCGTTGGAGCAGCGCATCATCGACACCTGTGCCCAGTATGGTGCTTCCCTCATTGGTCCCAACTGCATCGGGCTCCTGACCCGCAACCATCATTCGGTTTTCACCAAACCCATTCCTGCCCTGAATCCCAAGGGCGTCGATTTTGTCAGTGGGTCTGGTGCCACAGCAGTGTTCATTCTCGAGAGTGCCGTTGCCAAGGGCTTGCAGTTCAACAGCGTATGGTCCATCGGCAATGGCAAGCAGATCGGCATCGAAGACGTGCTGCAGTATATGGACGAACGGTTCAATCCCGAGACCGATTCCCATGTGAAGTTGCTTTATATCGAGAATATCTCCAATCCCGACAAACTCTTGTACCATGCCGGCAACCTCATCCGCAAGGGCTGTCGCATAGCTGCCATCAAGGCAGGTTCCAGCGAGAGCGGCAGCAGGGCGGCGTCCAGTCACACGGGAGCCATTGCCTCCAGTGACGCTGCGGTCGAAGCCCTTTTCCGCAAGGCGGGTATTGTGCGCTGCTTCAGTCGCGAGGAACTCACCACCGTGGGTTGCATTTTCACTTTACCACCCCTCAAGGGACGCAACTTTGCCATCGTCACCCATGCCGGCGGACCTGGCGTGATGCTCACCGATGCCCTCTCGAAGGGCGGACTCAGCGTGCCGAAACTCGAAGGCCCTCAGGTCGATGAACTGAAGGAGAAATTGTACCCCGGATCAGCCGTTGCCAACCCCATCGACATCCTGGCCACAGGCACTCCCGAACATCTGGGCATTGCCATCGACTACTGCGAACAGAAGTTCGACAACATCGATGCCATCGCGGTCATCTACGGCACCCCTGGGCTCACCACCCTCTACGAGGCCTACGAGACGTTGCACCGGAAGATTCTGGAGTGCAAGAAACCCATCTTCCCCGTGCTGCCAAGTCTGCATACAGCGGGGCCCGAGGTGGCAGAATTCCTTCAGAAAGGGCATGTCAACTTCTCTGACGAGGTGACGTTGGCCACAGCCCTCTCCCAGATTATGCACACGCCGCAGCCGGCACCGCCCGAAGTGCAGCTTTACGGCATCGACATCCAGCAACTCCATAAGATAATCCAAGGCATCGACAGCAATGGCTACGTGCCGCCCCAGACCGTCCGCGACATCCTCTCCTGTGCCGGTATACCCATGGTGCCCGAACTCGTCTCTGCCCAGAAGGACGAACTCGTGGCTTTCGCCCAGCGGGTGGGCTATCCCGTGGTGGCCAAAGTCGTCGGCCCCATCCACAAAAGCGATGTGGGCGGCGTCTCCCTCAACATACGCTCACCCAAGCATCTCGAACTCGAGTTCGAACGCATGATGCAAATCGATGGCGCAGTGGGAGTCATGGTGCAGAAGATGCTCAAGGGCACGGAACTGTTCATCGGTGCCAAGTACGAGCCCAGTTTCGGGCACGTGGTGCTCTGCGGCCTCGGGGGCATCTTCGTCGAGGTGCTCAAGGATGTTCGTTCGGGTCTGGCACCGCTCAGCAATGCTGAGGCCTACTCTATGATACACTCCCTCCGCGGCTACAAGATTCTGCAAGGCACACGCGGCCAGGCCGGCATCAACGAACAGAAGTATGCCGAGATTATCGTTCGCCTCTCTACGCTTCTGCGCTTTGCTATCGAAATCAAGGAGATGGACATCAATCCCCTCATAGCCGACGAAAACGATGTAGTGGCTGTCGACGCCCGCATCCTCATAGAACGATGACGTACTTTTTGATCACATCTTATCCATAGCCTGTTGCAGGTCGGCGATGATGTCGTCGACGGCTTCGATGCCTACGGACAGACGAATCAGGTCGGGAGCCACGCCTGCCTCGAGCAACTGCTCGTCGCTCATCTGGCGATGGGTGTGTGAGGCCGGATGCAGAACACAGGTGCGGGCGTCGGCCACGTGGGTGACGATGGAGATGAAGTCCAGGTTGTCCATGAAGCGGATGGCATCCTGGCGCGTGCCTTTCAGACCGAAGGCAATGACGCCGCAGGTGCCGTTGGGCATATACTTCTGTGCCAACTTGTAGTATTTGTTGCTGGGCAGACCCGCATAGTTGACCCACGACACACGGGGATTCTTCTCCAGCCACTCGGCCACCTTCTGTGCATTCTCGCAGTGACGGGCCATGCGCAGGTGCAGGGTCTCCAGTCCCAGGTTCAGAAGGAAAGAGTTCTGGGGTGCAGGTATGCTACCCAGGTCGCGCATCAGTTGGCTTACGAGTTTCGTGGTGTAGGCCAGCTTGCCGAACTGTTTGGTATAGGTCAGTCCGTGGTAGCTCTCGTCGGGAGTAGTCAGTCCGGGGAACTTCTCGCCATAGGCATCCCAGTCGAAGTTGCCGCTGTCCACTACGGCACCGCCCACCTGAGTTGCATGTCCGTCCATGTATTTGGTGGTGGAGTGGGTGACGATGTCGGCTCCCCACTCGAAGGGGCGGCAGTTGATGGGTGTGGCAAAGGTGTTGTCCACGATGAGGGGAATCTGATGCTTGTGAGCCATGCGGGCAAAGCGTTCGATGTCGAATACATTGCCGCCGGGGTTGCTGATGGTCTCGCCGAAGAAGCATTTCGTGTTGGGGCGGAACTCCTTCTCGATGCGCTCATCGTCCCAGTCGGGGTCTACGAAGGTGCATTCGATGCCTAATTTCTTCATCGTGACGGCAAAAAGGTTAAAGGTGCCGCCGTAGATGGTGTTGGAGGTGATGAAGTGGTCGCCAGCCTCGCAGATGTTGAATACGGCATAGAAGTTGGCAGCCTGTCCGCTGCTGGTCAGCACGGCGCCTACGCCGCCTTCCAGGGCCGCAATCTTCTTGGCCACGGCATCGTTGGTGGGGTTTGCCAGGCGGGTGTAGAAGTATCCGTTGTCCTTCAAGTCGAACAGGCGGGCCATCTGCTCGCTGGTCTCGTATTTGAAGGTCGTACTCTGGCAGATGGGCATTTGTTGGGGCTCGCCCTTTGCGGGCTTCCATCCGCCATGGATGCAGATGGTGTCGAGGTTCTTTTTCATTCTGGATGTGGTTGAAAGTAATTCGGCTGCAAAGATACGAAAAAGTTTCCAGCCCTGCAAGGTTTAATAAATGCTAAATTATTTGGTTTTGTGGGCCAAAACCTTTATATTTGTGGGACAAAATACGTTTTTATTAAAAATAATTCAACTATGACTATCAGAGAACTGAACCCGAAAGCAGTGTGGGAGAACTTCTACCTGCTGACACAGGTGCCCCGTCCTAGCGGACATCTTGAGAAAGTACAGGAGTTCCTGCTCCAGTGGGCAAAGGAGCGCGGCATAGAGGCCTGGAAGGATGAAGCCGAGAACATCATCATGCGCAAGCCTGCCACGCCCGGCATGGAAAACCGCAAGATGGCTACCCTGCAGGCTCACATGGACATGGTGCCGCAGAAGGTGGACGAGAGCCAGCACAACTTCGAGACCGACCCCATCGAGACCTATATCGACGGCGAATGGGTGAAGGCCAAGGGCACCACCCTGGGCAGCGACGATGGTATGGGTGTGGCCGCCATCATGGGCATCTTCGAGAGCAAGGACCTGAAGCACGGACCGCTGGAGGCCCTGATTACGGCCGACGAAGAGACCTGCATGTATGGCGTCAACCATCTCTCGGCTGATACGCTGAAGGGCGACATCCTGCTGAACATCGACAATGAGACGTTGGGCGAGTTCGTCATCGGCAGCGCCGGCGGCGTGAATGTCAACTGCTCGCTCGGCTACAAGGAAGTGGCTCCCGAGGCCGGTGACCTGGCCGTGAAGATAACGTTGAAGAATCTGCGTGGCGGACATTCGGGACTGGAGATTAACGAGGGCCGTGCCAATGCCAACAAACTGATGGCACGTCTGGTCCGTCAGGCCATCATCGACGACGATGCACGCCTGGCCTCGTGGCAGGGCGGAAACATGCGCAACGCCATTCCGCGCACTGCCGTGGTCGTGCTCTGCATCCCCAAGGAGAATCTGGATGACCTGCGGGAACTGGTCGACTACTGCCGCGAAGTCTTTACCAACGAATATCGTGGGGTAGAGGAGAGCCTGTCGCTGACCTTGGAGGAAACCGACATGCCGAAGGGACAGGTGCCTGAGGAGATTCAGGACAATATCGTAGATGCACTGGTGGCATGTCACGATGGCGTGCTTAGGAACATCCCCTCCATACCCTCTGTGGTGGAGACCAGCTCTAACCTGGGCATTGTGAAGATAGCCGACGGCGAGGCCAGCATCCTCATCCTGGCCCGCTCGAGCAGCGAGACCATGATGGAATACATCCAGGAGATGCAGGAGTCGTGCTTCTCGATGGCTGGCATGAAGGTGACCTACAGCGGCCAGTATGGCGCTTGGCAACCCAACTTCGACAGCCCCATCACGGCCAAGATGGTTGAGGTGTACAACCGCATGTACCCCGATGCACCTGCCCGTGTGGAAGTCTGCCATGCCGGTCTGGAGTGCAGCATCATCGGTGGTGTCTATCCCCACATGGACCTCGTTTCGTTCGGTCCCACACTGCGCTCGCCTCACACACCCGACGAGCGTTGCCTGATTCCGAGCGTCGAGAAGTTCTGGAACTTCCTCGTCCAGTTGCTCGAGGAAATTTAGTGGCCCCGCCCCAAGCCTCTCTCGAAGGAGGGGAGTATTAGAAAAGTGATTATTAAAATTTGGCAATATGAATAGGAATAAAGATATGAGTCAGTCAAATACATTATACTCCCTCCCTTCGGGAAGGGCTTGGGGCAGAGGTTGTTGTTTTTTGCTTCTATTGCTGTTCACCCTTCCCTCCTTGGCTAAGAGGCAGGGCAAGGAGCTCTCGGGCCTGTTACTATCCTACATGCAACTGGAGGAAGTGCATCCCGACAGCCTGGAACGCAATATTGATAGTCTGAAGCAGGTGCGCCTGCAGTCAAAGGATGCCGCCGGACGGGCTGTGTATGCCGCAGCCATCGCCCGGCTCTATGCCGAGCGCATCAACTGGCGCAGCGTGGGCACCGACCTGCGCGACTCCATGATTACATGGTACGGAAAGGCCTTGGCCGACAAACAAGTGTTGGCTTCAACGAAGGCCAAGCGGTGGAAACCATTCGTGACAGTGGGGAAGGACGAAGACTACTTCCGTGGCGACATGCTCAACGTTGTCTGGCGCAGCATGGTGTCGGACGTCTGGAAGCAGGTCCGCGACACTGCCAGCGTGCTGCCGAAGTACAATGAGATGATAGACTTCTATCGCCAGCAAGGCCTGCATGAGGGTGCCTTGTTGCTGGCCCTCGACTCGCTTGACGAAAAAGGCGGGGAGGCCAAGGAGAAGGATTTGCTGCGCCTGCGCGACGACTATGCCGATGTGCCCCTCTGCGCAGAGGTTTACCTCCGATTGGGGACAATGACGAATGACTTGCCCCGTTGGCGGAAGAACGGAACCACGGAAATAGATGCAGCCAACCAATCGGCACGGCGCTGCCGCGAGTGGTTGCAAGAGGGCTTGGCCAAATATCCCAAATACAGGCGCCGCGCCGCCCTGCAGAATGCATTGACCGAACTCTCCGACCCATTCTTCGAGAAGAACATGCCCACGTGCGTCTCTCCAGGGAAACAGTACTGGTGGAGGTTCAAGGTACGTAATGTGCAGTCAGTGATCATCGATGGTAAGGAACACGTATTTCCAGAGCACGACCCCATAGATACGTTCACCGACTCCATCCTGTGGACTTCCCCCAAGATTGGTAGTTACAAGTTTACCTTCGTTCCGCGTACCAAAGCCAAGCTGACCGAGAAGATTAAGCCGCTGGACCATTGGGTGCATGTGACCTCCCTGCAAGATATCTTCCAACTGATGCCCGACAGCTCGTTCCGCATCTTGGTGGTCGACCCAGAGACAGGACGTCCGCAGCCCAATGTCGACGTCAGGGCTTATGAGCCGACAAGCGAATGGAAGGACGCCGTCGCCTATTTCGTCGGACGGACAGGGCAGGATGGCAAAGTGCTGGTGCCCAAATTTGCAGGCAAGCGCAAGAACCCCCGGTGGAATACACAGTTGATGTACAAGATATGCAGTCCCGACACGGCAGACTGGATTCTCGCCTATCACTATTTCTATGGTATTGGCCGATGGACAGGCAAACCGACAAAGGCCAACCTGCGCACCGAACTCTTCACCGACCGTGCCATTTACCGGCCCGGCCAGACCGTACACTTGAGCGGACTCAGCTACAGTCAGCTCGACTGGGATGCCGAGACGGCAGGCGAGGGCAAGCATACGCTGAAGTTCTACGACTCGAACCACAAACTCCTGGAGGAACGCATCGTCAGTGCCAACGACATGGGCGTCTTCAGTGCCGACTTCGTCATCCCCACGGGAGGGCGCAACGGCACCTTCTCCATAGAGGCCGACAAGCGCGAGCGCACCTATTTCCGCGTCGAGGAATACAAGCGTCCCACCTTCGAGGTCGTGCTCGATGACAGCCTCTATGTCCAGGGCGACAGTTGCGAGGTGCGCGGCACTGCAAAGAACTACGACGGCAGTCCCCTGCGTTCGGCCCGTGTTACAGGCACTTACCACTGGCGGACATCGTGGTTTCGCTATGGCAAACGTCTCCCCCAGAACGAAGTCCTGCCGCTCGATACCATCGAGACGGACGACAAGGGACGGTTCAAATATAAATTAAGAATTAAGGATGAAGAATTAAGAATTGATGTGAGACATAGTTCTCTTTCGGTTAATGTGGATGTACTGAGCCAACAGGGCGAAACGCACAACGCACAGCATTGGTATTGGCGTGTGGTCGAACCCAAACCGCAGCCCGAACCCGCCAGGGTTGATTCCACATTCCTCGTACGTTGCGTGGCCGATACCTTCGCCCTCGGCAGGCCCGGCCGCATCGAGGTCACCACCAAACTTCACGACGTCTATCTCTTCTATACCCTCTCGGCTGCCGGACGGATATGGAAGGACGAGATGGTGCGCCTGGACAACGAAACCTTTGCGCTCGACATCCCCTATCGTGAGGAATACGACCAAAGTCTGACGGCTTCGTTCTGCTTTGTCAAGGAGGGACGAATCTATAAGGACACAAAGACCATCTATCTCATGCAGCCCGACAATCGTCTTCAGCTGCATTGGGACACCTTCCGCGACCTCGTCCAGCCCGGCCAGCAGGAGGAATGGCGATTGACGCTCCGTCGTCCCGATGGTACGCCAGCCGATGCCAATCTGATGGTGGCGATGTATGACGCCTCGCTCGACTATTTTGCCCGCCATCAATGGCACTTCGACATCGGTCGTGGTCATCGCTTCTTTAGCGTTCCTTACCAAGCCGCCCAGCGCATCAGTCTTGGTGTGCTGAATTCAGGCGGATGGTACAACCAAAGGACAAAGAAAGCGCGCGCCATCAGCCTGTCGTGCATCAATTCCGAGCTCTTCCAGGTGAAGGTTTACACGCGCGCCTTAGGCCATGGGCCTATCATGTACAAGGCTGCTGCCAACACCATGATGGTGGCATCGGCTGCGCCCATGGCCGCTATGGCAGAGGAAAGTGCCTTGGCCGATGCCGCACCGATGCAAGAAAGGGCCGTAATGCGCGAGACCGTGGTGGAGACGGATGCCGATGAGGGCGCCGAGGCGGAGGCTGCGGAGACCCTCAGCGTACCGATGCGCGAGAACTTCAACGAGACGGCCTTCTTCTATCCCCAACTGCGAACAGACGACAAGGGGCAAGTGAGCATCGCCTTCACCCTGCCCGAGAGCCTGACAAGTTGGCACCTGATGGGCGTGGCCCATACGGCCGACATGATGTATGCCAACCTCAGCGAAAGCATTGAAGCCCGCAAGGACCTCATGGCTCAGCTCTATCTGCCGCGCTTCCTGCGTCCCGGTGACGAGGCCATGCTGACCGCCTCTGTCCGTAACGTCAGCGACCAGCCTCAGCAGGGCAAGGGCCTCATGCAGATACTGGATGCACGTACCGAGAAAGTGCTGAAGACCTGGAAGGCCGACATCGCACTGAATGCCCAGAAGGACACTGTCCTGCACTTCCCGTACGCCATTCCACAGGAGGGAAAGTCGGAGGGAGACATTATCGTACGCTGGGCCGTGCAAGGCACAACGTGCAGCGACGGCGAACAGCGCCTGTTGCCCGTGCTGCCCGCCACCATGCATGTGACCAACACCATTGCCATTACGGCCTACAAGTCGGGCACGACCAACTACGACCTCTCAAAGATTTTCCCGGCCGGTGTCACCAACCGGAAGTTGACTGTTGAATATACCACCCATCCCGAGCAGTATGCCTTGCAGGCCCTGCCGGCACTGGCCCATGCCCAGCGCAATGATGTCCTGTCCCTGGCTTCGGCCTATTACGCCGGTGTCTTGGGTAAGGCTTTGGGTGCGAACATGCCAGACAGCACCGAAGTTTATCTTGAGAAACTGAGGGCACTGCAGGACGCTGACGGCGGTTTCCGTTGGTATCCCTCGATGCCCACCAGCCCGTATCTGACGCGCGAGGTCTCCTATCTGCTTACCCGTCTGCACATGCTCACCGGTTCCCAGCCTGCGGTTCAGGTGAATACCCAGGCCATCCACTATCTGCTCGCCCAGCGCATCGACAGCACCTATCTGAGCACGGCCGACCTGCGCAACCTCTATATTGCCCAGTACAGCGGTGTCCGGTTGACAAAGGAGGAACAGAAGAAGGTCAACTTCCTGATGAAACTGGCCAAGCGCGACGACATCGACGAGGAAGGCTACGAACGGTTGGCACTGCTGACCATTGTGCTGAAGCAGGGCGATGCCAACCGCAAGGCCCAGAAGTGCATGAAGCAGTTCCGCAAGTATATCGTATCGAGTCCCGACAGGGGTTCGTACATTGAGTTCCCGAAAGGTTCGTTCTCGAGCATCGACCGTAAGTTGCACATCCACGTGCAGCTGATGGAGGCCCTGCAACGTATGAATCCACAGGACACTTTGCTCAGTGGCATGCGCCGCTATCTGCTCCAGCAGAAGCGCACCCAGGAATGGTCGACGCCCGTCAACTCGGCCAATGCCATCTTTGCCCTGCTGAGCGAAAGATTCGCCGGCACGGCATCGAAGGGTACCAATCCTTCACCTTCCATCCTCCATCCTTCACCCGTCAAGGACGTCCTGACCGTGAATCGGCAGCGCAGCCGCCAATGGAACATCGTGGCGCAGGACGACACCTTGGGCTATGCACGCGACTCTATATTGATAGAGGAAGGGAAATCGCCCGTTCGCCTGCGCTTGCAGAAGTCTTCGAAGGGCGAGAGCTGGGGCGCTGTGTATGCCGATTTCGAACAGCCTTTCGATAAGGTCGAGGCACACTCCGCCGGTCTCTCTGTCACGCAGGAATATCCCGCGAATGCCAAGACGGGCAGTCGGTACACGGTGCGCTACCGTATCTCGGCCGACCGCGACTACGAGTATGTCACCCTCATCTGTCCGCGTCCGGCCTTCACGGAGCCCGTCAACCAGCGTTCGGGCTACGGATGGAGCGGTCATTCCACGTTAGGGTGGGGCGGTGACCTGGCCTATTATCGCCAGGTGCACGATGCCACGACGGAATACAGCTTCTGCCAGATACCGCGTGGCGACTACCTGATAGAGGAGACACTCTATGTGGAGCGCGACGGCCGGTACCACTCGGGCGTTGCCGTCATCCGCTGCGAGTATGCCGAAGAGTTCCAGGGGCACAGCGATGACAAGGTGGTGGAGGTGAAATAGAGCCCCACCCCCCAACCCCCTCCCGAGGGAGGGGATTGGTCACTCACGAAGATGAATTATAAAATATGGGGTATTGTAAATATATAGGACGCTATATTAATAGGTATATACTCCCCTCCCTCGGGATGGGGCTGGGTGTGGGACTTCTGTTTGCCGCCTGCAAGGACGAGAAACCGCATTTGCCCACAGCCAAGGGCACTCCTTCAGAGTTGCTGGTGATCGTTCAGGGGGCTTTGGTCGATACGGACTTGGCCGACACCCTGCAGACCATTACCGACTGCGATGCGCCCGGCCTCGGTTCTGCGGAGCGCATATTCCGCACCATGACCATCGGCGAACGGGGCTACGAGAAAGTCTACCGACTGATGCATAGCCAACTGCGCGTGGAGTTGGACCCGAATCAGAAGCAACCCACGCTGGGCGTAGCGCACGACGTCAGTGCCCGCCCGCAGCTGCAACTCCGGGTGTGTGCCGCTTCGGCCTCCGACCTGCGGCGTTTCCTCAGCGAGAACCGCGAGCGCATACAGCATCTTATCCTCGACTTCCAACTCGACCGCCTGGCTCAGATGCTCCGGCATAAGCACAGCAGGAAGGTGGACAAGGAACTCCGCCGCCTGGGCTACACGGTGTCGATGCCCGTGGACATGCAGTCGACGAAACGGGGCCGCGACTTCCTGTGGGGCTCGTCGAACCGCGGTGGCGACAAGGACATCAACTTCCTCTTCTACACCCTGCCCTGGACGGGCCAGGACATCCGCGACGTCGATTGGTTCATCCAGCGGCGCGACTCCGTGCTGCGCCAGAACGTCCCCGGAGCCCAGGAGGGCCAGTGGATGCAGACCTCGCGGGCGGACGACGGCAGTCCCGTGGTGTGGCCCATGCTGCGGCGAACCGACGAAGGCGACCTGGTGGAGGTGCGCGGTCTGTGGGACATGCACGGCGGCTTCATGGGCGGACCCTTCGTGGCCCGTGTGCGCATCGACACGACGGAACGACGGATAGTCGTGGGCGAAGGCTTCGTATTCTCCCCCAACACCAGCAAACGCGACCTTCTGCGCAGCCTGGAAGCAGGTTTGCGCACCCTTCACAAGACCTCTTTGCAAGGCTCGTGAGGAAAAGTTCCGCCATCGGCGGTGTCCGTACATCCATCGACGATGAACGTACGGACACCGTCGATGAACGTACATTCATCGACGGCGGCGGAACTTTTCCTCGCGAGCCTTGCATTTTTGTCTACTTTCGCGGACAAAAATGTGTGGCAGGCCAGTTTCAATAGATATCCTTGAAATCCTCCTCGGGAACGATGTCGAAGTTGTGGGTCTGCCTGACCTTCAGCCACATGAGTGGTATGGCAAGGCGAGGGGCGTCGGCAGGATAGAGTTCCAGGATGTGGATGCCCTTGGGTGATTGCCCCATCAGGATTTCGCAAGTTCCACGTCGGTTTCCGCGGTCATAGAGGCGGTAGTGCATCAGGTTGACGAACCAGTCGTTCCGCATGAAGCGCTCGAAGGGTACCCACGTAGTGAAGAATAAGCCTTGGCGAGGTTCTTCTGTGGCCAATTGTTTCATGCGTTTGATGAAATCCGTAGCCAAACGGATGCGCTGTTCCTCCTTAGCCGGGATGAAATAGTGGGTGCCTGCGACCGAAGACGCTGCCAGTGAATCGGTTCCAAGAAACTTCGTGCGGAACAACTCATTGGAGCCGTCGGTTTCTTCCATGCTCACACCCTGGTCCCACTCGTACTTTACCGGGTATTCCTTGACACCCTTCTGCTCGGCCAGGAAACGCTTGAGAAAGGACTGTACGGACTGGATGTCGCCTGGTAGTCGCATGTGCTTGACAGGTTTCAGAAGTATGTGGCTGAAGGTGAACATCTCCATTCTTTCTTTGGTCTTCCAGCGGTACATCTGCAGGAGTTCCTGGCGTTCCTTTCCCAGCGTGATGCTGTAGTTGACGCTGTCGCCCGATGTGTAGCGATAACTTTCATCGGCCTTCAGGCAAAGGTTCTCGAGCAGTTGGGTGGATTTCCCGACAAGGAACTGATGGCGCTCTATTTCTCTCTGTTCGGCGTTATGCTGTCTGGCACTGCTGACAATGTGCTCCTCGTAGAGTGTGTCCCTGTCGCATCGGAGGGTGTATTGGGCACTGATGCCTCGGTTGGCAATGCTGTCGAAAAATTCGCTGACGGACTCCATCTGGTGCTGCTCGCGAGCAACATGTTGTGTGCAAGAGGCAAAGGCGATGCCCAGGAGGGCAATGAAAGTGATGTTTGAAGTTTTCATGTCTCTTTATTCTATGTTTGTACTTCTATGTGCATTGACGTAGGCGGTAAGGCGCTCTCCCCGTTCCCGAATCTCCTGCTGGCGCTGGATGTATTGCTCCATCGTCGTCCATTCGTCCTCGTATTGCGGGGGCCTCATCTCTGCAGCGCAACTCGTTCCCTGCGAACCGGATACGGGATTCTCCGTCTGTGGATTGTGCAGGATTATTAGCAACAGTATGCTGGCGGCAACGGCGATGGCCGGATAGAGCCATGCGTGGCGATACTTTGCCTTTTGTTCTTGCCGACCGAGACGCTGCATGAGTCGCTCATTCAGGTCGGTGGGCAGTGTGGGTTGCTTCTGCTCGCGTTGCCGTACGGCCCAGCGCAAGTTGTCGTCGCGGTTCAGTATTTGTTCGATATTGTTCATTGCTGCAGCGTTTTAATCAAACGATACAATTTTTTACGTATGCGGAAGAGTTGTGAACCGATGGTTGAGGGTTTGGTGCCTGTGACATAGGCGATGTCGGCCAGGCTCATGCCGTCGTAGTAGAACATGCTGATGACGGCCTGTTCGTTGGGTCGGAGCCGTTCCAGCGCCTGCTCCAGGAGTTTGACGGTATGTTCGTCGAAATCCGCCTCCTGCGTATCTTCCACGTCCTCCAGTTCCGTTGGGCGTTCGTCGATGTACACGATGTCCGCCTTAGTGCGTCGGACAAAGTTGAGCGACTCGTTGTAGGCGATTCGGCACAGCCATGTGGAGAGCGAAGCCTGACGTTCGTCGAAGGTCTCAATCTTTCGTAAGGCCTTGACAAACACGTCCTGATACACCTCCTCTGCTTCCTCCTGCTGCGTGACGATTCTCGCTATTTGGCGGAAGACCATCTGTCCGTACTGCGCCAGCAGGCGTTGTTGCGCCGTGCGTTCGCCATTGCGGAGGTCGTTGATGAGTATGTGTGTCTCTCTTTCCATTTTGTTGGGCCTTCTACATTTATATACACGCCAATCGGCAAATTATTGCACTGTCATAGGACTTTTTTCAAATAGATTTGGCTTTTTGCTCGCTTATTCGTATCTTTGTCATCAATATGAGACGAATATATACCTTATTAATTATACTTTTGGCCGCACAGACGGCCATTGCACAGCCACGTTTCGTGGCAGACACCCCGCTGCAGAAGGTGGGCGAGATGGTGTGGAAAAATCCTAAGACGGTGACGTTCAGTTTCCAGAATAAAGGCAACCGCCAACTGGTCATCACCGGGGTGCATCCCTCGTGCGGATGCGTCAAGGTGGACTACCCGAAGAAGGTGTCCGCAGGCGAGAAGGGAACCATCAAGGCCACGTACGATGCAGCCATGATGGGCTCGTTCCATCGCGAACTGGCCGTGTACACCAACGTTCAGGACGAACCCTATTACCTGACGTTCGAAGGGCGCGTCGTGGAGTCGGCACTCGACTACGACGGCGACTTCCCCATCGACCTGGGCAACGTGCGCCTGAGCACGAACTATGTGGAGTTCGACGATGTCAACCGTGGCGACCGACCCGTGGTGGAACTGCAGGTGGCCAACATGGAACACGGCAACTATACGCCGCAGCTGATGCACCTGCCCAACTATCTGACGGCCGAATACATTCCCACCGACATCCAGCCCGGACGGGTGGGCAAGATACGCCTGACGCTGGACAGCGAGAAACTCTTCCTGGACGGACTGAACCAGACGAGCCTCTACCTGGCCCGGTACATGGGTGACAAGATTGGCGAACAGAACGAAATCCTGGTGTCGGCCGTCCTGCTGCCGGCCTTCCGCGACCTGACGCCCGAACGGCTGAAGACGGCTCCGCACATCGTGCTGATGGACGGTAACGAGATGATAGAAGATGAGACAACGATGGTGATGGAACCCAAGAAGAAAACGACATCGAAGACCCTCAACGTGACGAATATCGGCGAGGAGCCACTGACCATCAGCGCCGTGCAGGTGTTCAACCGGGCCATGACGGTGAGCTTGGGCGACCGGAACATACCGCCTCACGGAACGACGAAACTGAAGATTACCCTCGATGCCAAGGAACTGCAGCGCGCCAAGAACGGGCCGCGACTGCTGCTCATCAGCAACGACCCGCGGCATGCCAAGAATGTGCTGAACATAAATGTAGAATGATATGGAGCATCCAGAGAACAGCGAAGAATATAAGGGACTGACCGTGAATAGCGGTGTGGGCCCCGTGTCGATAGTAAACCCCTACCTGCAACGCGGACGCTTTGCCCGTCGCCGACTGACGGCTGACGACTACGTCGAGGGCATACTGAAGGGCGACTCGGCCATTCTGGGGCAGGCCGTTACGCTGGTGGAAAGCACCAACCCCATGCACCAGCAGGTGGCCCAGGAGGTCATCGAGAAGTGTCTGCCGTACAGCGGCAAGTCGGTGCGCATAGGCATCAGCGGCGTGCCCGGCGCCGGCAAGAGCACCAGCATCGACGAGTTCGGCATCCATGTCCTGAAGCAGTATGGCGGCAAACTGGCCGTGCTGGCCATCGACCCCAGTTCGGAACGCACGAAGGGCAGCATCCTGGGCGACAAGACACGCATGGAGAAACTCTCCGTCCATCCGGACTCGTTCATCCGTCCCAGCCCCTCTGCAGGTTCGTTGGGCGGTGTGGCACGCAAGACGCGCGAGACCATCATCCTCTGCGAGGCTGCCGGATACGACAAGATATTCGTGGAGACCGTGGGCGTGGGCCAGAGCGAAACGGCCTGTGCGTCGATGGTCGACTTCTTCCTGCTCATACAGTTGGCCGGCACGGGCGACGAACTGCAGGGCATCAAGCGCGGCATCATGGAGATGGCCGACGGCATCGTCATCAACAAGTGCGACGGCAACAATGTGGAGAAGTGCCAGTTGGCAGCCACGCACTTCCGCAACGCCCTGCATCTCTTCCCGCCCACGGAGAGCGGATGGATGCCGCAGGTGCTGTGCTACTCGGGCTTCTATGGACTGGGTATCAAGGAAGTATGGGATATGGTGTTCGAGTACTTCGACTTTGTGAAGAAAAACGGATACTTCGAATATCGGCGCAACGAGCAGGCCAAGTACTGGATGTATGAGACCATCAACGAACACCTGCGCAACAGCTTCTATCAGAACGAGACGATAGCCGACCTGTTGCGGGTGACGGAAGAAAGCGTGCTGCGGGGTGAGAAGACGTCATTCGTTGCTGCCAAGCAACTGCTCGATACGTACTTTACACTCCTCCATTAGCCAGGTGGGAGTGCTGGTGGCACCACAGATGCCAACGGAATTGCAATCTGTCAGCCAACGGGGTAGTATCTCGTTGGCTGCACTGATCATATAGCTTTGGGGATTGACGCGCTGGCACTCGCTGAAGAGTGCACGTCCGTTTGACGACTTCTTGCCGCAGACGAAGAGCACAACGTCGTGCTGCGAGGCAAACTCGCGGATGTGGGGCATGCGGTTGGCCACCTGGCGGCAGATGGTGTCGTAGTAGCGGAAGGTGGCCTGCGGCTGGATGTGCTGCTGGATGTATTCCACGATGCGGCGGAATTCGTCGAGCGGCTTGGTGGTCTGGCTGTAGAGGCAGATGTCGCGACTGAAGTCAAGATTGGCAACGTCCTCCGGCTTCTCGATGACGATGGCCGTACCCTCGGTCTGTCCCACCAGTCCCAGCACTTCGGCATGTCCGGGTTTGCCGAAGATGACTATCTGTTTCGTGTGTTCGGGGTCGGCATCGTATTCGCGCTTGATGCGCTCTTGCAGATGCAGCACCACGGGGCACGTGGCATCGATGATTTCGATGTGGTTCTCCTCGGCTCGCTGGTAGGTCTGAGGCGGTTCGCCGTGGGCGCGTAGCAATACGGTGGCATCGTGCAGTTGGTCGTATTCGTCGTGTCCAATGGTGACGAGCCCCATCTGTTGCAGACGGTCGCACTCCATAGAATTATGCACGATGTCTCCCAGGCAATACAGCGAGTGGGCGCTACCTTGCAGCACCTCCTCCGCCTTCCCGATGGCGCGTGTCACTCCGAAGCAGAAGCCACTGCCCGTGTCAATCTCTACAACCATGAGGGTATATCTTTATTCTCCGACAGTCTTGTGGAAGGCATCCAGCAACCACTGTTTCTGTTCTTCGATGGTCATGTGGCTGTTGTCCAGCACCAGGGCGTCTTCGGCCTGTCGCAGGGGGCTGATGTCGCGGTGCGTGTCGATGTAGTCACGCTCTTCGACGTTGTGCAGAATCTCCTGCATGTCGCACTGCTCTCCCTTGGCCGTCAGTTCGTCGTAGCGGCGCTGGGCACGAATCTCGGCACTGGCCGTGACGAATATCTTCAGTTCGGCATTGGGGAACACCGTGGTGCCTATGTCGCGACCGTCCATGATGATGCCTCCCTGCTGCCCCATGCGTTGCTGCTGGCGGACCATATTTTCGCGTACGAAGCCCAGGGCGGCAATGTGGCTCACGTGGTTGCTCACCTCCAGTGTGCGGATGCGGTCTTCCACGCGCGTACCATTAAGATAGGTATCTGGGCGCCCGCGCTCGGGATTGAACTGGAAGGAAATCTCGATGCTCTCTATCTCCTGCTTCAGTCGTTCCTCGTCGATGTGACCGTCCTGCATGATGTGGTTGTCCAAGGCATACAGGGTTACGGCGCGGTACATGGCTCCGCTGTCGACATATACATATCCTATCTCACGAGCCAAATCCTTGGCCATCGTGCTCTTTCCGCACGATGAATAGCCGTCGATGGCGATGGTAATCTTCTTCATAGAGTTATGATTCAATCTTCAATTATCTCAAACTGTAACTGACACTTACGGCCAGGGTGGGGGCGCTGACGTGGTACTTGGCATAGGCCAGGCCGAGCTTGAAGCCTTTGATGTTCAGGCCGGCACCGAACGTGAGGCCTGCGGCATGACTGCTGCCGGCGGCCTTCATCTCATAGGCGCGGCGGAAGTTGTAGCCGGCGGCAATGTAGAAGAGCTCGGTGGGTATGATGTCGATGCCCAGGTCGAAGTGGTTCATCAGTATGTTCCCTCCCTTGGGTGCCTTGCCTACGTGGTGATAATACTTCTTGCTCCAGCGGGTGAGGTCGACCATCGTCAGGGTGAAGCGTATCGGAGCATGTCCCAGACTCTTGGAGAAACCCACTTGCAGGTCGAAGGGGAGGCGCTCGTGGTCGTCGCCGTAAGCCTTGACCTGGCCGCCCAGATTGGCCGCCACGGCCGAGAACGAGAAGTCATTGTCGGCATCGTAGTAGTTGAGGCCCAGGTCGACGGCCAGACCTATGGATGAGTAGCTGCCCAGTTTCGAATAGATGAACTTGCCAGTGGCGCCGCCCACCCAATGCTCGCTGAGGTTGTAGCAGTACATGCCGCTGAGGGCCATGTCCAGGGCGTGCATGTCGCCGATGACCTCGCCGGTCTCCAGCGTTTCCTTCATCTTACCATATCCTACGAACTGTGCGCCCACGCCCCATGTTCCGCGCTCGCCCTGTGCACGCACGAAGGAGGCACTGCCCGTCTTCGAACCACGCATGTAGGTCATGAAGTTGAGGTTCATGGAGTTGCTGCTGACATTGGCCATCTGTGCCGGATTCTGGAAGATGAGTGAGGCGTCGTCTTCTATGGTGGAGATGTTGCGCCCGCCCAGCGCCATGCTGTGTGCGGAGGTGGGCAAGGATAGGAAATTGAACACGCTGGTGCTCTCCTGCCCCTGTGCAGAGGCAGAAAATGCCAAGAGTAAAACTATGATTATCGACCAACGTGTCATGATAATTTGTTTTTGCGCCCCAAAGGTACGTTTTTTTTACCTGTTAAACGCTAAAACTGGGTTAAAAGTTGTGTTGGAAACGCAAAAAAATGCAAAATACAAAAAAAAATCTCCAAACAGGGGACGTAAATGAAAAAAATGTGTTACATTTGTTCCCGAAGATACGAAAATTAACAAAAATCTATATGGAAAACGTAGAGAACAGAGCCATCAATGACGAACTTCAGGGTCAGTCGTGGACCAGTATGCTTATTGGCTACGTACTCGTCTTGGCAGCTATCTTTGTAGCTTTCGAGTGGACCCAGCGTGAGATTAAGATTGATGAGAGTAATGAACCCATCTACGACATGGCTGTCGAAGAGGACATGATTCCCATCACTAAGCAAGAACAGCCCATGCAGGCTCCTCCTCCACAGGCTGCTCCTATGACTCCCGAAATCCTTGACGTCGTGGACAACGAGGAAGAACTGGTCGAGGAGGAAATCCAGACCACTGAGGAGGTTAACCAAAGCATCGTCTCTACTCCCGGTACGGGTGCTCCCACCGCCGTGGTTGCAGGTCCTCCTGCTCCCGTGGTCGAGGAGGTTGATGACGACCGCATCCTGGACGTTCCCGAGGAGAGCGCCGAGTTCCCCGGTGATGTGTATGCATGGCTTGGCAAGAACATCAAGTACCCGCCCATCTGTCAGGAACAGAACATCCAGGGCCGTGTATCTGTACAGTTCGTTATCAACAAGGACGGTTCCATCGTCGACGTCAAGGTGCTCCGCTCGCCCGATGAGCATCTGTCGAAGGAAGCAGAACGTGTCGTAAAGTCGATGCCTAAGTGGAAGCCCGCACGTCAGGGTAACAAACCCGTGCGTATGCGTTACGTCCTGCCCGTAATGTTTAGGTTGAGTTAAAAAAATAAATTGGATAGAGAGGCTGCCTAACCACGGCAGCCTTTTTTGATTAAATAATTTTCTATAATAAATATGTATAAAAGCACACAACTGCTGGATATGGTGAACCAGGCTCTGGCCGCTATGCCCTACGACCGTCAGCCTGCCCAACTTTATGAACCCGTACGTTATGCCTTGTCGCTGGGAGGGAAGCGCATACGTCCCGTATTGATGCTCATGGCCTATAACCTCTATCGGGAAAACCCTGAGCACATCATGATGCAGGCGCTCGGATTGGAAACCTTCCACAACTTCACCCTGTTGCACGACGACCTGATGGACAGGGCCGATGTGCGTCGCGGACAGCCCACGGTCCATCGCAAGTGGAACGACAACCAGGCCATCCTGAGTGGCGACGCCATGTTGGTGCTTGCATACCAACTTGTGGCCAAGTGCAGTCCCAGACTCTTGCCGCAGGTGATGGACTTGTTCACGGTCACGACGCTCGAGATAGATGAAGGACAACAGTTGGACATCGACTTCGAGACGCGCAACGATGTGACGGAGGACGAATACATCGAAATGATTCGTCTGAAGACCAGCGTGCTGTTGGCCTGCGCATTGAAGATGGGCGCTTTGCTGGCCGAGGCTCCGGAGAGCGACGCCAACCTGCTCTACGACTTCGGCGAGCAGATTGGTCTGGCCTTCCAGTTGCAGGACGATTATCTTGACGTCTATGGCGACTTCAAGGTCTTTGGCAAGCGCATCGGTGGGGACATCCTTTGCAACAAGAAGACCTACATGCTCATCAATGCCCAACTGCGCGCAAACGAAGAGCAACGAGCCGAATTGGAGCGCTGGATTACTGCCGAGACATTCGACGAGGAAGAGAAAATCAAGGCCGTAACCCGCTTGTACGACGAGATAGGGATTCCCCAGCTGGCACGACAGAAGATAGAATATTACTATAGTCTGGCAGCACAGAGCCTGGCAAAAGTCAACTTGCCCGAGGAGCGCAAACGCCTCCTGTGGCAGTATGCCCAGCAAATGCTCAACCGCCAAAGCTAATCCCCACATTCTTAATTCTTAATTCTTATTTTTTAATTTTTAATTCATTTGATAGACACCCACAGTCATATATACGGTCCGGAGTTCGATGAAGATCGGTCTCAGGTAGTAGAGCGCGCCCGCGAAGCAGGAGTGGAGAATGTTCTCTTGCCCAATATCAATGCAGATACTATAGCCCCCATGCTTGCCCTCTGTGACGAGTATCCGGGTTATTGCTATCCCATGATGGGACTTCACCCCGAGGACGTGCGCGACGACTACCGACAGGTCCTCGATGACATGTGGCAACTCCTGCAGGCACCGCATCATCCCTACATAGCCGTTGGGGAAGTCGGGCTCGACTTCTATTGGGACGAAACCTATCGGCAGCAACAGTTGGATGCATTCGAGAGGCAAGTGTGCTGGGCGCGTGACCTGAATCTTCCTCTGGTCATCCACAGTCGGAAGTCGCATCGCGAACTGGTCGAGGTGATGGAACGCCATCGCTCCGACAACCTGCGAGGCATTTTCCACTGTTTCGGGGGCACCGTGGAGGAGGCGCACGAATTGCTTTCCTTCCCTGGTTTCGTTTTGGGCATCGGTGGAGTGCTAACCTATAAGAAGTCCACGCTTCCCGATGTCCTGCGTGAGGTTCCGCTGAGTAGGGTTGTGGTGGAGACCGACGCCCCCTATTTGGCTCCGGTTCCCCATCGTGGCAAGCGTAATGAGAGTACCTATGTGGCCGACACTTTGCGTCGGTTGGCAGAAGTCTACCAATGTACCCCCTCTGAGGCCGATAAAGTGACGTCGGAAACATCGAAACGCATCTTTGGTTTGCCATAAGAGGCTCGGAAAGATGCGAAATATTAAAAAAAAGAATAAAAATATGGTTGAAATCGTGCATAGTTCACATTTTTTTTGTAACTTGCACTCCGATTAGGAGCACTTGAGGCAGAATATGCCCTGAAATGTGCCAAAAGGAGAGATGCTCGAGTGGCTGAAGAGGCACGCCTGGAAAGCGTGTATACGTCAAAAGCGTATCCGGGGTTCGAATCCCCGTCTCTCCGCAGGAGAAAAGGGGTTCAAAGCCCCTCAGGAATAAAACGTCGGGGTTCGAATCCCCGTCTCTCCGCAAAAATGAAAACAAAATAATAAATTAATTAACTTTAAAATCAAAAAAACAATGAAAAAGTTATTTGCAATTGTTGCATTGGTTGCTGCTTGTTCTTTTGCTGCAACTTCTAACGTGATGGCACAGGAAGAGGCTGAAGCAGCCGAGACCGAGGTGGTGGACACCGCTGCCGTTGACACCGCTGCCGTTGACACCGCTGCTGTCGAGGCTGTTCCTGAGACTCCTATCGTAGAAGAGGAGAGCGAAAGCCTTCACAAAGTTCTGAAGACAAAGTTCATTGAGGGTGATGCCGGCTTCATGTCACTCGTTGCTCTGGCTCTGGTTCTGGGTCTGGCATTCTGCATCGAGCGCGTTATTTATCTGACTCTGGCTCAGGTTAACACCCGCAAGTTCATGGGCGAACTGGCCGACCTGGTTGCTGCTGATAAGGTAGATCAGGCTCTCGACCTTTGCGCTAATACTCGTGGCCCCGTTGCTCGCGTATCCAGCAAGGCTCTGTCTTGCCTGAACAGCAAGGAGCAGAACGACATCGCTTCTATCGAGCGCGCTATCAATACCGAGGCTGAGATTCAGGGTTCTTATCTCGAACAGCACTGCTCTTGGATCACCTTCTTCATTGCCTCTGCTCCTTCTCTCGGATTCTTGGGTACTGTGATCGGTATGGTTATGGCCTTCGATACGATTGAGAAGGCTGGTGATATTTCTCCTACGGTTGTTGCCGGCGGTATGAAGGTGGCCCTGATTACCACTATCTTCGGTATCGTTGTTGCCCTGATCCTGCAGTTGTTCTACAACTTCATTCTCGGTAGCATCGAAGGTCTGACTGCCAACATGGAAGAGTCTGCTCAGGAGCTGCTCACCATGTGCATCAAGTCGCCCAAGTGCCAGAAGTAATTAACCCTTATCCACTCATTCTTTAATTATTAAGGAGAGTAATTATGAAATTAGAGAAAATATCCAATAACGTACTGTATGCAGTATGCGGTCTCATTATCGTGGTCTTCCTGCTCTTCTTCATGGTGGGGTATGACAACTATGATGAGTCTGGCAATGTTGCACCTTCGATGACCAACCTGCTTATGTGTCTGATGTATGTGCTCGGCATCGCCACCTTCTGTCTGATGGTGTGGAGCCTGATTCGCAGTGCACGCAACGCCGCAGGTAGCGATGAAATGAAGGCTACCGGCATTCCTGGTTCGAAGATTGTCATCTGCACGGCAGTCGTAACACTGGTCGTCTTTGTCCTCGGCTATGTGTTAAATCTTGGTGAGGAGCCTTTCACCACCTCCAGTGGTGTCACTACCTCCAGCAGCCTCGTTACCCTGGTTGATGCCTTCATGGTGTCTATCTACTTCCTGGCAGTTGCATCTGTTATTGCAGTTGTCATTGCAGGTACGGGCGTTATGACCAAGAGTGCAACAAAGAAGTAAAGAACAATTAACTCAAGCGAGATATGGCAAAGAAAAAAAGGAAAGTTCCAGGTCTGAATGCCAGTTCTACTGCGGACATCTCCTTCATCCTGCTTATCTTCTTCCTGATTACCACCTCGATGGATACGGATATGGGTCTGGCACGTCGTCTGCCCCAGCCGCCTGAAAACGAGGAGTTGCAACAGGAGTTGAAGATTAAGGAACGTAACGTGATGGAAGTCCGCATCAACGCACAGGGTTTCCTGTGGGTTAAGGATGGCACGGCCTCAGGTTATTCTGATATCCGTGAGTTGAAAGCTCGTGCAAAGCAGTTTATCAAGAACGAGAACAATCTGAGTGTTCTGCCCGAGAAGCATGGCATCAATATCCCTTTGCTGGGTATGTGCGCTCTCACAGACAAGCATGTCATCTCTGTTCAGACCGACCGTGGTACACCATACAACATGTACTTCCAGGTACAGAACGAGTTGGTGGCTGCCTACAACGAGTTGCGTGACGAGCTGTCGAAGCAGAAGTTCGGTCGCATCTATGATGCACTGAGCGACGAGCAGAAGGTCGCTATCCGCACCTATTATCCTCAGAAGATTTCCGAGGCTGAACCTAAAAACTATGGAGGGAACTAATTATGGCAAAGAAAAAAGGTAGTCGCGAAATGCCGGAGATGAACACCTCATCTCTGCCTGACTTGATCTTCACCATCCTGTTCTTCTTCATGATTGTAACCACCATGCGTGAGGTTACGTTGAAGGTTAAGTTTGTAGTACCTGCCGGTACTGAACTCGAGAAGCTTGAGAAGAAGTCTGCTGTATCGTTCATCTATGTTGGTCCCCCAACCGACCAGTTGCGTGCACAGTATGGTAGTTCGACACGTATCCAGTTGAACGACCGCTATGCTGAGCCCAGCGAGGTTATGGACTTCATCTACCAGGAGCGTCAGTCAATGTCTGACCAGTCTGCTCAGGTAGTGTCCATCAAGGCCGACCAGAGGACCCAGATGGGTTACATCACCGACATCAAGGAGGTGCTGCGCCGCTCTTGGGCACTGAAGGTGAACTACTCGTCAACGCATCGTAACTAAGCAGATAGAACTCATAATCATACAAAAGGAGCCTCAGGCTAACTGCTTGAGGCTCCTTTTTTGTATATGCAGGAAGTAAATATTCATGAAAAAGTTGTGCAGTTATCATTTTAATTTGTAACTTTGCAGCGCAATAAAGTAAAATAGTGATGGTTTTAGACGAATTAGATAAACAAATCCTTAATCTGATAGCCAACGATGCCCGCGTTCCTTTCCTGGAAGTGGCGCGTAAATGTGACGTTTCAGGTGCAGCCATTCATCAGCGTATGCAGAAGCTGCAGGCAATGGGCATCATCAGGGGCTCGCAGTATCTTTTCAATCCCGAGAAAGTTGGGAATGGTACGTGTGCATTCGTAGGTTTGCTGTTGCGCGACCCGTCCGATTCCGAACGGGTGCTGGCCGAATTAAGGAAGATTCCAGAGATTGTGGAATGTCACTCTACTACGGGCGATTACGACCTGTTTGTGAAGATTTATGCTCACGACAATGCCCATCTGTTGAGTATCATCCATGAGAAGTTGCAACCCATAGGCATTCAGCGTAGCGAATCGATGATTTCGTTACACGAATCCATCCATCGCCAGATGCCAATCCTTACGAACAATGATTAGTCTGATTGCTGCTGTTGCACGCAATCGTGCCATTGGCTACCAGAACAAACTGTTATACTGGCTGCCCAATGACCTGCGCCGTTTCAAGTCGCTGACCACCGGCCACACCATCATCATGGGACGCCGTACCTTCGAGTCCCTGCCCCATGGGGCTTTGCCCAATCGTCGCAACGTTGTTTTGTCACAGAGCGGTGCCACGTTTCCGGGTGCAGAGACATTCCCTTCCTTAGAGTCGGCACTACGGAGTTGTCAGTCCGACGAAGAGGTATTTATCATCGGCGGTGCCAGCGTTTATCGGCAGGCACTTCCTTGGGCTGACCGCCTATGTCTGACGGAGATTGATGATGAACCGGCCGAGGCAGATGCTTTCTTCCCCGACTATGCCGACTGGAGAGAAGTATGGTCCGAGTCTCACGACGCTGACGAATGCCATGCCTTCCGTTATCGCTTTGTAGATTATGTCAGGGACTGATGCCTCTATGCTAAGGTACTGGTTATCGGCCAAATGGTAAACCGTAAATGCTAAAGTCTAATGACCCCTGTAAATGCTAAAGTCTAATGAAACAATATCTCGACCTCCTGCAACGTATTCTTGACGAAGGCACTGCCAAAGGCGATCGTACCGGTACGGGCACCATCAGCATCTTCGGTCACCAGATGCGTTTCGACCTCTCCGAGGGTTTCCCTCTTGTTACCACTAAGAAGGTACACCTCAAAAGCATCATTTACGAGCTGCTGTGGTTTCTCAAGGGCGACACCAATGTTCACTACCTGCAGGAGCATGGCGTGCGCATCTGGAACGAGTGGGCCGATCCCGTGACCGGCGACCTCGGCCATATTTATGGCTATCAGTGGCGTTCGTGGCCCGACTATAACGGAGGATTCATCGACCAGATACAGCAAGCGGTGGACGACATCAAGCACAATCCCAACTCGCGCCGCATCATCGTCTCGGCATGGAATGTGGCAGACATCGACAACATGAATCTGCCGCCCTGCCACGCATTCTTCCAGTTCTACGTGGCCGACGGACGCCTGTCGCTGCAGCTCTATCAGCGCAGTGCCGATTGTTTCCTCGGCGTACCCTTCAACATCGCCTCGTATGCCCTGCTGTGTATGATGATGGCTCAGGTATGCGGCTTACAGCCCGGCCATTTCATCCATACCACAGGCGACACGCATATCTATACGAACCACCTTGAACAGGTTCACCTGCAACTTACGCGCACACCGCGACCTCTGCCTCGCATGATTATCAATCCTGACGTGCGGAGTATATTCGACTTCCAATACGAGGACTTCCAGCTCGAGGGCTACGACCCGTGGCCGACAATCAAGGGCGAAGTGTCGGTGTGAAGCACAATCTGCGATGTGCAAATTCAGTGGAAAGGTGACAATGGATGATTGAGATTATGTGGTTGCCAGAGGATTTTATTGTATTGATGCGTCAACAGTTGGGCGAAGACCAAGCTGCGTCCCTCTTCGAAGGACTCAGTCAGGAACCCACCGTCAGCATTCGTCTCAATCCCCTCAAGACTGCCCGTCTCACCTTGAATCGAGAGGCGCTTGGCGATTCCGTACCTTGGTGTCCTGATGCTTATTACCTCAACGAACGCAAGGCTTTTACGTTTGACCCCCTATTCCATGCCGGTGCCTACTATGTGCAAGATGCCTCCTCGATGTTTCTTTCCCAGATTCTGCGGCAGTATATGCCACAGGACAGGGCACTGACCGCCCTCGACCTTTGTGCGGCGCCTGGGGGCAAAAGTACCCTCCTTGCCTCGCACCTGCCCAAGGGCAGTAAACTCATCAGCAACGAACCTATTCGCAAACGGGCCCAGGTCCTTGCCGAGAACATGCAGAAGTGGGGCTATCCGGGCTGCCTTGTTACCCAAAACTATCCCGAGGACTTCGGACATCTCCGTCAGGCGTTCGACATCATCCTCACCGATGTCCCCTGTTCCGGCGAAGGTATGTTCCGTAAAGACCCTGTAGCTGTGTCCGAATGGAGCCTCGACAATGTGCGGCAGTGTGCCGAACGCCAGCGCAATATCCTTTGCAGCATCCTGCCCACCCTGCGCCCAGGTGGCTTGCTTGTCTACAGCACTTGCACCTTCAATCAGCAAGAGGATGAGGAGCAGGTGCAGTGGCTGCAGTCGGAATATGGCCTGACGCTGCTCGAGGAACGTCATTTCTTCCCTGGGCGCGACCGCGGCGAGGGACTGTATATTGCCGCCTTACGGCAAATAGCGTCCACTAGAGAAGCCGCAGATGCAGTATGCAAAGAGGATTGGACAGATGCAGGGCGGAAAGTGGAGAGCAGGGACGTGGAACCTTTGTCGCCAGCCAAGTTGCAGCGTTTGCTGAAGACGCTCAATGTTATAGCCGATGTAGATGACTATAACCGTCAATTGTCTGTTGCCGATTCTCAACTGGAGCTGTCCTACGACGATGCCATCCGCTACCTGCGCCGCGAAGCTCTCCACCTCGCTGCACCTCGCGGTCAAGTGCTTGTCACCTATTGCGGTTTGCCCCTTGGCCTGGCCAAGAGCGTCGGCACCCGCCTCAACAATCTCTATCCGCAGGAGTGGCGCATCCGTACCACCTACTCTCCGACCGAACCTTTGCCCGACTTCCTGCAATAGTAATGCATCGGCCCCAAGTTCGTATTGTAGAACCCCCTGCATTACTATAGCAAGCGGCATTATGTCATAGTACGTAAATTCGTGGTAAAGATAAAAAAAAACGAGGCTATGCCGTTCATTGGCATAGCCTCGTTTTATTAATAGGTAACTTATGATGTTACTTCACAAGAATCTTGCTGACAGAACCATCGGCACGACGAACGATGTTCACGCCCTTCTGCAGGCTGTTCATGCGGGCACCGCTGAGGCTGTAGATGCCAGTGGCAGCGCTTGAAGTACGCTCTGCAGTGCTGACGGCTTCAATGCCATCACTGAGTTCCTTGGCAGCGGCTGCATAGTCGAAGCCAGCCAACGGAGCAACGAAGTAGAGACGTGCATCGTCTGCGAACGTGTTGGTGTCCCAGAAGTCGCGAGCCTCACCGCCCTTAGTGGCCTTGCCGGAAACATAGTGCTCTACGATGCCGATAGTGAGCTTGGAACCCTTCTTGACGGTCACGTTCTTGATGACTGTGGGATGAGTGCCCCAGCCGCCAATGGCGAACGGAGTCATGAGGGGCTCTTCGTCGTCGACCTGTGCAAAGATGTACTTGTCCCAAATGCCAGTCTCGTCGTTGTAGGCATTGAAGGGCTCGAAGACGTTGTCGCCATAGGTGCTGGATGCCGTGCGGGAAGCAATCCATACGTCATAGACACCGACGGGGGCGTTCTCGATGACCTGGTAGAACTTATACTCACCACCAGCGCCATAGGCATTGATCATGACATCGGAGACGGGCTTAGCCTCGGTGGCAGCATCACCACTGAAGTGTACGGCACCCTGCGACTTGATGTTGCCTTCTTCGTCGTAGTTCTTGAACTGTTCGCAATTCCAACCCACGATGGTGTTGTCCTGAAGGTCAGCGCCAGCATTGTTGGAGAAGGTGTAGAAGTGCGGGTTCTGGATGAGGCAGGTGAAGTCGACACCCTGAGCTGCAACATCCTCGTTGCCTGTGGTAACATATTCGTTGTCGACAACGATGTATGAGCCATCGTAGAGGGCGGTGGTCATGAGCGTGTCGGCAATGACGCCGTTGGACTCGGCCAGGATGTTATAGAGGGCAATCGTGCTGTTGAGGTTCACCTGGTTGATGACTTCGCGGTCGTCGCTGGTCAGGTTGAGAGCAGCATTGCCGTCGGCACCGAGGGTCTGGGCTGTCTGGAATGCCTTGTAGCCACCCCATGAGAGGATGTTGACAACGTCAACGACGTTCTTCAACTGTGCGGCAGCGGTGACGAGCTTGGGCGTAACAACGGCCAGGTCCTCATCGGAGAGGTCGGAAGGATTAACACCATTGACAGCGTCGATGGCAGCCTTGGCGTTGACGGCAATCTCGGATTCGAGGTACTTGCCTTCGAGCGTGCTGTATGCCTCTTCGGCATCGAATGCAGCAGCGTAGAAGTTGTCGATGTTGTCGACGCGTGCCTGCATCTTGCCACCCAGAGTCTCGAGCTGGGCAATCAGGGCCGTGATTTCGGAGGGAGAAGTGAAGTGACCATTCTCGGCCGTGTTAATGGCAGCGGCAAAGTTGGTCTTGGTCTCGCCATCGTACATCTCGTCGAATGCTCCTTCCAGGATAGGCTTAGCCTTTGCCACAGCTTCTGCCAATTGCTGCTTCCAGTATGCAGCCTTAGAGGGCATGGTGATGAGCTCAACACCGCCCAGCAGGTATTCGCCATTGGGCTGTGTGGTAGAGAACTTCAGCATGTAGTAGCCGGCCTTGTCCACGGTGAAGTCGGTCTGAGAGCGCGTTACGCCCGTCACGGCCTTATTCTGTTCGCCATTGACGTTGGGCATTGCCAGAACGTCGTCGAAGCGTGCATAGACGTTACCGTCGAGGTCTTCCAGGGTGAAGTTATACTTAGGAGCATTGTCGGGGTTGACAGCATCCGTGTTGCCGTTGAGGTTCTTCCATGCGCACATGCGGATGGTAATCTGATACTTGCGTGCATCCAGCTTCAGGGCTATGCCTTCGGGCATTTCGGGGTCGATGGTGCCGTCGGAGAGGATGTAGTCCTTCACCTGTTCGCCAAAGGTCAGTGTGCCCAGTGAGTTGGCACCGTTCATCGAACGCCAGTAGATGGCAGCACCGTTCAGGTCGCCGCTGTATCCGGTCATGGCACGGCAGCCACCACCACCGACATTGCCACCCCAGTTGTAGTTCCAAACTTCACCATTGTCGGTGAGGCCATACTGGTGGATGGTGCCGTTGTCGTCAGCCAGCCAACCCACGGGGAATGTACCATTAGCCGTAGCTGCGAACGTTTCGTTGGTAGTGTAGACTAATTCAGAGATAGATGTGTCGTCGTCGGCACCGATAGCGAAGGTGATGACCTGGTCGTCGATGCAAGCTACCTGATAGCTGTTGGCCACGCCGGAGAGAGTGAGGGTGTACTCACCGTCGGCGAGGTTGGAGACAGCGATGTTGACGGTCTTGCCGTCCTCGCTGAGCGACATGGCGTTGGTGAGGTCGGTGTCGACACCGTTCTTAGACAGTGTGGCAGAAGCATAGGTGAGGTCGAGAGCCTTGTCGTAGGTTACAGCGATGTTGGTGAATGTCTCGCTGGGAATCTCGAAGCTTTCGTTCTCGGGCACGCTGCTTACCATGACTGCGGGCGACCATGCGGAGGGCAGTGCATCGATGGCATCGTTGAAGTAAGCTACTTCGTTGCTGAAGCCCAGCACCTTCATCTCGCTCTCGGTGTCAGCGCTCGGACGACGGTCGCTCGGATATACGATGGGGCAGTCCTCAGCCGGTGTGAAGCTTACGCGTACATCGTCGTTCTCTTCCATATAGGTATCTTCCGTCAGGAAAATGTAGAGGAAACCATCGCTCTTGCCTTCTACGAACTCAACTTCTGCGGGAGCATCGTTGATGGTGACTTTCACGCAAGAGGGGTCCAGAGACAACGTACCATTGTTGGCATTAGCCAGATTGGCAATGTTGGTCTGATAGCCGAAGTCCAGCTTGATGGCATTTGCGCTACTGGAGAATGTGGCTTCGTTGAAGGTTACGCCTTCTTCCACCTTGATGTCATCCAGCATGTAGCTGGTGGGGCTGTACATGTTGATGATGAGGAAGAATTCCTGAGGCAGTTTGTTCTCGTAGAATTCAGCGTAAGTCTTAGTTCCGTCGCCGCCGAATGCTTCGGGATAGACGGCATTGCCCACCCAACTCTGGTTCTTGATGATGTTGTTCAGGGTCTCAGCGTTGGTGTAGTAGGATACGAATGAGATGTGTTGCCATTCGCCAGTCATTCCGCTGGTCATCTGTACACCATAGTTGTAACCAGACTTCGAGCAGATGCTCTTGTCGAAGTTCTCAATACCCTGCGACAGCCAAGAGGTGAGGCTGGTATTCTTTACACCAGCATCATCGCTGTAGACGGGGTCGGCCTTGATCCAGAAGCTCACACGATAGGGTGTGTTCTCCTTGATGGGCAGGTTGGCGATTTTGAAGCCACGGTCCCACGAGTTACCTGCTTCCATGCCGTTGGCAGCGAAGAGGGAGAATTCGCCCGACTTCTTGTCGATGGAGAATTGCTCATTCCATTGGTCTTCTTCCTTCACGTTCACCCAGTCGCCGTACATACTCAGACCGGGAGTCAGGGCATAAGCCGAACTCTTACCCTTTTCATCGCCAGACTCGAAGCCCAGAGTGGCGATAGTGGTCTGTGCCCGCAGCGAGCCTGCGCTCAGCAGGGCAGCGACCATTGTCAAGTAGATCTTTTTCATACTTTTAAGGTTTTTGGTTGATTGTTAGTTATTAGATAAGTTGTTTATCGATTGCAAATTTACGATATTAAGATGATATGTCAATTTATCTGCCGTCTCATAAATTTGTGATTATGTTGCAAATGTCATGGCATGCCTATTCCAGCGGCAGATACCAGTTCTTTTTGTCCGAGAGACGGTTGTAAAGTTCCGTGTCGATGTTGGCAGCGCCATTGCGTCCAGCCACCTTTGCTGCCAGGAATGTCGGGTCGTTGCGATGCATGGCCAGGCGCATGAGGTCGGGGAAACGTTGTCCCTCGGCAGCTGTCTCCAGGGCCATTTCGTCGCAGATGCGGTCCTCGACGAACAGGATGCTGTCGGCCTTGGAGGCCAGTTGAGGAATGACGTAGGTGCTGTCGGCTTCGGCATTGCCCGAACCGCGCGAGTGTGTACCCATCGTGTTCCCGCGATGGAAGGTGTACTGGTTGAAGGAGATTAGCTCACCTGCTTCGGAACGTTCAGCCTCTGAGATATACTTCTCTATGTTGTCCTTCCAGAGTCCGTACTTCAGCACGGCAAAGGCCGATTGCGGGAAGCCGGCGCGGTTGAGCGCTTCGGCGTAGCGCAGATAGACCTGCTGAACGCGATAGAGGCTGACGTACTGGAGGTACTCGTCGTTGCCACTGAGGCGATACTTCTGGCACGTCTGGCGCAGAGCCGACTGGGCCGTGTTAGCCGTGGGTTGGTTGCGCAGCTTGTATATGCTGTACAGACGCAGGTCGCCCCGCTGTATATCGCTCTCATAGTGAATGGTGTCGGAGGCATATACCGTGTCTGGCAACAGCGTTACAGGGTCCGTGTAGATGAGTGCGTATTGCTGGCGGCGCGAGAGTTCGTCGTAAGCAGCAGAGTGGGTGGCCTGATAGTAGTAGTTGTTCTTGGTAGTCGAGTTGAATACGTCTGTCAGGCGCGATACGATGCCGTCATACTCGCTGGCCTCCATGGGGATGACTGAGAGGGTCTCGAAGTTGTTGGCATTGAATTGCGAAGCATAGATGTCAAGAATGTCGGTAAACTCGAAGGAGGTCCAGCCTATTGAATTCACATAGGTCGGATGGATGCTGCCCTGCTTGGTCAGGAAGTCGTGGTAATACTTGGCTGCCTCGCGATAGCGTCCGGCCCAGAGGCAAAGGTCGCCGAGCACGACACGAACGGGGAGATAGAACAGCCTTGAGTTGAGTCCTCCGATGGCCCCGTAACTTGGGAACTCGGTATCGACATACGGTGCAAGGTCGCTGATGAAGTAGTCGGCTACCTGTTCCACCGTATAGAACGGGAAACGAGAGGGCTGGGCATCCTTTTCGGCCAGCAGTGGCTCAGTGTAGAAGGGAACGGAACCATAGTTGATGGCCAGTTGCAGATATGTCCATGCCCGGTAAGTCTTCACGACGGCATACTCTTTCTCAAAGATGCGTCGTCCCTGCTTGACAAGGTTCGTATCGGCATTTGCGAGGAAATAGTTGCAATTCTGGATAATGGCATAGTAGTCGCGTGCATTGTTGTAGGGATTGCTGGCATCGGCCGTGAAGTTGGCAATGGCCTGCAGGTCCAGGGTGGCATGGTCTGTTAGCGACGTGAGGTCGCCGCGCAATTCGCCCAGCAGAACTGTCCGGTCGGCAATCTTCTGCAACTTATTCACGATGCCCAGGATGGAATAGACCGTGTCGTTGGGCATATCCAACTTGTTGTTCTCGGTGAATGTCACGAGGTCGCTGTCTGCTTCAGTGCATGCCGTGAAGCCTCCCAGTCCTGCGACACTGATTGTCAATGCAACGAAGGCCTTGTAGATATATTTACGTTTCATATTGCAATAATCATCTTTATTCTTTTAACATTCAGCTTTCTTAACTCTCTCCACTACAAATTAATCTTCAGACCAATGGCGAAATTGCGACCTGCAGCCAACAGCCCGCGGTCTATGCCCATGCCGAGAACGGAGTTGGACTGTGCAAATTCGGGGTCGCTGCCCAGGTACTTGGTGAAGGTGGCAAGGTTGTTGCCTGCCGCCCACACTGTGATGCCCTGCAGGAAGGTGTGGCTGATGGGGATGCGGTAACTGATGGTGATATTCTTCAGCTTCAGGTAGCTGCCGTCCTCAATCCAGCGGTCGGAAAAGCGGCTGTTACCCATTTCGTCGAGGAACGAGGCGCGAGGAATGTTGGTTTGCTGTCCATCGTGTGTCCATCGTGCAAGCATGGCTGTTGTCTGGTTGTAGAAGTAGGTACCCGACTCGAGTATGCTGCGCTGATAGTTGTAGACATCGCCACCCAGAGAGTAGTTAAACGAAGCGGACAATGACAGGTTGCGCCACGTGAGTTTCGTTCCGAAGTTGCCATAGATGTCCGGGTTGGGGTCACCGATAATCTGCATATCCTTCGAGTCGATGCATTTGTTGCCATCCGCGTCTATGAAGCGCATGTCGCCGGCAGCGAAATCCTTGCGTGCACCAGTTTCGCTTTGCTGGTAGAGTCCTGCCGATGTGGCTTCGGCTGCTGTGGATAGCACACCTGCCGTCTTGTAGCCGTAGAATAGTCCTGCGGGCAATCCCACACGGTTGAGGATGGTAGCACCATAGAGCTCGGAGGTCATCTCTTTGCGTCCCGAGGGGAGACTTGCAATCTCGTTCTTATAGTGGCCCATGCTGGCGTTCAGTTCCCAAGTCCAGTCCTTCACGGCCAGGAGCTTGATGTTCGTGCTGAAGTCGAATCCCTGGTTGTTTAGGCTACCATCGTTGACCCAGTTGGTTTCGATGCCGGAGACGTAGGACAGTGTGCCGAGAGAAAGCAAGTTGTGGGTGTGGCCATAGAAATAGTTGAATGCGGCCCATATTCGATTCTTTAAGAATGAACCTTGGATGCCGGCCGTGAAGCGTGCCGTGGTTTCCCACTGCAGTCGGGTGTTGCCAATATTGGCCATCGTCAGTCCTGAGATGCTGTTAAGAACACGGCCGGCTGCGAAGTAAGTACGCGATGCAATGCTGTTGATGTCGTCGTTGCCCACGAGGTCGAAACCGAAGTTGAGTTTCAGATGGTCGATACCTCGCGACGGACGGAACCATTTCTCGTTGGTGAGCACCCATGCTGCCTGCACTGAGGGGAAGAAACCGAAGGCATAGTTGCCAATCTTCACCCCTTCTTTGGCATCGACGCCGAACTTGCTGGAGCCATCCATAGCTATGGCGGCAGAAAGGTAATAACGTTCGGCATAGTTGTAGTCGGCAGTGAGGTAGTAGGTGAGTGCCACATCCTTGTTGTCGAGGCCATCGGTCTGTTTGTACTGCAACGAACTGCTCATGTTCGGCGTCTTGTCGTTACCCGTATTATAACCAATCTGCGTGTTCAAGCGATAGGTGTCGCGCAGATAGCGGAACCCGCCTCGTGCGTTGAGGTTGTGACCGTTGCGTACCAGTTTGTACGTCCCATAGATGTCGTTCATGATGCTTATCTGCCGACCGGCCAGTGCGCTGGCGCAATTCTGAACGGTTCCGATGTTCCGTACTTCGTAAGAGGGCACACCGTTTGTGGGCAGGTAGTAGTTCTCGTCGGTGTTAACCAACTGGAATGCAAACTGATTGGCAATGCGCCAGTGCTTATTGATGTCCCATGAGGGCGTAATTGAAAGGTTTACGATGCGATTGCCGAAATAGTTTTTGTTCGTGCCCTCACCATTTTCGAGGATTGATAATGGATTGGCCAGCGATGTGGTGTAGTCGTTGCGCGGAGTGACGACGTCAGACAGATAATCATCGGCTTCGGCAAGATAGTGTGACAGATGTCCGTTGGAGTCGTAAGCGTAGGGAGAGAGGAACGGCGACTTGATGAGGCCGAGCAGCGAGGGCGATGAAATGATGCCCGTGGTGACGTTGTCTTTGACGCCATCGTCGCGCAGGTTGCGAGTCACGTCAGAGTAGGATGCGTCAAAGCGTGTCTTGACGTTGCGTGCCAGAACGATGTCGGAGTTCAGGCGCAGGTTGAAGCGTCGGGACGAGAAATCCTTGATGGTGGCATTGGAGTTGGCGTAACCCACCGAAAGATTGTAGTTGGCCACGTCGTCACCGCCTTGTACGTTAATGCTATAGTTCTGGGTGAATGCTTCGCGGTAGATGTTCTTGTTCCAATCGGTATTCCCGTGGTACATATTATAGTAATAGTATTTGGGATCGGTCTGCAGGAATTTGAAGGCATTGGCTGTGGTTCCTGTCGTACCGATAAGTTCGGAAGCATAGACGCGATATTCGTTGGCATTCATCATGGTCGGCATCTTAGGCGTAAGTTCGTAGCTGCCGCCGATGCTGACGTCAATTTTCGTGGCCATAGACTTGTTGCGTTTCGTCTCGATGAGTATAACGCCGTTGGCACCCTTGGCTCCATATATGGCAGTTCCGTTTTTAAGTACTGAGATGTACTCAATGTCCTCTACCATGATGCCCGTGAGGATGTTGTTGAAGAATCCATCGTGCAGCGAAGGCGAATTGAATTGCATGTTCTGAATCACCCCGTCGATTATCACGAGGGGCTGTGCATTGGCGTTGAGCGAGTTGATACCATTCATGAGCATCTTCACGCCCTGACCGGGCTGTCCGCTTCGCATGGTGGTGAGCAGGTCGCCTCCCAGGTTGAGCTGAATCTGGTTGTCGATGCTGAAGTCGTTATTGTTGTATGTGGCCTGTGTCTTCTTGCGAGATACGGCCAGTGTCTGCCTGTCATATGTCTCTTCGAATTTCGATGAGTACATTTTCACATCGGGCACATGCTGGTCTTTGCCCAGGCCCTGCTGTACGCGGGTATAGCCGTCGGCATTGAATATCAACGACGACACGAAATCAGGCAACTGTATGGTGTATTCGCCCTGTTCGTCGGTCATGGCTGCATATTGTGGATTGTTGTATGCCTGCACCTGCACACCGGCAGCCGGGCTATTCGTAGCAGCATCCAGAACCTTGCCACGAAATTCCTTAAGGTTGTTGTCGGCACTGAGCAACTGAATGTTTATTGCCACGAAGGCTAAGAGTATGAGGATACGTCTCATTTGCGGGCCTCCTTTCTTGACTTGATGCCTGCAGCTGTGGCAGACACGGGTTTGAGGTAAATACAATCAAGATACATTTCACGCGAGAATGTCGTCTGACGATTTGATATCGAACACTGGAGCTGTAGGCTTACTGTGGCATCGGGCTGCTGATAGTTGCAAGTGGGGAAGGTGAAGCGGCCGATGAGCACAGTGTCTGCAACATAGGGATTGTTGGTCATTTCGGTTCCATAGACTTCCTGCTTCTTCTCTCCGTTCTCGTCTACGTAGTTGAGCACGGCCTTGAACTTATTAGGTTTGAAGTCGCGGGAGTTTGCCAGATAAACCGTCTTCGGGAGTATCACGGCGCAGATGTCGTAGGTGCCGGAGAGCGTATTGGTAATCTCGAAGGTGGCATTCCAGTTGCTGGTGCTTGTGCGTGGCACAATATCGACGTACCCGTTGCCGGAGATTGTGTCGGCAATGGCCGAGCGGTAGTTCAGCGTACAGTCCTTGGTGGATGTTATGCTGGCCTCACGTTCTCCCTGCGTGATTATCGGGTGGAAGAAGAGGTCCTCGGGCGTGAAGGGCCATTCCTTCAGACTGTATATGTAACCATTGGAGCAGGTCAGTCTGTTGCTGATGTTGTCTGCAGCAAAGATGCCGCCTGATTCGAATGGCCTGTAGAAGACGTGGTATGGCCAATTGCGGTTGCTGTAAGATGTACTTACGATGGAGTCTTGCCGTGCGGTCTGAACCTTGTCGTTGAAGAAGAGGTCGCGCATGAGTGTGACATGTGTCCAATAATCCGAGATGGAGTCGGCTTTCGGGAGCGAACCGTAGTTGAAATAGGCTGCCGCTTCATCATATACCGACTGCCAGGTTTCAGCATCAGGTGCAAGCATCAGGAATGTAGAGTCTTCCGACATAATCTGGTCAAATACGCGGAACAGTGAGTTTTCCTTAACCATCACTGAGTCTGAATAGATTTTTTGACCATCGATGATATCTGCCTGGATGGAATGCTCCTCATCGAGCTCCTGCTTCTCGTAGTGGGAGAGGAAACTGCCGAAGTGGGACAACTCCTGCATCGACGTCAATGCCTCGTAGATATTGTATGTGTATTGAGCGCCTTTGTCCACGATGTGCAGCAGGCCATTGCTTGCTGGTATGTTGGCGTTGCCGTCAAGAACCGTTGCATCGAAGAGATTCGTCGTGTTCAGAGGCAGATACTTGTTGTTGAGCATCAGCACTTCCTGGTCCGTCTGCCCATTCATGTTGTAGAGGCTGTGTGCGATGTGGTTCATCACAAAGTGCTGTCCGACGGCCGAATCTCCCTTCGCCGTCTGGCACAACTGCAGCAGCGAGTCGGCATTGAAACTGCCATTCACGGGAGCCCACACGGTGAGCGCCTGGTCGGAGTTGAGCAGATCGGCTAACGTGACGCTGGTTGCATGATTGTTGTTATAGACATACGTTTTCTTGAGAAGAGCGAGGAAGTCGCTCAGTCGTGGCTCTTCCTGGATGCGTTCCAGAAGTGTTGCTTTGGGCATTTCGCCTACTTGATCATAGTGGTTGTCCCAAGTGTCCGAGCAACTGTTCATTCCTCCCAGCACACAGAGGGGGAGGGCTGCTGCCACTATCTTATGTATATTCTTGAGTCTCATGTTCTGAGGTTATGAGGTTTCAAATATAAACTGTTTAATTCACCTGTTAATGTGTATCTTCTGCCGTCAGACCGGCGTAAACGCTCTTGGGGCAGAACTCAAAGTAGTTGATAGGCAACTCGGCCTCGGCATTCTCGATGACAAGTTTGATGCGCAACCAATACTCCTTGTTGGGGTCGAGGGCCTGGGTTGTGAGCACCTTGCGGTATTTGCCGTTGTTGGCACGCAGGTTGTTGACGCCGCCCTGGTTCCACGAATCCATATCCTTCATGAATCCACGGTTGTGCATAGCCTTGTCGATGGCGCGGTTTTCCTCGTTGTCTTCTGTGTCGGCCACCCATCCGATGCTGGGGTCGCCGCCCCAGATGCGGAAGTCGATGGGTAGTCCCATGGGTTGCATGTTGTCTTTCTCACCGAAGTAGATCTGCACAACACCACGGTCGTTACCTGCACCGTAGGCAAAACGTATCTCATAGGTGTTGGCCGGGACGGGCGGCAACCTGAAGCTGACGTCGAACTGTCCAATCAGGTCTACAGCATCGGAATACGTGGCGTTCCACACGCTGCGTTCGCGTAGAGCCAGCGTGGGGTTGATGCCGTGGAAGTCCCATCCTTCCACCTGCTTGAAGCCCATCAGGTGCTGGCCGTTTGTATTACCGCGGGCACCGGCATTCAGGAACTCATTACTGATGGTCACCACATTCCATCGTATGCGGTCGTTGAAGACAACATCACGCGTAGTCGTATTGTAGGTGAGCACATCATCTATGTAATGATAGATTCCATTCAGGGCCTGCTGGTTCAGCGTGTCTACGGGCAATCCGGCCTCTTGTAGCTCTTGGTCATGGAGGGTTGTCATTTCCGATGGCGTATGCACCATGATGCCACGGACACTGTAGTTGGACGATACGCCCTTGCGGTTGATGAAGAGTCCCTCTGAAGGTGACGACATCTTCATGATGGTGCCTGGCATCATGGTGGTGTACCAGTCGGTGCAGTCGATGAGGTTGGGCATGGCGCACGTGGTCTTGTAGTCGATGCCGCTTTCGGAGATGGTGAAATCGTTTATTGCACCATAGTAGGGCAGCAGATGGTAGGCAATGAATCGGTTCAGCGGATTCTTGCGGTTCGTCCAGTCGTCGTCATAGAGTCCCTTGTCCTCCGGATAGACTTCGTCATACACTTCCTTGGCATACCGCTTCAGGTCGTCGAGATTGTTTATGCCTGCATTGGCAAATACCTTATTTGTCTCCACCAAGGCAGTGAATCGTTTCATGCGTGTGGCCGGGTAATACATATAGTATGTGGCGCCCGTACGGTGGAAGGGGATGCCCTTGTTGATGGAGTCGAGACCTACGGAATATTCGTTGTCGATGTAGGCGTAGAGGCTGTCGCTCAGTCCTGTAAGGTAGAGTGCCGAGGTGAAGAGTGAGATGTTCTTGTCCTCGCGCAGTAGTTCGGGCAGATATGAACTTGACGGCTGGATGACGCGGTCCAACGTATGGACGACACCGTTCTCTACAGAGTCGTCGCGAACGATAAGCTTCGATGCCATGTTGATGTAATACATGACATTTCCGCCATGCGCTGCATCACTGTCACAGGAGAAGGTGAGGAAGCGGTCGTTCATGTTGGCTGTTGGAATGTTACCGTCGCTGAGGTCGGTGGTGAAATACGTGTTCGGTATGATATGGTTCCACGAGAACGTGTCGCATTCTTCCTGAGTGAGCTGAGCCACATCGCTGTATCCGAGCTGATGCAGATATTGATTTACGGCTTCATTGGTAGGAGCCAGGCAGGTGTATGTGCCATAGGTGGCCATCATCCCGAACAGGCCTGACCGCTGCAGGATTTTCGTAAACTCGCTGAAGGTCTCGGGGCGGTTCGTGAGGTAGTCGCTCACCATCTCTCCGGTGAATGTGTAGTAGTTGTCTTCAGTGGGGTCGTCGGAGCACGAAACCATCACGAGCGTGAGGATTGCAACGATGTTGCAGCCCAGCAGGAAATGCCGGAATAGGGATGGTGCCGACATGCGGCAACGGATCCGACGGAGTGATATGTTCTTATGCATGCTTATCATAGTACGATGGAATTATAAGTTCTGTTTAGTGTTATCGGTCTCATAGGCAGGGTTCTGCTTCAAGTGGGGGTTCTGCTTCAGTTCCTCGCGGTTGTAGGGCCAGTAGAGGATGTCCTGTGTCGACAGCTTTATGCGTATGGCACTGGCATTCTCCTGGAACTTGGGCAGCACTTTGCTTATCATGCGGCTATTTTCACCTTCGCGGCGCGACAGGCGTACGAGGTCGAACCATCGCTTTCCCTCGAACATGAGTTCGCGTTGGCGTTCGGCCAGCACGAGGTCTTCCATGGCTGTGCGCGAAGTGGCATAGTCGTCATATACCAGGGTGTCTGCCACAGACGTGCGCTTGTTGTTGGCGCGTTTCCAGACGGCAATCACACAGTTGAAGGCATTGCGGTAGTGCTGTGTCTGCTCCTCAGTGAGTGTGGCACCGGTCTCCACGTTGCCGGCAAGTTCAACTTCGGCCTCTGCACGCATCAGCATGATGTCGGTGAGGCGATAGACTATCCAGTTGGCAAAGTTCGTAGAGCGTGTGCTTCCAACTACAGTGGGCGCAGCACCGGTGGTGGTGCTTGTGCGGAACGAGACAGATTGGTTGACGTATTTGGTAATATAGATTTTGTTGTTAATCTGGGTCATATTCTCAAGATAGCGGCAATCGGTCTTCGCAAAGAAGGGATTCTGGCCCGTCATGATATCTTCGTAGAGGAATGTGGGCGCTCCTATTTGTCCAGTCCTTGTGGCGCTGGAACCGTAGTAATTCGACACCGAAGAGTTGGTGACACTCTGGTTGTTGACGAAGTTCAGTTCGAAGATGGATTCAAAACTGTTGCCAGTTCCAAAGATTTCGGTATAGGTGTTGCCGGCATAGTTGCTGTTGCCCGTCGACTCAGAGATGAGCGGATAGCGTCCGTAGAGTTCCGTAGTTATGGTCGTCGGATTCTCCTCGTAGTCGTGTTCGTATTCGCGAATCTTCTGGTCGATGACGAGGTCGCAGTAGTCGATGCATTTCTGCCATTCCCCCTTCCACAGGTAGAGGTCGGCGAGCAGCGAGTATGCAGCCCATCGTGTTATGCGGCAAGTGTTTTCCACCGTCTTCTCTCCATAGCTGCGCACGGCATCGTCCTTCACTCGCTCCACATCGGCGATGAGGCTGTCGAGCACCTCTTCGAAGGGTGAGGCCGGTGTCTGATACTCCTGACTGTCGTCGAGCGACGGTTGGGTTATGTAGGGCACGTCGCGGAAAGTCCTGATGAGATAGAAATAGCAGAGGGCACGCAACGTCGTTGCCTCGGCAATGGTGGCCCGCATCTCAGCATCTGTGAAGTTGGGGTCTTTCTCATTTACGATGGGGGCATAGTGTATGACGGTGTTGCAGCGGTTGATGCACTGGTAGAAGCTTTGCCAATTGGTGAAGGTGTTCGTCTCAAGGATGTTCTCTTTGAAGGCCTGCTGCAAGGCATACGAAGTGCCTGAGCCCATGGTCATATTGTCCGAACGGACTTCTCCCCAGACAATCATTCGGTTCACGCAGTCACTGCTTTCGAGCTGTGAGTAGCACGAGTTGAGCACGCTGTTCACATCTGCTTCCTCTGTCCAGTAGTTCTCAAGAACAATGTCGTTCTGCGGTTTGATGGACAAGAAGTCGTTGCAACCTGTGAACAATAAAATGCAGGATGTACAAAGTACAAGGTAGGAAATATAATTTGTTTTCATATTCATCACAGGTTTTTAGAATTGAATAGTAGCACCCACGGTCACAGAGCGGGCGTTAGGTGTTCTCGCATTGTCCGATGTTACGCCATAGCTGCCGTATCCCACTTCGGGGTCAGCACCTGAGTAGGGTGTCAGGCAGAACAGGTTGTTGGCGCTGATGTAGAAACTGAGCTGTGTGAGGCCGATGCGCTTGATAATCCTGGGATCGAGCGAATAGCTGAGCTGCATATAGTTGAGGCGCATAAACGAGCCGCTCTCGATGAAACGGTCCGAACCCAGCCAGTTGTAACCTTCTTTGTAAAGGGCGCGCGGGATGAGTGCATCGTCGCCCTCTACGCGCCAACGCCAGTTGACGGCCTTCGATTGGTTGTTGTTGCTGTACATGTTTTCAGCCAGCATGCGGGCGCGGTTGATAATCTTGTTGCCGACGCGGAAGTTGAACTGCGTGTTCAGGCTCCATCGGCCCCAGTTCAGTTTGAAGCCCCATCCACCGGTAATCTTCGGCAGGGAACTGCCCAGGTATACGATGTCCAGTTCGTTGATGTTACCGTCGTGGTTGATGTCCTCGTAGATGGCATCACCGCCCTTGAACTCGTAGATGTACGACTTGTCGCTGCTTTCGTAGCTGAAGACCACAGGTATGGGATAACCGTTCTTGTCCGTTACCACCAGGCCGTTGGCATCGCGTGCCACGGGAGCGTTGGGGCCGCTCACGCCCGGAACTTCGTTCGGCGTGTATTTGCTGTACTGATAGACACCCTGATAGCGGAATCCATAGATGCTACCGAAGGCATTGTGCAGCTGCACACGAGTGAGGTACGAGCCGTTGCTGTTGTCGAAATCCTTGTTCAGAGAGGCCAGTACGGTAGGATCCATCTTCGTGATTTCGTTCTTGTTGTTGGCAAACGTTACGTTGAAGCTGGCGCGGAACTTACCTTTCTTGATAATGTCCTGTGCATTGATGTTGAATTCCCATCCGTTGTTGACCATGTCGCCGACGTTCTGGTAATTCAGGGCCGTGAAGCCCGACGATGTGGGAATGCTGCGGTTGAGCATGAGCAGGTCGGTGGTCTTCTGACGATAGATGTTGAAGTCGGCCGTCACCTTGTTGTCCCACAGTCCGAGGTCGAAACCTACGTTCCAGGTTTGCTTCTCTTCCCACTTGAGGCTGCTCAGTCGGATGTTGCTGGGATAGACCGCAGCATTCTGGTTGTAGGCGGCCGTGTTGGAATACTTCGAGAAGTAGAGGTACTCGCCACCGGGCTGGTTGCCCACGATACCCCAACCGGGGCGCACGGAAAGCATGCTCACCCATTTGAGGCGCTGCATGAAATTCTCGTCGCTGACGTTCCAGCGGAAGGAGAGGGCAGGGAAGTTACCCCATCGACTGTTGTCGCCGAACTTGGTGGAGCCGTCTCGGCGCACGCTGAAGTCGGCAATGTACTTTCCTTTGTATGCGTAGTGGGCCGAGAAGGTCAGGTATATGCTTCGCCACTGTCCAGAGCTGGTGCTGAGGCCGCTTACGATACCGTCGGCCGTAGTGCTCTTGATAGTTCCGGGCAGTCCGTACACGGTGCTTCCGCTTGACTTGGACGAACCGTCGGTGAGCTGGAACTGAATCATGCTCATGAAGGAGTGGTCGCTATTGCGGAAATGTGGCACGAAGGTCAGCCGGTGGGTTGTCGTGATGGCCGTGCTCTTGTGGGCCGAAGCCGTGGAGCGGTTGTTGTTCGTGCTGGACCATCCTTCCGTGACGAGGCTCGAGGGATAGAACGTATCGTTGTACTTGTTGAAGATATTGAACAGAATCTTACCTTCGTACTTCAACTGCGTCTTGTCGGGCTCCGTCCCCAGCAGGTTGTACACAAGTTGGAATTCCGGCTGAATCTGGTACGTGCTTTCGTCGTTGATTGCCGACTTGGCCAAAGCCACGGGGTTGACATACTTAAACTGGTCGCTCTTGAGTTCCGGCGAACAGTTGTTGAGCATGTGGTAGAAGTCGGGCAGGTCGTTGCCGTAGGCATCCTGTTCGTAGATGGACAGGTTGGGCATCTTCTGGTAGGCAGAAGTGAGCAGTTCGCTGTAGTTCTTCTTGTTGTCCGTGTAGGTCATGTTGAAGTTCGTGACAATCTTGATGCGGTCGCTCACGAAGTAGTCCAGGGCCACGCGGGTGGTGAAGCGGTTCAGCTTCTGCTTGATGACGGTACCCGTCTGGTGGTCATAACCTCCGGCTATGCGGAAGTTGGCCTTCTCGCCACCGCCCGAGAGGCTGAGGTAGTGCTTCTGCAGCACACCAGTCTGGCTGATGGACTTGCGCCAGTCGGTATTGTTGTTGTACATTTCATATTCGCTCCACGACTTGTCGTAGCTGAACTCGCGGATGTCCGATGCAGCATCGTTCAGTGCGGGGTTGAAGTAGGCCTCCTTCATCAGCATCGTGTACTGGTCGCCGTTCAGCAGCTTTATGCCTTGGGGCTGGTGTGTGAAGGTGGCACGATAGGAGTACTGGACCTTCGTGGGTCCACGGCTACCGCGTTTCGTCTTGATTTCAATCACACCGTTGGCACCCTGCGAACCGTAGATGGCCGTACCGGCAGCATCCTTCAGCACGTTGATGGTGGCGATGTCGTCGGGGTTCACGTTCAGCAGTTCTGCAAACTGGTCTTGGGTGGCATTGGCAAAGTCGAAGTTGCTGTTGTAGTCGCTTTCGAAGATGTTGCCATCGACCACAATCAGCGGCTGCGTGTTGCCGTTGATGGAGCTCACACCACGCAGGCGCATGCTCGTGCCGGCGCCCAGGTTACCTGAGTTGCTCACGATGTCCAGACCGGCGATACGTCCTTGTAGGGCTTCGTCCACGCTGGTGATGCCGAGGCCTTCAAACTCCTTGGCGTCGATAGTCTGGTGTGCGGTGGACAGTTCGCGTTCGGGGATGGCCAGGCCGTTGGATTGCGACACCTTCACGGCATTAATTACCACCTCCTTCATTTGCTTGCCCTGCAGGGTGATTCTGTAGTTGGTACCCTTGATGGGTATAATCTTGGTTTCGCAGCCCACGTAGCTAATTTTAATTTTGTGCTTCGGGTCGACGATGCGGAACGAGAAATTACCGTTCACGTCCGTCAGTGTGGCTGCCACGATACGGTTGCTGTTGTCTATCTCCAGTACATTCGCACCGATGAGGACGTCAAAGTCGTCCTGCACCACGCCATGTATCATGGTGCCTGCTGTCTGGGCGGAAATGATGGAAAAAGTACCTTGGGCGATGAACAATGTCAGGGCCATGAGAATATTTCTTGTCTTCATAACTTCACACTGATGTATTATTTGTACATGAGAGCCCCGTCTATCTGATGCACTACGACAAAGGATGACGTGTAGAGGTTGTTCGCTTGAGTGGCATCCGGTGCGTCGTACTGATACTCACGTCCCATGAGGTTGTAGAGTCCGGCGCTCTTCACCACATGATAGGTCTTGTTCGTGCCGTCGGTAATCTCGATGCCGTCGTTGTTTACGCGCGTGCGTAATTTATAATAGGAAAGATTGCCGTCGGTAACCTTGTAGGCCGAAGTCTCGAATTCTCCGCTGGCATTGCCCTGTCCGATGTAGTAGGCGTTGTCCTGGATGTGGTATTTGATGAAATTCTCGATTTCGTTCTCCAGGCTGTCGCGCACTTCTTCGTCCTCTTCGTGCTCCACCATTTCCCATGTCGGCAGTTTGCCCTGTGCCTGCAGGTCCTCGATGGCCTTGTTCGTGGGCACGTAGATGGTGTAGCGGTAGGTGTTGAAGAGGGAGATGTTGGTGCTGGCCGTAGCATGTTCGTTGGTGCCGATGACATGCTTGGTCTCCAGGAACTTTGAGCTCTGCAGCAGTTCGCGGAAGGCCGCAAACTCCTCGTGCTCGCTCAGTATGTCGTACGTCGACTTGCGGGCGGTCATGATGGGACCCTCTTCCAGTATGTAGGTCTTACCGTTTCCTTCGACGGATTCGTCGTAAATCTTCGTCACATGCAGAGGCTTGTCGTTCTCCACCTGCAGTCCGCCTTCCACGGTCATTCCGGCTATGCCCTGCGCGGCATTGGCCACCTTCACCATGCTGCCGCCCTTGGTCTGGTAGAACGTATTGCCGTCCTCCACGTTGCCGATGACGATGTGCGTGTTCAGGATGTCTTCCAGGCGGTTGGTAATCTGGGAGTAGGAAGCCTCGCCGATGGAGTCGGTCACCATGCCCGTCTCCGTGTCGTAGTTCCAGATGCTGGCCCGCACACGTCCACTCTCGGTGAGGGCGTCCGGCTCATAGCGGAAGCGGAAGAGCTGTGTGCTCGTCTTGCCGTAGGAGCAAGGGTCGATGTATTCCAGCAGGGCCTTGTTGTTGGGGATGAACAGGCTGTAGTAGGTGTTCTGCGAATTCAGATAGACGTCGAAGCCCAGTTGCTCCACAGCCCAGTACAGGATGTTCATGGATGCGTCCACCAGTGCCGGGAAGGTCACCGATATGTAAGCCACGGGATTGAATACCTTATTCGTAAGATATACGGCACCGTTGCAGGCCATGAACACGGAGTCGACAAACTCTTCCTTCAGTCCCAGTTCGTCGTTGGCGTCGTTCAGCACGGTGTGGAACTTGCTCGGCACGGAGTTGGTGAACGAGTTGAGCATGTTCACGTTCAGCATCTTGGAGATGACCTTGTCGGGCACGTTCTCCCACGAACCGTAGTAGTCGTGGAGCACACGTCCGGCGCCCTCGTTCCAGTAGCGGTCCAGTGCCTTGTCGCTCGGTACCAGCATGACGCCCATGTTCTCCTGCAGGGCAACGTTGGTGGAGGTGCTGGTCGTCGTGGCCGAATAGAACTGGTTCCATCCCGGGTCGAACTTCAGCAGACCGTTGACTGGGCCCTCTTCGGGCGTGAAGTCCAGCGGCAGTCCTCCTTGACTGCGCTCTGAGAAGAACCGTTTCTCGAAGAGCGAGTCTATAGAGGTGTTATACAGGCGGTTGTACTCGCGCGTAGCCTCGTCGCCTGCATAGTAGGGTGCGCAGTAGCGGTTCAGCAGTTTAGCCCATCCCTGCATGTTCGGATTCTGGTTGATCAGTTCGGCCATGTTGGGTAGGGGAGTGACGACCTCCGCCATGCGGTGAACGAATCCGTTGGAGCACTTGATGTTCTGTTCCACCATGGCTACGCCGTTGACGTTGGCGTCGCCCGGCTGTCGCTCAGTGACGTGGTTGAAGAGGAAGTTGCAGTCCGCGTTGGTGATATATTTGTTCGTCAGGAACGATTCGATGAAGTGGATCATGGGCGGAGCCGTGATGTCGGTCATGCACACCAGACTGCGGTTGTTCTTCCGATAGGCAGCCCAATAGGGGTTGTCCGGCATCTGGGCAGGTGTGAGCACCGGTACGGAGTCGAACTCGCTGGTGGCCGTCAGTCGGCGCATGCAGTCGCCCTCCGTGGGCCCCTCGCTGCTGCTCAGGTATGCCACCTGGCACGAATTGTTAATCATGCTGCCGAAGAGCAGCAGCTTTTTCTGTGCCTCTGTGAGGTCGGCGTAGCTGTGAACGCCCCATGCGTTTTTCTGGAAGAAGCGTGCGAACGCCTTGTCGTCGGCCACGAAGAGGGTCTTGCTGCCCGTCTTGTTCAGCACCTCGGCATAGTTCAAGTCGTCAATCAGCTTCAGCGTGTTTGTGAAGGTGCCCTCCGACTGCAGATACTCGTACACACTCGAGCCCAGCCACGACGGGTCTTCCTCCGCAAGGTCATAGCCATTACAAGCCGACAACCCGCACATGGCTGTCACCGTGATGCCCAGCCATCTCGAAATCGTGCGGAAACCGTAGAGTTTGTTGTGTTTCATGTAGACCTTAAATTCAAGTTTTTTTAACTTTGTTTAATAAATATTTTGTGCAAAGTTGTTTCTTTTTTTCCGTTGCTCCAAACTATAGTGCTACAAAAACCACGAAAGAGACAAAACGTACAGCTATTTAAGACAAAAACAAAAGGCTGGAGACGTTTTTTTATACGTTTTTCCCCCATTTGATGGGGATATCAGTGGATTTTGTCTTCGAAAATTTGGAGGGAAAGAGAGAAGAACGTAACTTTGTGTTGTCAATGAGTATGATACAAAAACCATAAAAAACACAAAATCAGCCTACGCCATGCGTCGCTATATATTTATATTATTTGCTTTCTTGCAGGTGCTGGTCAGTCCCGTTTCTGCGCAGACGGGCTCGTTCGTTCCGTCCGAACGCTTCTCCAGCATGCTCATCAACGACCTGTGTCAGGACCAGTATGGCTACATGTGGATAGCCACCGACTACGGACTGAACCGCTTCGACGGCTACCACTTCACCACCTATTTCCACCAGACCGACGACACCGCCTCCCTGGGTAGCAACATCGTCACCAGCCTCTTCCGGGACAGTCAGGGACGTTTCTGGGTGGGCACCCGCATGGGGCTCTATCGCTACGACTATCCCACCGACCGCTTCGTCAACTATTCCACCGCCGACGTCCGTTCGGCCCGCATCACGTCGATTCTGGAACGAAAAATCGGCGAACTGCTCGTCGGTACCTCGGGCCGCGGCCTTTGGACGGTCAGCGGCGACAGCCTGCGCAAGATTCCGGACGGCTACACCACGCCCTCCGGCAACTGGTTCTACAACCAGATGATGGAGGACCGCAAGGGGCGCTTCTGGAAATGCGGCTACGGCAACGAACTGACCATGATGGACAAACGCGGCGTGCACACTTACCTCGTAGACCAGGGCATCGTCTGCGGCATCATTGAGCGGGCTGACGAGATACTCATCATCAGTCAGCACGGCATCTCCACCTACCGCCAAGGCCAGGTCACCCAAGCCGACATCGACATGTCGGTGCTGGGTCACGAAACCATACTCTGCAGCGCCCTGCAGGACAGCAAGGGTAATATATATATAGGTACTATGGGCGACGGCCTCTTCCGTCTGCCGGCAGGCAGTCGGCGGCTGGAACGTGTGGAGTGTACGTTGTTGGGCATGGACTTGAATACGGCCAAGATAACCTCCATCCGCGAGGACCACTCGGGCAACATCTGGCTCGGCTGCCAGTCGAAGGGCCTTGTTATTCTGCCCAGCCGTCAGCCACAGTTTGCTGCCTGGAGTTTTCAGGCCCAGCGCTACTTCATCAGTTCCACCATCACCTCCGTCTGCCAGGGCGACGACGGTCTCACCTGGTGCACGGTGCCTGGCAGCGGTGTGTTTGCCTTCGACGCCACGGGGCGCATCGTCCGCCATCCTGCCGCCCCGGAGGCCACCGAATACATCTTCCACGACCGCCGCGGCCGCTACTGGCTGGCCACCGACAAGGCCCTCTACAGCTACCAGCCCTCCACGGGCTCCTATCAGCACCACATCAACCTGGTGGCCGAGAAGGTGAATGCCATTGTCGATGACGATGAGGGCAATCTCTACATTTCCACCTATTCGCGAGGCTTCTGCATCTATAATCCCTCCACCGGTGCCGTCCGGCAGTTCGACTCCCGCGACAATCCCACCGCTAAGGGCACGCTGTGGAACAACTGGATTCTGGCCATGATGCGCGACAGCAAGGGCCACATCTGGCTGGCCACCTCTATCGGAGTGTCGTGCTACGACCCTGCCACCGACAGTTTCCGTGCCCTGGGCTTCGACCGCCTGATGGACGGCATGATATGCTTCTCGCTCTGCGAAACGCGCAAGGGCGACATCCTCATCGGCACCGACCAGGGCCTCTACTACTACCGTCGGGGTGCCACTGAGGCCGTTCCCTTCCCCGACTCAGGCGCCCTGGCCGACAAGACGGTGGTCAGCATCGCCCAGGCCCATGATGGCGACCTCTGGTGCGCCACCTCGATGGGCATCTGGCAGTACAATGCAGAGAAGCGCGAGTTCATCGGCCATGTCAACGGCAACGGCCTCACAGCCAAGGAGTACGTCAGCGGCGTGGGCATGCACACGGACGAGGACATCGTCTACTTTGGCAACCCCGACGGCCTCACCGTCTTCCGCCCTTCTGAGGTCACCGGCAGCCACAAGCAGCTGAACGAGGTCAAGCTCACCGGCTTTTCCATTGCCGGCAACCCCGTCAGTCCGTTTGCCGACAGCTACACCATGTCCTATCTCGACAACACCATCACGCTGCAGGTCTCACTGCTCGACTTCAACAATCCCAATAACATCATCTACGAATACCGCATCAACAAGGACTCCTGGCTGCAATACCCCGAGGGGGAGAACACCATCGTTCTCAGCCATCTGCAGCCCGGCAACTATAGCATACAGGTCAGGGCCCGGTCGGGCGCAGCCTTCTCGCCCACCAAGGTCATCCGCCTGACGGTGACGCCCCCCTGGTATCGCTCGCGCTGGGCCTACGCCCTCTACATCATCGGCCTTGTCAGCCTGGCAGCCTTGGCCGGATACCTCCTGCGCCGCAGGGCCATGCAGCAGCTCGATGAGGAGAAGATGCGCTTCCTCATCAATGCCACCCACGACATCCGCTCGCCGCTGACCGTCATCATGGGGGCTGTGGACAAACTGAAGGGCATGTCGGCCGGCAGCGAGGCCATCGATGCCATCGACCGCAATGCCCAGCGCCTGCTGCAACTCGTCAACCAGATTCTCGACCAACGCCGCATCGACAAGCAGCAACTGCAGCTCCACTGCCGGGAGACCAATCTGGTGGAACTCGTCGGCGACGTGTGCAAACTCTATCAGTACGGTGCCGACCAGCGTGGCATAGCCTTCACTTTCGAGCACGACAAGCAGAGCATGCTGGCATGGGTGGACCCCATACACTTCGACAAGGTGGTCTCCAACCTGCTCTCCAACGCCTTCAAGTACACCTGCGACAAGGGCGAGGTGAAGGTGCAGCTGCGCGAGACGGAAAACAGCGTGGAACTCTCCGTCAGCGACGACGGCATAGGACTGAAGGAGGAGAACATGAACCGCCTCTTCGACCGTTTCTATCAGGGGCGCAACAACACCAGCCTGGGCATACAGGGCACAGGCATCGGACTGAACCTCTGCCGGGCCATCACCCAGATGCACGGCGGCACCATACGTGCCCAGCGCCGCACCGACAAGCAGGGGGCCTGCTTCGTGGTGACGCTGCCCAAGGGCAACAAACACCTCACCCCCGAACAGATAATAACGGAGCCACCCGTCCGCGAAGTGCTCTCCGCCGGGGCCGACACTAAGCCGGCCGCTGGCCGCTTCCGCATACTCATCGTCGACGACGAGCCGGAGATAGCCCGCTACATCACCTCGCAGCTGGGCAACCGATACCGATTCAGCCATGCCCCCAACGGCAAGGAAGCCCTGAAGATGCTGCTCGTGGCCAGCGGCGAGGACGGTCAGACCCAGTCGGCAGGCTTCGACCTTGTCATCACCGACATGATGATGCCCCTGATGGATGGCCTGACGCTGCTCAAGCACATCAAGGAGAACGTCCACCTGGCCCAGTTGCCCGTCATCATGCTCACGTCGAAGGCCGAGGTCGAAAACAGGTTGCAGGGCCTGCGCATGGGGGCCGATGCCTACCTGGCCAAACCCTTCGACATGGAGGAACTGCACGCACAGATAGACAACCTCATCGACAACGTCCGCCGCCTGCGCGGCAAGTTCAGCGGTGCCCTGCAGCAGGAGGACCGCGTGGAGCAGATACAGGTGAAGGGCAACGACGAGGCCCTGATGGAGCGCATCATGCGTTCGGTCAATGCCCACATGTCGGAGCCCAACTACAACGTCGACGAGATGGCAGCCGACGTGGGCATCAGCCGTGCACAGCTGCACCGAAAGATGAAGGAAATCACGGGCATCTCCACGGGCAAGTTCCTGCGCAACCTTCGCATGGAGCAGGCCGCCCGCCTGCTGCGCGAAGGCAAGATCAACATCTCGCAGATAGCCGACCGCGTGGGCTATGCCGACCAGTCGCACTTCTCCGTAGCCTTCAAGACGCACTTCGGCCTCTCGCCTTCGGAATATGTCGAGAAGAGTAAGTCGCAGTAGTTTGTCCGCTCGCCCTTTCTCGCGCGCGTGCGCACTATACCTTTTCCCTGAAAAAAATCGTCATATCGTCACTCATGGCCTGCAACCTTCTTAGCGCCTGCCGGTTAGGTGGGTGACGATATATGTGCTGATAGGCCTTTTCGGTGACAATATCGTGTATCGGAGGCCATGTGGTGTCCCCAATGGCAATACTTCGTATCGGCGTGTCCCATGCATGGGACGGCCTCCATCGACGTATTGTCTGAGCTCCAACCTTAGTATTGTCTGAGCTCCAACCTTAGTATTGTTTGAGGCCCAACCTTAGTATTGTCTGAGGCCCATCGACGTATTGTCTGAGGCCCATCGACGTGAGGACTAAATCGGAAAGGCATATTTTTGTTAATTGATGCATCTATTTTTGTTTTTTGATTCGCGTCTCACTATGATACGTTTTTCGCGTTGCATGAGACATTATTATATTGCCGCATGCGCGTAACACCCTAAATTTGTGCCGAATTCAATCAAATTTTATAAACTTTAAACCAAAAAACTATGAGAAAAATTACAAAATTAATGCTCACCCTGGCACTGTTGGTTGCCGGAGTGGGAGTGGCAAATGCTCAAGGTGAAACTGACATCACCACCCTGTCTTGGGTACAAAAAGGACAGTCTTGCACTCAAGATTTCAACAATGCAAACGGCGGCACCGTTTTTGGTACTGACGCTGGCGGTACAAACCTCTCATACGTAGATGTCTCGGATTACGGCATCATCAAACTCTATGGCACTGCCGGTCAGACAGCACGTCTGTTCATCAACCGTGAAGAGGCAGGCGACAACGGCATTTTCTTCGTTGACATCAATTCGGAAGGCGTTGGTACATTTGACTGCAACACCATTCTCACTAATCAGCCGAAGGCGCAGTATATCCATCTCAATGGTGTTAAGGCTTCGGCTTATAACACAACTCTCAACTTGAGCAGCATCACCGTCAGTGGCTCTGCCATTACATTCCCTGACCCCGACCCGTTCGTACTTCCCGACGGCGAGGTGGAAATCAACACCCTGCCTTGGGTTAATGAAGGACAGGGTTGCGCCAACAATCTCGGAATGAAGACCTCAGCACCCATCTACGGCACCGATAACGGCCCTGCTGATGGCAAGCTTTCTTACATCGATGCCACCGACTATAGCGCAGTGAAGCTCTATGGCCCGGACGGCATTGTTCGCCTGTTCATCAACCGTGCCGAGTATGCAACCGGTACCTTCCAGTTCTTTGTGACCATCGCTGATGGTGTGGGTACGCTCGACTTCTCTGATGTGTTTGCCGCACAGGAAGGTGCCACCTACATCCACATCAACGGTGTCAAGGCCAGTGCTCCCGGTGCAGAGGCACAAGTGGACCACATCACTTTGGTTGAGAAACCCTTTGAATTCCCCGAGGGTGTCACTGACCTAACAACGCTCCCCTATGTAAACGAAGGTCAGGGTTGTGTCAATAATCTTGGAACAAGCACTGATGCTACACTCTATGGCACCGATGCCGGCCCCAATGGTGAAAATCATCTCTCTTACATTGATGTCACCAACTATAGTGCCGTAAAACTCTATGGAGCAGCTGGCGATGTAGTACGTCTGTTCATCAATCGCGCCGAGTACTCTTCTGGCACATACACGTTCTTTGTGACAATTGGTGAGGATGGCGTGGGTACACTCAATTTGGCTGATGTATATGCTGCACAGAGTGGAGCAACCTATGTACACATCAATGGCTTTAAGGCATCACAAACCTGGGCTAATCCACGTGACGCCGACGGAAAGGCACTCGTGAACTATATCGGTGTTGTCAATGCTATCAGCGTCGCTGCTGGCTCGGCACCTTATAGTTATGTGCTGACTGGCGCTGGTGAACTCACTGTTCCCGCCACCCGTGCTCTTGCTGATGAGGCTGCAACTGCTATCGATGCCACTGGCATCACCAAGGCCACAGCTCTGGCTACCACCAACCCCAACTGTCTTATCACAGCTAACGCTGGCATGGTGACCAACTCTCAGAACGTGATTGTAGGCGGCACCTGCGAAAACCTCGTGCTGACCGACGGCCATCCCTTCAAGGCTCCTGCTGACTTCACGGCTACTGCAGCTACTTATACTACAACGATTAGTGCAGCTGGCGCTGCTACGCTCTGCTTGCCCTTCGAAGCCACTATTCCTGCTGGCGTTACGGCCTATACACTGAGCTATACCGGTGGCGACAAGGCTACGGCTACTCCTGTGGCGACAACTATTCCGGCCAACACTCCCGTGCTGCTGAACGGTAGTGGTGAAAAGACCTTTACGGGTTCTGGTGCTGTTGTTGCCGAGGCCGCAAATACCGCAGGCGACATGACAGGCGTGTTTGCTGCGGGTGCAGTGCCCACGGGCAGCTACGTGCTGCAGAATGTCGAAAGCGCCATTGGTTTCTATAAGGTGGAGGACAGCGACCCCATCACCATTAATCCCTTCCGTGCTTACCTGACCGCATCGGGTGCTCCGGTTCATAACCTGACCGTTGACTATCAGAACGGCGAGGAGACTGGCATTGAGGAAATGAGAAATGGAGAAAATGAGAAAATGAGAAGTGAAATCTTCGACCTGAGCGGCCGCCGCGTAGTTAAGGCTCAGAAGGGCATCTACATCGTGAACGGTAAGAAGATTGTGAAGTAAAAAATAAGTTTGTACATATATAAATAAATAGAAAGAGCAATGAAAAAGACATATATTTCTCCGCTGACCAAAATCACCGTTGTCAGCATTCAGCACCAGCTGCTTACAGGTAGCATTACAGGTACCACCGTTTATGGCACGTCTGCAAATTCCGGCAAAGCCGTCCTCGGTCGCGAGGATAACGCCTGGGACATCTGGGGCAACAACGAGGATGACGACTTCGAGGATTAAAATACATT
>CAMOUQ010000005.1 GCA_946626595.1 uncultured Prevotellaceae bacterium | reverse complement strand
TAGAGCAGAACAACCAGATCTATTCGCTCAACGGCAAGACTGCCGAGGGCGAGCCGACTGACCCCTATGCCAAGGTGGAGGAAATCTCGATTGCCAAGTTCCTGGAGAATGCCGACCCCGACACCATGTACAAGCTGACGGGCGTGGTTCGCAACCTGAAGAATGCCACCTACGGCAACTTCGACCTCTGCGACAAGGACAACGAGGATGTGAAGATATACATCTACGGCGTCGTTAAGCAGGACGACCTGGAGAACAACAAGATATGGGGTTCGCTGGGCGTAGTCGAGGGCGACGTGCTGACCATCGTGGGCACGTACACCACCTACAACGATGCTCCCCAGATTGCCAAGGCCGTGTACATCAAGCACGAGAAGGGCAGCGAGCCCGTAGTGAGCATCGAGAACACTCCCGAGACGGCCTACACCGCCACGGAGGCTGTGGCCCTCATCGACGCAGGTCAGGGCCTGAGCGCCAACGTATACGTGAAGGGCACCATCTCGCAGGTGGGCATCGAGAAGAACGGCGAGATGACCGACCTGCCCGGCAACAGCTATGGCAACGCCACCTACTTCATCACCGACGGCCAGACCACTCTGGAGGTTTATCGCGGCTACTACATCGGCAACGAGAAGTTCACCGCCGAGGACCAGATCAAGGTGGGCGACGAAGTCATCGTCTACGGTCAGCTGACCAAGTACAACGAGACCTACGAGGTGAACCGCAACAACTACATCTACTCGCTGAACGGCGTGACCAACGGCATTGGCAACATCGAAGTTGCAAAGAGCGGTGCCATCTTCGACCTCAGCGGTCGCCGCGTCGAGAAGGCCCAAAAGGGCATCTACATCGTGAACGGACGCAAGTTCGTGAAGTAATTTCACATAAAGCACAAAAAAAAGGAGGGACCCCATTGCGGGCTTCCCTCCTTTTTTTGTACCTTTGCACCAGTAATCGTGAATTGTTATTTGTAAAACATGGTACTGAATTATATTTGGATTGGATTTTTCCTCGTGGCCTTCCTCATCGCCACGGTAGAGTTGTGCATGGGCAACACCGAAGTGTTCCCGGCCATCATCGAGTCGACCTTTGCATCGTCAAAGACGGCCTTCGAGATTTCCCTCGGACTGACGGGCACCCTGGCCCTGTGGATGGGCATCATGAAGATTGGCGAACGGGGCGGACTGGTCAATGCCCTCGCGCGTGCGCTTAATCCTTTATTTAAGCGACTGTTCCCCGACATCCCCGAGGGCCATCCCGTCTTCGGCCACATCTTCATGAACCTCGGCGCCAACATGCTGGGCCTGGACAATGCCGCCACGCCCCTGGGCCTGAAGGCCATGGAGGGGATGGAGGAAATCAAAAGAGAAGAATTAAGAAAGAAGAATGAGCGCGGCGAGATTGACGACCGCCAGATGCAGCAACTCCAGGAGACAGCCTCCAACCCCATGATCATGTTCCTGGTGCTGAACACCAGCGGACTGACCATCATCCCCGTCAGCATCCTGGTCTATCGTGCCCAACTGGGCGCCGCACAGCCCACCGACGTCTTCATACCCATACTGCTGGCCACCACCATCGCCACCATGGCCGGCATCATCATCACCAGCCTCTACCAAAGGATAAACCTCTTCAATCGCGCCATCATGGGCACCATGCTGGGCCTGTGCCTGCTGGTGAGCGGCATGGCGTTCTGTGCCTCGCGACTGAGTCGCGAGGATTTGAATATATATAGCACCACGGTGGCCAACGTGCTGCTCTTCGGCATCATCGTGGCCTTCATCGTGGCCGGCATGCGCAAGAAGGTGAACGTCTACGAAGCCTTCATCGAGGGTGCCAAGGGCGGCTTTGAGACGGCCGTGCGCATCATCCCCTACCTGGTGGCCATACTGGTGGCCATCGGCGTGTTCCGCGCCTCCGGGGCCATGGACGTGCTCATCAGCGGCATCGAACGGGGCTTCCAGCTCCTGGGCGTGAATGCCGACTTCGTGGGTGCCCTGCCCACGGCCCTGATGAAACCCCTCTCCGGCAGCGGTGCGCGCGGCATGATGGTGGACGCCATGACGACGTACGGTGCCGACTCCTTCGTGGGCCGTCTGTCGTGCATCTTCCAGGGTGCCACGGACACCACCTTCTACATTCTGGCCGTCTACTTCGGCTCCGTGGGCGTCCGCAACACGCGCCATGCCGTGGCCGCCGGTCTGCTGACCGACCTCGTGGGTGTATTGGCCGCCATCGGAGTAGCTTACTTGTTCTTCTATTGATGATAAATAAACAAATCATACCGAAAACGATTCTGCCTCGTGGCTTCAGGTTGCTGGGGGGCAGGGGCCTTCGTGCAGTGGTGCTGCTAACGCTGCTGTGCGGTACGATTCAGCCCTTGTCGGCACAGAACCTTTTCACCCGTGTGGACAGTTTCCTGACAAAGAACTACCGCAGGGTGAGATACGACACGACCTACATGGCACGTCCGCAACAAAAGTGGGTCCTCATAGCGCGGTTCAATCTTTCCGGGGTCTCCATTATGACCGAAGGCGTCGACCAATCGGCCTTGTCGCCAGGCTCGTCCAGTGAAGGGGCACACTTCAAGTCGCGGATGAAAGCCCAGAATAAGACCACGCTCACTCTGGGTGTCGGCTATCAGGGTATAGTGCTCAGTCTGGCACTCAATCCGGCCCGGTTGACAGGCAAGTATCGCGACTATGAGTTCAACCTGAATTGTTACCGCCGTAATTTAGGCTGCGACGTCATCTATAGCGATGCCAAGAATTTCACCGGCTGGTACGACCAGGAGGGCATGCCGCGAATAGAAATGCCCAAAGGCATACTGCATGTGCAGACACTGAACCTGAATGGGCACTACGTCTTCAATCATCGGCGTTTCTCCTATCCCGCAGCCTTTTCGCAGAGTTACATTCAGCACCGCTCAGCCGGAAGTTTCCTTTTGGCCGCATCATGCATGGCCCAGATTGCCAGGCTCGAAACGGAACAGCCGCTGAAAATGAAGGTGGTGAACTTCGGCATAGGCGGAGGCTATGGCTACAACTACGTGCCAAGGAGAGGATGGCTGTTGCACCTGTCACTGCTGCCCACAATCATCCCGTACAGTTATTCTTCACTGACCGAGGGCGAGGTCCGTAAGAAAGATCTCTATCGCTTCCCCGAATTTATCGTCACAGCACGCTCCTCGGTGGTCTATCATTGGAGGAATAAGTTCCTTGGAATCTCGATGGTTTACAACTATACAAACATGGGCGACAAAGACGACTTCGCTGTCTATAACAGCAAATGGCGACTCCGAGCCTTCTTTGGCCTGCGAATATAGAAATGAAAAATTACATCACTTATGGCAAATTTGAAAGGACTTTTTAAAGACACGGCCATCTATGGTCTGAGCAGTATCATCGGACGTTTCCTCAACTATCTGCTCGTACCCCTCTACACCCACTACATGCCCACCGAATCGGGCGACTACGGCATTTCGACCAACGTCTATGCCTACACGGCACTCATCCTGGTGCTGCTGACCTTCGGCATGGAGACGACGCTGTTCCGCTTTGCCAACGACAGCCCCTCCCCCCAGCCATGTAAGGCGGGGAGCAACCAGGGGACAAACGTATCTGCCCTCTCCCTACAAGGGAGGGCTGGGGGAGGGTCTTGGCCCGACACGGTCTTCTCTACGGGTTTCGCCTTGATAGCCACGCTCACGGCCCTGTTCCTCATAGGCATCTTCGGATTCATCAACCCCATAGCCGACACGCTGGGCTATGCCGAGCACCCCGACTATCTGCTCATGATGGCCGTCGTGGTGGCCATGGACGCCCTGCAGGCGCTGCCCTTCTCCTACCTGCGGTTCCAGAAGCGCCCCATCCGCTTTGCCACCCTGAAGTTGCTGTTCATCTTCTTTAATATAGCCCTGAACGTGCTCTACTTCGTCGTTCTGCACAAGACCAGCGTCTTCTATGTCTTTGCCATCAACTTGGCTTGCACGAGCCTCATCTCGGTGCTCTTCCTGCCCGAGTTGTTCAAGATTCGGTGGCACTTCGACTGGGCCCTGCTCCGCCGTATGCTGTCCTATTCGTGGCCCATACTCATCCTGGGCGTGGCAGGCATACTCAACCAGGTGGCCGACAAGATTATGTTCCCGCTGGTCTATCCCGACAAGGCCGAGGCCAACGTGCAGCTGGGCATCTACGGCGGCTGCGTGAAGATAGCCATGATCATGGCCATGATAACCCAGGCCTTCCGCTATGCCTACGAGCCCATCGTCTTTGCCAAGGCGAAGGACAAGGACAGCACGGAATACTATGCCGTGGCCATGAAGTACTTCCTCATCTTCACCCTGTTGGCCTTCCTGTGCGTGATGGGTTACATCGACGTCCTGCAGCTCATCCTGGGCAAGGGCTATCGCGAGGGCATGCAGGTGGTGCCCATCGTCATGGTGGCCGAGATCATGATGGGCGTCTACTTCAACCTCTCGTTCTGGTACAAGCTCATCGACAAGACCATCTACGGCGCCTGGTTCTCGCTGGCAGGCTGCGCCGTACTGTTTGCCGTCAACTATTTCTTCATACCCCAGTACAGCTACATGGCCTGCGCCTGGGGCGGCGTGGCCGGCTACGGAACGGCCATGGTGCTCTCCTACATCGTCGGACAGGTGAAGAATCCCATCCCCTATCCGATGAAGAGCATCGCCGTGTATGTCCTGCTGACGGCCCTGTTCTATGCCGCCATGCACTACACGAGCGAGTGGCACCTGGCCCTGCGCCTGCTCATCAACACGCTGCTCATCCTCGCCTTCTGTGGCCACGTCTATTGGCATGAGATAAGGAGAAAATAAAAAAGGGGCTGTGTCGTTTGCATCGACACAGCCCCTTTTTTGTTTGGGTAGATTAGTTATTTCTTGTCACGAGCCAATATGAGGTCGACCAGTCGGGTGACATCGGCCACACTGAGTTGGCCGTCGCTGTCGACATCGGCCTCCCGGGTGGGTTCGGCCGACGACAGGACGAGGTTGACAAGCATGGTGACATCGGCAATGCTCACCACTCCGTCCCGATTGACATCGCCGATGGCGAATGTGGGTTCGGCCAGCGTCGTGAGGCTGACGGCGTCGCTCCACTTCGAGGTGTTGCCCTCGCTGTCGACGGTCTGCACCTGTACGGTGTAGTTGGTCTCGGGCTTCAGGTCGGCAAAGGTGTACTCCGTACCGGTGATGCCTGTGAAGAGGGTGGTGATGTCGGGCGATGCGGCAGGTGTGGCGGATGTGCCCTCCTCGAGCGCCTCAATCTGCTCCTGCGTGATCTGGCCGTCGAAGATGAGCACCTTCTTCAGGTAGAGACGTCTTTTTGAACCTTGTGTGCTGAACTTCACCTTGTACTTTGCGGGCATGCCGCTCAGCACGAAGGTGCCGCCTCCGTATTCTGTCAGGTCTATTGACCAGGGCACATCCATCAGCTCATTGTCATTTTCGTCCAAGACTCTTATGTCGAGGCTGGAGTTGTCCGAACCCCATGGCGAAGCCTCAACGTACACGGTCAGCGTTCCCGATGTGTTTTCCAGTTCGGGCGTAGTCATGTTGCCGGCCTTCTTGGATGAGCCCAGTTTGGCACCCTCCTTTCCCTGATATACTGCAGCGCCGGTCCAGCCGGGCAGGTCTGTATATTTGTTCAGTAAGCCGGATATGTCTGTTGAACCATCGCTGTCAGCACGGAACTTGTCGAAGTATTCCAGCAGGGTCAGAGCCTCGAGGGCAGCCTCGCTGGGGTCTTCCACCGGTTCGGATTCCACCTTCTCGGTCAGTCGAAGGTTGTAGGACAGAGCCTCCTCCACGCCGTCCCACGTTGCGCGGAACGAGTTGTGGGTGATGTCGGCGACGGCCAGTCCTGTGGGAGTGTCCACGGCCGCACCGCCCATGAAGCGGAAGGAGATGAGTCCGTTCTCCTCCGTGATGTCCTCGATGGGCTTGTGCATCAGATACGTCCCGTCGGTGTTCGCATTGTAGAGCGAAGCCTTGGGCGTGCTGGTGTCGGTGAGGGCAGTGTTGTTGGTTTTTCCAGGCCATGTGTCGCCATCGTTGGCATAATAGTATTTAGTTCCCTCGTATGTCTGATAGTTAAATGTATTATCAGCCGGTATGATGGTCATGCGCTGGTGGTTGGGGTCATCATTCGGTCCGTTGTTGTCCCAGACACTTTTGCTATAATCCACGTGCAGGATGAGCATTCCCTTTCCTGCTTCCTCTTTGTCCCATCCCTTCTGCTGATGGTTGGCCAGTATATAGTATTCGTTGCGGTTTTGGTCGTTGTAGATGATGTAGGCTTCCGGGTTGTCCTCGATGGCCTTCATATCGTTGACGTTGCAGGCCGTGTTGAGCTCGACGGGCTCCAGCCAGCCACTGAACATGCGCTCGTAGGCCGTGTAGCCTGCCGGGCAGAAACCGTCGCCATTATAACTGCCGCCGTCCATGAGATCCCAGTCGAACATGCCATGTCCACCTGAATAGTCGGGGTCGTAGAAGTCGGGCAGTCCCAGGCAGTGGCTATACTCGTGGCACATGGTTCCGATGCCGGAGATGGTGGTGCCCTGTCCGTCCTTCAGCTCTGCGCCGCAGGCGTAGGTGTTGATGGTCACGCCGTCCAGGGTCAGGCTGCTGCCCGTGGCAGAAGCCAGGTCCCACTGGTGGGGCCAGATGGTGTCGTCCTCGCCGCCGTCGGCCTCACCGTATCCGGCATAGGTAACGTATATGTTCTCCACCTCACCGTCGCTGTCCCAGTCGTAGTCGGCAAAGTTGACCTCACTATTGGCCATTCTGCAGGCCTCCTTAATCATGTTGCCCGCGTCGATGTCGTTGTCATCCTCGTCGTTGGCGCCATATTCACTCATGTTCTTCGACACGGTAAAGGGTCCCACGACGTCGAATTCGATGTCGAACTGTCCGTAGCTCTGGTCGCGGAAAAACTCGCGCACCGAACCGTAGTTCTTCCCGTAGGGGTTGTTCAGTCCGTTCAGCATCTGCTCGAAGACAGCCTTCGTGGACTTTTCCTGCATCTTCTGGTCCTTGAAGTTGACCAGGATGAGCAGTCCCTTCTTGGTGCCGTTTACTCCTGTGGACGAACCCACGCGGCGCTGTGCCTTCATGGCCCGGCGCATGTGTTCGGCCAGTTTCACACGCTGTGCGTTGCGCTTTTGGCTGGCCCGTTGCCACAGGGCCTTCACGTCGCGCGTGTCCTCGGCCCATGTGCCGTCGGTCTGTTGGCGCATGGGGGTGCCTTGGGTATTTACATAGTAGTGGAAAGTCTCGTCGCCACGCAGCGTGACGGTCATCATCTGTCCGTCGGGCCCCGTCACGGTCTTCGTCACGCCCCGCTTGGCGGGTACGGCCCAAACAGTTGCTGCCAGCCCCATGAGGGCCAGCAGCATCAATATTCTCTTCTTCATGGTTACAATATGGTACAGCCTTGGCAAGGTTTCAGTTGTTTGAAGAAATCGTTACCCTTGTCGTCCACGAGGATGAAGGCGGGGAAGTCCTCTACGCGAATCTTCCAGATGGCCTCCATGCCCAGTTCGGGATATTCGACACACTCAATCGACTTGATGCTCGACTGGCTCAGTACGGCAGCCACGCCGCCGATGGTGCCCAGATAGAAGCCGCCATGCTTCTGGCAGGCGTCGGTCACCTGCTGCGTGCGGTTGCCCTTGGCAATCATCACCAGACTGGCACCCTGGGCCTGGAACTCGTCGACGTAGGGGTCCATGCGGTTGGCCGTGGTGGGGCCCATCGAACCGCAGGGATAGCCTTCGGGCGTCTTGGCAGGTCCGGCGTACAGGACGGGATAGTCCTTGAAATACTGAGGCAGACCCTCGCCAGCATCCAGGCGGGCCTTCAGCTTGGCGTGTGCAATGTCGCGGGCCACGATGATGGTGCCCTTCAGGTTCACGCGGGTCGAGACGGGGTACTTCGTCAGTTCCTGGCGTACGGCGTCGATACCCTTGTCCAGGTCGATGACGATGGTGTTCTGTCCCTCACCGGCCTTGGCAAACTCGGCAGGGATGAGTTCTGCGGGATTTGCGTCCATCTTCTCAATCCAGATGCCGTCCTTGTTGATCTTGGCCTTGATGTTGCGGTCGGCCGAGCACGAAACGCCCATGCCGATGGGGCACGATGCACCGTGGCGCGGCAGACGGATGACGCGGATGTCGTGGGCCAGATACTTGCCGCCGAACTGAGCGCCAAGGCCAATCTTGTAGGCCTCCTTCAGGAGCTTCTGCTCCAGGTCGATGTCGCGGAAGGCGCGGCCCGTCTCGTCGCCCGTGGTGGGCAGGTTGTCGTAGTATTTGATGCTGGCCAGCTTCACGGTCAGCAGGTTCTTCTCGGCACTGGTTCCGCCGATGACGAAGGCGATGTGGTAGGGGGGACAGGCAGCCGTGCCCAGGTGCTTCATTTCCTCTACCAGGAAGGGCAGCAGCGTGCCCTCGTTCTGGATGGTGGCCTTGGTCATGGGGTAGAAGTAGGTCTTGTTGGCCGAACCGCCACCCTTGGCTACCATGACGAAGCGGTATTCCATGCCTTCGGTGGCCTCGATGTCGATTTGTGCGGGCAGGTTGCACTTGGTGTTCACCTCGTCGTACATGTTCAGCGGTGCATTCTGCGAGTAGCGCAGGTTGTCCTGTGTGTAGGTATTGAAGACGCCGCGGCTCAGAGCCTCCTCGTCCTCAAAGCCGGTCCACACCTGCTGGCCCTTCTCGCCGTGGATGATGGCCGTGCCCGTGTCCTGGCAGAAGGGCAGGATGCCCTTGGCAGCCGTGTCGGCATTGCGCAGGAACTGCAGTGCCACGTACTTGTCGTTCTCCGAAGCCTCGGGATCGCGCAGAATCTTGGCCACCTGCTCGTTGTGACTGCGGCGAAGCATGAACTCCACATCGTGGAAGCACTGCTGTGCCAACAGGGTCAGCGCCTCGGGCGTCACCTTCAGCATGGGGTGACCCTCGAATTCGCTGACGCTAACTCCCTCCTTTGTCAGAAGGCGATACTCAGTCTCGTCCTTGCCCACCTGAAACATGGGGGCGTACTTGAAATCTGCCATATTCTCTCTATTGTATGTGTATGATATTATTTATTTGCCTTCATCAGACTGTCGGGGTCGATGCCCTCACGTATGAGTGCTTCGCGCAGCAGTTCGTTGTCGGTCTTGATGTGTTCGTATTCCCACAGCTTCTTCAGTGCCTTCTTGCGGCGGCGCTCCTCCTTGCGCGACTTGAAGGCAAAGGGGTGCATGATGTAGTCGGTGGCCTTCTGGCCGATGATTTCGCTCAGCGTCTTCACCCTCGGTCCCATGTCCTTCGCCTGGGGACTGACGAAGATGGGCAGGCGCTTGTCCTTGGTCACCACCACCTCCTTCATTTTTACGCCCTGCAGCGTTGTGTCTACCTGTGCAGTGTCTTTCTTTTCTCCCTGCGCAAAAACATGTGCGGCAAGTGTCAAAAGGCCGAAAAAGAGTATAATTCTATGTTTCATGACTGCAAAGATAGCACAGAAAATTAAGAATAAAAAATGAAAATTAAAAAATGTCACTTATTTAACGTACCTTTGCAGTATGAAGACGTTACCTTCTCTCTTTAACCCGTCGAACGACATGGCTTTGGCGGCCAACGTGCGACAATATTTTCCTCCGCGCCACATCCAGCAGATGGAGGCCGACCTGGCCTCCTTGTCACGATTCTGGGATGCAGGGCCGTGGGGCTGGAGCCTGGCCACGCGGCAGCGCTACTTGAGGATGGGCATCGACCCGGCCGACCTGCCCTCCGACGAGTGGCTGGACCAACATCGGCGACTCTCCAGCCGGGAGTTTGGCGTGGAATACTACCAGCAACTCTCCGCGGCGATGGCAACTGAGTGGGCGGGACAGATTGTGCCCTGCTGCGCCAGGGTGGAAAGGAGCCGGGAGGGCTTAGGGCAATTAGGGGCCTTAGGGCCTTTAGAGTCCTTAAAGCCTTTAGAGTCCTTAAAGCCCTTAAAGCCCTTAGGGGCCTTAATTCTAAAGGCACCGTGGAGCAGCAGTGGGCGCGGCAACATCGTGGTGAGGGGAGTGGTCGAAAATTTCGACCAGTTGCTGCAACAGCGCATACAGCGCATCATCCGCCAGCAGGGCTGCATCGTGGTGGAACCTTTTTACGAAGGCAAGGTCGTGGACTTTGCGATGGAGTTCGACGTGTCGGACACGGGGGCCCGATTCCTGGGCTACAGTGTCTTCGATGCCGATGAAATGGGCCATTATGGAGGCAACTATGTGGAGAGCCAAGAGCTTTTGAGGCAGCGCATCGGTCTGCCCGATGCCCTGCTGCAAGCCCTCGTCGACTATCACTCGTCGGCCCTCTCCCGCTTGCCCTATCGCGGTCCTGTGGGCATCGACATGATGCTCCTTCGAGATGGCCGTGTGCATCCCTGCGTCGAAGTGAATTTCCGCATGACGATGGGACTCCTGGCCCTCATGCTATATGATAAGGGTATCACTGCCGACCAACTCCTGGCCGGTGACCCTCAGCATGGTTTCTCGGCCTCCGTTGCCGGGGGGCGACTCGTCATCGACTGCCGCCCAAAATAGCTACGATGTCACACGCGTTGCACAGGAAGCCCTTCTTAGTCATGCCTTGCGTTTCGGCCTGATGGCAAAGCGCAGGACGGCCACCAGGGTGAACACAGAGGCCAGCAGGAGCGACAGCCAGTAGTCGAGGCCCAGGATGGTGGGGGAGACGAAGAAGAAATCCATCACCACCATCGTCATGAACATGGCGGGCAGGAGCGTCATCCAGTAGCACTTGCCCTCCTGGCGCAGATATACCGAGCACATCCACAGGGTGATGGCGGCCATCACCTGAGTGCCCCAGGCCACATATTGCCACACGGTGCCGAAGCCCGAGGGGTTGCCTATCTGCCAGGCCAGCAGGGCTATGCCCACGGCAAAGACGGGCAGCGAGAGGAGCAGGCGGCTGTGCATGCTGGTCTGTTTCAGACCGAAGGCCTCGGACAGGATGAGACGTGCCGTGCGGAACGACGAACCGCCCGTGGTGATGGGGGCAGCCACGATGCCCAAGAGGGCCAGTATGCTGCCAAACGTGCCCAGCCACGACGAGCAGATGATGTTCACCACCGTGGGAGCATCGAAGAACTGGATGAGCGACAGCGCCGTCTGTCCCTCGAACTTGGCTACGACCTCGGGCGAACATACCTCGCGCCAACCTCCGGAGAAGAAGAAATAGCTCGATATGGTGGCCCACACCAGGGCTACGATGCCCTCCGTGATCATGGCTCCGTAGAAGATGGGGCGCCCCTGGCGTTCAGACTTCATGCAGCGGGCCATCATGGGCGACTGTGTGGCATGGAACCCACTGACGGCGCCGCAGGCGATGGTCACGAAGAGGGCGGGGAAGATTGTTTGCTTCAGGCCAAGGCGTTCGGCTCCCCAGTTCCCCAGTCCGTCCCACACCTCGGGCAGTTCGAGATGCTTTATGGCGAGCACCAAACCCAGGGCCACCACCATGAAGAGCATGCTCATGGCAAAGAGGGGATAGACGCGGCCGATGACCTTGTCGATGGGCATCATCGTGGTGGCTATGTAGTAGGCAAAGATGATGAACACCCACATCATGCGGTCGCCCCAGATGCCGCTCAGAATGATGGCGGGGCAGTAGACGAAGAAGGCGCCCACGAGCACCATCATCATCATCGTGAACACAATCAGGAACTTCCGGGCCACGGGGCCCAGGTAGTGGCCTGTCAGTTCGGCCAGTCCCTGTCCGTCGTTTCGGAGCGACAGCATGCCGCTGATGTAGTCGTGTACGGCACCGCCGAAGATGCAGCCCAGCACTATCCACAGATAGGCCGCCGGACCGAACCACATGCCCATGATGGCACCAAAGATGGGCCCCGTGCCGGCAATGTTGAGGAACTGGATCATGAAGATGCGCCAGCCCGGCAATACGATGTAGTCGATGCCGTCGGCCTTGCGCAGGGCGGGAGTCTCGCGGTCATCGGGTCCGAATACGCGCTCCACCACCCGACCGTATACCATGTAGCCCACCACGAGGGCCACCAGGCTAATCAAAAACGAAATCATAATACTTTTTTTTTACCTTAAAAACGTTATATAAATATTAATTTACTCCATTCACTGTTCGGTTTCCCTCAGACCGCCGCCCTTCGGTGCCTTGGCGTCGTGCGACTCCCACTTCTTCTGGTTGCGGTAGAACGATTGCATGGAGCTGTAGCCCACCCTGTGCGCTATCTCCCCGACGGTCAGGTCGGGATGGCGGAGCCGCAGTTCCCGGGCATAGCGGATGCGCTGGCAGTTGATGTAGTCGGCAAACGACAGCCCTATCACCTGGTTGATGGCCAGGGATATGTACTTCGAATTGGTGCCCAGTCGGCGTGCCAGTTCGGTAATGCGCAGGTCGTGTTCCCTGTAGAGGTGCTCCTCCGTCATCAGTCGTTCCACCTCCGCGGCCAGGCTTTCTATGCGCGAGGGATGCTCCTCCTCCGGCGTCAGTTCCTGGGCCGGCACTTCCTCGTCCAGTTCCTGACCATACTCCCGGTAGGAGAACATCGGTTGGCTGCACACATAGCCGATGGCAAAGAGCATGGAGGAGAAAAGTATCGATGGAATGGCCAAAAATGTGTTGCCGACAGCAAATCGGCAGCGGCCCAATATCAGGAAAACAACCGACACCAACGAGGTGAAGGTAAACAGGTACAAGAGCACGTGCAGGGGCAGCAGCATGCGTCCCTCCGTGTCGGCATATCTCGCGGACACATTCTGTCTGAACTCGCGTATCAGGGCGTTCCCCCTTACGAACACCATGACCACGGTGAGCAGGAATAAGCCCTTGCTCACGTTGTGTGCCCAAGCCAGAGCCAAAGACAGGCCCGTGAGGCCCGATGTGGAGTTTCCGTAGAGATACTGTTGCATAAAGTGTTGGCGCTCAGCCTCGTCCATTAGGCCATAGAGCACGGCATACACCACGCCGCACAGCATCGCGGGGGCCAGCATCAGCCAGCAGGCGGGCCGGACCCGTCCGGTGGTCATGTATATGATATATATAAGGAAGAGCGGATAGACCGCCAGGTTGCACATGCCATAGACGACATCGGTGCAAGTCAGCATCTCCACCGCCCGCATGAAGAACACGCAATGTCCCACGTAGAGCAACGTGGCTGCCGACATGAAGATACAAAGATATTTGCGGTCTGCCTGGCGATTCAGATAGTAGTCGAGCAGGTAGACTATAGCCCACATGCCACACACCATGAGGGGCATCAGGCTCCAAAGCAATGTCACATCCATGTTGCAAAATTAAGGATTTTTAGTCACATATTCTTAATTTGAGACGGTAAAGATGCTCTAACAAGGTATTTTTCTTAATTTGAGATACCGATTTTCTCTTAATGTTACACAGCGTATGCCCAAACCAGCCTAACTTTGCATAAATTAATCAATGTAAAATGTAACAGACCATGAGAAAAATTAATCTTTGGCTGTTCGCCACCTTGGCAGCAGGACTTTTTGTTGTTTCATGTAGCAAAGATGATGGACCCGCAGAGCCAGACCAACCATCACAGCCTGATGTGCCTGTCATTTCGGAAATCGCCTATGAGTTGAGCGACGATGCCATGGTCGTGCCAGAGAATACCACGAAGAGTTTCTTCGACGTAGATACAGCCCAGCATACGTTTTGTCTGCCCACAGGGACTCCCTCCGACCAGGTGCCCACGGTGGGGAAATGCCTGATTGTGAACACTCCTACCAAAGACCTGCCCGAGGGACTGCTGGCAAAGGTCGTGGATGTGCAGAAGAACAGCAACGGCTATGTGGTGACCTACCAGGATGCCGAGCTGGGCGATGCCTTCGAGAGCATCGACATCCCCGAGCAGATTCTGCCTCTGGGAGATATAGTGGAACACGTCTATAACAGCAGGGGTGAGGAAATCCCGTTCAAGAAGGTATCCTGCACTCGTGCCACAGGCCAGAAAACAACCAAGATTCAGTTGCCCGAAATGAGTTGGGAATTGCCTGCAGGCCTGGAACTGACACCCAGCATGTCGGCCGACCTGACGATGAAGTATTCCATGCAATTCTCTGATGGCAAGCCCGTTTACATTGGAGCGAAGATGGATGCCGACATCGAATTAGGTGCATCACTGAAGTTGGGCGCGGAAAAAGAATTTATAGATAAGCACATTACCCTTCTCACCGTCATCTGCGGCGCCATTCCCGTCGGCCCCATTCTCATTACGCCCACTTTTGACATCCATGCCATCTTCAAGGTTAACGGAGAGGTTTCGCTGGAGGCTTCTGTTTCCTATAAGCGTACGGCCCACGCCATGTTCATGTATCAGGAGGGTCAAGGCATGAAATTCTCGTTCGATATCGACCCCGAGGCTGAAGATGCATGGACGTTCACATTCGGTCCGAAGCTGGCAGGCAGCGTGGAATACGGACTGGCCATTGGTCCCCATATCACCATCTACGCAAAAGCATTGGGCATCGGTGCCATGCTGGACGTGACGAAGAAAGAGACCATCAGTCAACAGTTCAACCTCGTAGAGTTTGCCGACGGCAAATGGGACTTCCTCAAACTCGAAGCGGCAAATTACTCGGCAACGATGAAATGCAGCCTGGCCGGTTACTATCAGGTCTTGGGCAAACCCATCAAGGGATTCGACGGACTGGACTACGAGAAGGAAGTCGACTCACGCCCGGTGTTCCCACAATTCACGATTGACGAGGACAACTTCATGGAGATGAAGAAGAACGTCTGTACCCTGAAGATGCAGATGACGAAGAAGGGCCTGCTCTATGGCAAGTATCGTGCCGAATGGACACCTGTGGACGACAAGAATGCAAAGGCTGTCATCGAGTACTTCGACTTCGATGACGAGAAACGTGCCTTGCTGGAAGCCGACCAGGCAGCCGACATCACATGTAAGGGTACACTGAAGGACGACGTGACCTACAAGTTGGATGTTTACTACGAATATATGGGCATCTCGCTCAATGTCTATCACAAAGAACCCGAGACGCTGAAAATCTCCATGATTACCATTCAGGGCAGCATCTACGGCACTTCGCCCGACGTAGCAGAGGGTGCACCACAGGAAATCCAGATTGGTGGCGCGTTCAGCAGCAAGAGCACCTACACCGTGACGCCAAAGGGCAAGTCGGCACATATCCATGGCGTTTACAAGGCCGACAAATATGACCTCACGTTAGATTGCGATATCGACGATGTCAATGCCATTGAAACCAAGAAGGCGAAACTGGAGAACATCCAGTTCTCCCGCATTTCCGACTTTGACCAATACGGAGCACATACCCACGCGAAAATGTTTATCGCCGTAGAAAGTCTGCCTATGTCATCAAATCATACGCCTACGTGGGAGAGTTCAGGAGGAGGAATGAACATAACGGAATTTACAAGCACCACCACCACAACTCCTGACGATACCGCTTATCCGCCAACGACTACCACCTACTCGCTCTATCCCAGCAGTTACAATACCATGTCGATAACCATCTATTTCAAATAGTTGCGGCGTCTGGCAAAAAGATAAAAATTGATAAAAGTATTACATGTTTAACTAAATCTTACTATTATGAAGAAACTGAATCTTTGGCTGCTTGCCAGCCTGTTTATGGGCGGTCTTGCTCTGACTGCTTGCTCCAGCAGCGACGACGATGGAGGTAACGGTGGCAATCAGCCCGCAGTTACTCCTGGAACGTCCGTTAACCCTGCAAACATGAAGATGTCAGCACTGTCTGGCTTTGTCAGGGACACTGATGGCTATCCCTTAGCCGGAGTGACCGTTACTTCCGGCACTGAGTCAACAAGAACCGACGGTCAGGGCGGTTTCGTCCTGAGTAAGGTAAACTCTAAGAATGGACGTACGGTTGTTAAATTCGAGAAGGACGGTTATAATGCTATTGTCCGTGCAGCCGAGAATCTTGATGGCGATATATGGGAAGTTGTGATGTCAAGTACTTGGAGTAGTACTGTTACTACCGACAATTATTCATCACAATATGACAGGACAATTGGCATTCAAAACATGGCAGTGGGCCTGCAGGGTGAAGGCTATGTTAAAGATGCCAATAAGACTCCATTCTCTGGAATTGTTAGTTCGACAGTTCAGTATCTTAGCCCCGATGATAAGGACTTTGCAGAGATGATGCCTGGTGGCGACCTCGCAGCTGTTCGTAGTGCAGAGAATGGTGGCGGCGAATGCCAGCTCATCTCCTACGGTATGACCAAGGTAGATTTGACAGATTACAATACCGGTGAAAAACTGCAACTGGCTGATGGTATGCCTGCAACCCTGAGTTTCCCCGTTCCTGAGAAATTCAAGGACAGCAAACCCGATCAGATTCCTCTGTGGAGTTTCAACGAGGAGACAGGTCTTTGGGAAGAGGAAGGCATTGCAACCTACGATGCTGATAACGATGTATATGTTGGAACCGTTAAGCACTTCTCTTGGGTCAACCTCGACTATCCCGAAGTTCGTGTTCGCCTGAAGATTACCGTCAAGGACGAGAAGGGCAACTTGATTCCTGGCATCAAGGTGGACATCGATGCCCAGAAGAACGTTACCACAAACAACAAGGGCGTGGTCAGCACTTATGTTCCCAAAAACACCAAGTTCTACGTAACCATACACTCTGAGGACTATGCCAACTATGCTGAAATGGATCCGATGGTTATTGATCCCCTGAGCGAAGACAAGTCCATCACTATCACTCTGCCCACCGTTGCCCACATCAGCGGTAAGGTTGTCAATCAGGGCGAGGGCAACAATGTTGCTACCGTATGGATTGAATACAATGGCAAGACCACTAAGAGAATGCACACCGACGTTGACGGCCAGTTCTACATTGTCGCTCCAGCCGACTACAAGGGCGAGGCTAAGTTGAAGGTTCGTGGTGGCGATGGTCGCATCAAGACTGCCGATATCACTCTCGACGGCGAAGACCATGCTTACACGATCAACTTCACGAGCGACATTAATGCTGGTGGAAAGGGTACATTCAAGTTCAAAGGCAAGACCTACGACTTCAACTTTGGTGAGGTAAGTGTAGAGCGTGATGGCGGTGCCGTCATCATGGGTAACAGTTTCTATGCTGAAACAGGTTATCCCGATTCTGAAGAAGGGGAAATGGAAGGATTCGTTAGAGGTATAATTCAGATTTCCGGTTTCTCTGCCGATAAGACCTCGTACACGCTTGGCGATAAGGACTACATTAATATGGGCTTAGAGGGTCAAGGTGGACATATGATGGTAATGTTCGTATCAGGAGCAAAGGTGACAATCACACAGAATGGAAACACCTATCGCATTCAGGCCAGTGGTAAGGCCATGGGTCATGGAGAAGAATTTGGATGGAATAAAGAACCTGATAATGAGGATAATTTAGGCGATGCCACATTGGATATCACAGTGCCTTTATATGCTCGTGGTAAGAAGCTTACCGATGTCACTTCTGCAAATAACCCGCTTCCCAGCTGGGCACCCATTTTGAAGTATACTCCAGCCAACTTTGCTCTTGCTGTTACGGAGAGTCCTGCTATTGGCAAGGGCGGTGTCATGATGTACTATGCCGACACCCTCACTATTGACTACTATAACGAACTGAAGGCTGCAGCTGTGAAGACGTTAGGCGACCCCGTTAGCGATTATAATTATGAAGGCAGCAGTAGAGCAATGTTCTATAAAGACGGAAAGTATCTTTACATCAACTTCGACAACTATTATAATGAGAGCAACCGTCCCGACTTTACGGAAAATGTCATTGGAACATACAATCTTACCTATGCTCAGTCTCGTATAGGCATTGTGGCTTACGACGGTTATACATTATATACCCCCGACATCCGTAAGATGCCAAGAAAGCGCCAATAATCCAACGCGGTAAAACCCTTTTCAACTCTATACACGTTGTCCGCAGCCTCGGGGCCATGTGCCCCTGGGGCTGCGGACTTTTTTTATTGAGGTGAGAAAGAGATTTCCGCTTATTCCTGCAGTTCCGGCGTGGCTTGCTGGCGGTCTCGCCGCTGCAAATTGTACTCGGTGAGGAACGAACAGAACAGGCCGATGCCGCAACCGAAGGCGATGATAATCCAGAAATACACGCTCATGGGACTGTCTGCGGGCTTCAGATGGAGCAGGTAGTCGATGAGCGCTCCCAGTCCCAGACCGATGAGTACGCAGGCCCAGCGCAGCGCAGGGTAGGGGTTAGAGCTCTGGCGCTTCTGCGGTTCGTCCACCAGATACTTGGCTGTCTCCAGGTCGGTCTTGTTCTCGATGATGAGACGACGGATTTCACGGGCATTGTTGCTTTTCTTTACACTGCTTATGATGCCGGCAACGATGGCTACGATGGGGATGGCCAGGCTCAGTGCCACGGCCAGTACGCCAGCTAAATCTTTTGAATCCATATTCTTACTGTTTTTTAGATGTTAATACTGTTTTATTACTTCTGAACGTCGTTCATCTTTATGACCCGCACGGTTGCGGATTATTACACTTCGGCGATGGAAAAATTCTTCATCTCGCGCCAGGCCAGACGGAACATCCCGGTCAGGGGGATGAGCAGGAGCAGGCGCAGGGGGCCGAGTGCGGAGTTGGTGGCGGCCACATAGATGCCCCAACCGAAGACCAGCCCCATCAGGGGCAGACCGAAGGAGAAGGCCACGAGGCGTGCCCAGCGGCGCATCCATTGCCGACGTGCGCGGCGGCGTATGTCCTTTACTATCGTATGGTTCAGCGTCTCCAGCGTCTGCCGACGTTCCATCGTTGCCATAATCAGTTTGTCAAGTTCCTTGTCGTCCATATCAGTTCGGTTCGTGAGATTCGTGTCAATCATGGTTCAGCATTTTTCTCAGTTTCTCGCGTATGCGGTGCAGCCGCACCAGTACGTTCGGTTGCGAGAGCCCCGTCTGCCGGGCAATGTCTGCCGTCCGCCGTTGCTCGTAGTAGTGCAGTGTGATGATTTCGCGGTCGTCCTCCGGCAGTTCGCCGATGGCCCGTTCCATGCGCTGGATCATCTCCTCGCGCCCCTCGTCGTAGTCGTCGGGCAGCGTCTCGGCCATGTCCTCTGCCGGGCGTCCGCGCCGGCGCCGCTCCTTGTCCAGGATGTGCAGTGCCGTGTGAATGGCTATGGTGGCAAGCCAGGGCCCCAACTCCTGTCCGCGCCAGAAGGCCAACTGCTCGTAGGCCTTGACGAAGGTCTGCTGTGTGACCTCGGCCGCCTCTTCCTCGCGATGCACGATGCCCAGCGCCTTGGAGTATACCATGCCCGAGTAGCGCTGGACAATGTTGGCAAACCTTTGGGTCTGTCCGTTGTGTAGTATGTCCTCTATGAGTTTTCTGTCATCCATACACTCTATAGACCCACGAGGTGATGGATTATTACACCTGTCTCATGATTTTTTTGCAGCGATGGCCTGGAGCAGGTCGTGCTGGAAGTGCCCGTTGGAGGCCACGATGTCGTCGCCCCAGAGGCAGGCTTCCGAGCCCTGGAAGTTGGTGACCTGTCCGCCGGCCTCGCGTATGATGATGACGCCGGCCATGTAGTCCCAGGGCTTGATGTAGCGTTCCACCCATCCGTCCCAACGTCCGCAGGCCACGTTGCAGAGGGCCACGGCAGCCGAGCCGTTCATGCGGATGCCGCCGCACAGGCCATAGAAGTGGCTGATGAGGCCGGTGCCCAGCGTGCGGTAGCGGTCGGCGTCGTAGGGCAGTTCCAGCCCCAGCATGGCCTCGCCGATGGGTTTCGAGCTGACGTGGATGGGTCGTCCGTTGAGCCATGCGCCGCCCCCCTGCCAGGCATAGAAGCATTCGTCGAGACTGACCTCGTAGATGACGCCCAGCAAGACCTCCCCCTCCGTGCGCAGGGCTATGCTGACGGCAAAGGGGTTGAAGCCGTGGATGTAGTTGGTGGTGCCGTCCAGCGGGTCGACCACCCAGGTGAGTCCCCTTCCGTCCTCCTCCGACTGGGGAGCTGCCGTGCCTTGAGGTGCAGAGCAGTCGGACACCTGTTCCGTAGTGCCCTCTTCGGTCAGGAACTGGGCCTGGGGCAAGAGGCTCCGCAACTGCTCCACCACCTGCCGTTCGCATGTTTTGTCGACATACGAGACGTAGTCGTGCGCGTGCTTGCGTTCCACCTGGTCGGCATGCAGCCGGCCTTGTTCCTCTCTCAGGTATGCCCCAGCCTCGCGGGCCACGCGGCACACCTCCCGGGTCAGTCTTTCTAAATCCATGTTTATCCTTATGTCTTTATGCTGGCAAAGCATGGCCTCCCCCATGCTAAAACCTGTGCAAAGATACGACATTTTCGGGGTGAAGTCAAGCGAATGATGATTTTTTTTGCGCCGCATCTAGCGCATAAAACTTACCCTCACTACCCTCACGCCCTCACGATGCCCCTGTTCATCGGGTATCGGCGGCGTGAGGGTAAAGTGAGGGCGTGAGGGTAAAAGGGACAAAACGGGGGATTGAGACGAAATTTTCGGGTCTGAAATTGCGTCTCAATCTACTTTTGAGGCTGGCAGACCAGCTGCGAGAGTCATGCCTCAGACCAATATCCCATTGGGGCTTGGTTCGAGCCTGCGTATAGTCTCGCGTTTTACCTAATATTACCAAGTGGTTTACCTCGCCAGGTAAACGGATTTTCTCCTTAGGTAAACGAATTACCAGGCTGGGTAATGAGCTGGTAATTGAGTTTAACCGGCGAATAGGGACAAAGAAACAAAATTTAGCAAAATCCGTCCGCATTCGTATTACATCGAGTTGGAAAGATTGAATTTTCAGCTCATTTATTTTGTTCTTACAACAAATTGGATTATCTTTGCAAACATAAGAAGGCGTAATTGAGCTCTATCCTTTACATCGAAATCGCCAATTTCAACCAGAAGGATGAAGCAGAAGATTACCGCCCGTGGTATGTAGTACATACACATACGGCTCCACGCCGTTGTGCGACTGCATATACGGCGTGGGGTATATCTTTCTAATTCATTTCTGGGAAGGTGTTTGGCGATACCTGATGTAAGATGGGTTAAAGAAAGGCCCTACGCTCTTCGTGTATGTCTAACATCTGATGTCGGTCATGGAGCGATTACACATAGGGAATTTAATTCGTAAGGAAGTGGAACGGCAAGGTCTCTCTGTCGTAGGCTTCGCCCGTATGATGGGATGTAGTAGGGCTAACATATACAAAATATTCGACCATGCAAGCATTGATACAGCAATGCTGCTTCGTATTTCCAGTCTGCTCCATTATGATTTCTTTCAGCATTACTCTCACATACTTTGATAATGTGTATCCAATCGGTTGACATGTCAACCGATTGGATACATACAGATCATCAATAATACATAATTAATATTTAAATTTGTCACAATTTGTATAATGTTTTATGTCAAAGAGCAGGGTACAGTCTATGGGAATGGGAATAATTGTGTTCCTAATGGGGAGCATGATTTACTTCGCTTTCCGCACCAGCGAACTATATATGTTCCGAATATTCCCGAATGGAGATTTACCGTCTTGGATCATTGCAATACGCAATCAATTATCATCGCTTCATGTGCCCGAATGGATACGTTATTGCCTGCCTGATGGGCTTTGGTTGCTTTCTTACATGCTCATCATCGATTCTATTTGGAACGAGGAAACAACATGGCTGCACGAGCTTTTTCTCTGGATATTACCTATCTCGGCCATTCTAACAGAGTTTCTGCAAATGGAACTTCTTATCCCAGGTACCGGAGACTGGATAGACGTCATTTTCTACGTAATGGGAATCCTAACATTTCTAATCTATAAAAACTTACAATTATGAAAAAACAAATTAAGATTATTGCCTCCATTGTTGTTCTGGCATTGTTCTGCGTGGCTGCTGCCAGCTCAGGTTCTAGTAAGAATGCCTATGATGGAGGAAGAAAGGGAGCAACCATTACAGCCGGGAATCACAGTATCTACGACAGTGCTTCTGGAAAAGAATAGAGAATATCAACCAGTAATTAATAACAAAATTATCTACTTATGAAAAAAACACTTTACATCATCTCGTGTATGGCTGTCACCCTCACGATGTTCTCATGTGGTACAGAAAAAATTTTCCTTGACCTCTTCAGCCCAGAAGAAAGTGGTTTGAATCTGGTGAAAATCACTGACGAAGCTGCAGGCAGCGTGATAGCGGGTTCTACCGGAAAACTTGTTTCTACGGTAAACTATGCCACACAACTGGCTGGTTTCAACACGGAATCAAACTTCCGCTGGTACGCTCCTGCAAACCTTTCCGTTTCTCCTGATGGGACAAAATTGGCCTATGTGACTTACGCTAATGATCAAAACAATATAGTTGTACGCAATACCAGTTCACAAGGTGTTACCACACAGCGCACATTCCGTAATGTCGTAGGCGGTTTTTGCTGGGGCAGTGACAATCGTTTATATTTTGCAGATGCCAATCGTCCCAACTACTACATCTGTTCCATTGATGCCGAACAAGGCACCGTCATGTCTCAACATACCAACGGAAATGTCGACGACTCCTATCCAAGTCTGACATCAGATGGAAAAATATTGTATTTCACCCGTTGGACATCCGCCTACGGGCCCTCTATTTGGTCTTTGAACAAGGAGGACGGCACACTCTCGTCTTGTGCACGTGGTTTTGCAGCATGCCCCGTCCCCGGAGATAATGAGTCGTTCTATTGTGTACGAAACTCCACTGCCGGCAAGAGCGAAATTTGGTACGTGAACTACGTCAAAGGTCAGGAGAGTATCGTACTTTCTGATGTTAAGCGTAGCTTTACGAGTCCTACCATTTCTCCGGACGGAAAATGGCTACTGGTTGTAGGCAACTCTGTATCTTCCATCTCCAAAGAGCAAAATACGGACATCTTCGTAGTTCGCACTAATGGCTCGCAACTTACTCAGCTTACCTATCATCCCATGACGGACATGTGCCCGGCATGGTCAAAAGATGGTAAGTACATCTACTTTATCTCCTCGCGTGCCAACAAGGACAAGGCATATAACATTTGGAGAATGAGCTTTAACTTGTAACTATTCAATTCCTATATGATATCCCCCAAGGGCGTTAGCCTGAGGGGGTTTTTTATATACACGAATTATGTTGCACCAGGTAGTTCTGTGCCGACATAGGAAAAATAGAAATTTCTCTGTCCCCGGTGGTTCCTAATTGTGAAATTATCCCTATCTTTGCAGTGCAATGAAGACGAAACTGGATAATAACAACGTGATTCCGGCCAGCATACTGCGGCGCTACGGGCAATATCTGCGGCTGGAGAAGGCTTTTTCGGCCAACACACTGGATGCCTACTTGCGCGACCTGCAGAAGCTGGTGGACTACTACGAACGGGAGGGGATAGACTTCCGCGAGGTGACGCTGGAGCAGCTCGACCAATTTGCGGCCACCCTGCTCGACCGCAGCATCTCGCACAAGACCATCGCCCGCGTGCTGGCCGGGGTGCGCTCGTTCTACCACTTCCTGTTCCTGGAGAAGGAAATCGGGCAAGACCCCACCGAACTGCTGGCTTCGCCCAGTCGCGGACTGTACCTGCCGCAGGTGCTAAGTCTCGATGAAATCGACCAAATTGAACAATCCATCGACCAATCGAAGGACGAAGGCATACGCGACCACGCCATCATAGAGACGCTCTACAGTTGCGGACTGCGCGTGTCGGAACTCTGCAATCTCCGCTTCTCCGACCTCTTCCTCGAGGAAGGCTACATCCACGTCAAGGGCAAGGGCCAGAAGGACCGTCTCATCCCCATATCCGAATCGGCCATCGACGAACTGCGCCGGTGGTTTGTGGTGCGCCAGCGGGTGAACATCAAGCCGGGCGAGGAGGACTACGTCTTTGTCTCCATCCTGCGTGGACGCCACCTGAGCCGCATCACCGTGTTCCACAACATCAAGCAGTATGCCCAGGCAGCAGGCATCGGCAAGGAAATATCGCCCCACACCTTCCGCCACTCCTTTGCCACGCATCTGCTGGAGCGCGGCGCCAACCTGCGCGGTGTGCAGGCCATGCTGGGGCACGAGAGCATTTCGACCACCGAGATCTACCTTCACCTCGACCGCCAGCACCTGAAGGAGGAAATCCTGACGTGCCACCCGAGAAACATCAAGAGGAAGTCATAATGCACAATGGAGAATGTAAAATACCTACTTTTGTGTATTGTGGGCCTCGCCAAAAAGGACTAACTTTGCAACGAAGTACAAAAACATGATGAAATGACACTGAATGAACTGCAGATAGGACAGTCGGCTCGCGTCCTGAAGGTGGGAGGCGAGGGCGCACTGCGACAGCACTTCCTGGACATGGGCATCATACCCGGAGCCCAACTGACACTGACGAAATTTGCACCCATGGGCGACCCCATGGAACTCCGCATACATGGTTACGAACTGACCCTCCGCATCGCCGATGCCAGGGACATAGAGATATCTCTCATGGCTCCCGCACAGGATGGGGGCACGGACGCAGTAACCTCCCTGGATGAGGCTTTGCGCAAGACGATGGAGCATCCCGGCCTGGGCGAGGGCGGCCGATACCACGACGAATCGCCCGAGGCACACGCCAAGCCCCTGCCGCAGGGACAGCCCCTCACCTTTGCCCTGGCCGGCAACCAGAACTGTGGCAAGACGACCCTCTTCAACCAACTGACCGGCGCCAACCAGCATGTGGGCAACTTCCCCGGCGTGACCGTGGAGCACAAATACGGCACCATCAAGGGACACCCCGAGGCACAGCTCATCGACCTGCCCGGCATCTACAGCCTGTCGCCCTATACCAGCGAGGAGGTGGTCAGCCGCCGCTACATCCTGGACGAGCATCCGACGGCCATCATCAACATTGCCGATGCCACGAACATCGAGCGCAACCTCTACCTGACCCTGCAACTGATGGAACTGGGCGTGCCCATGGTCTTGGCCCTGAACATGATGGACGAACTGGTGGGCAACGGCGGCAACATACGCATCAACGAGATGGAGCAGATGCTGGGCATACCCGTCGTGCCCATCTCGGCCATGAAGAACGAGGGCGTGGACGAACTGGTGGAACATGCCCTCCACATTGCCCGCTATCAGGAACGGCCCCAGCGGCAGGACTTCTGCCACCCCGACGACCACGGTGGGGCCGTGCATCGCTGTCTGCATGCCATCATGCACCTCATCGAGGACCACTGCCAGCGGGCTGGCATGCCTGCCCGATTTGCTGCCTGCAAACTGGTGGAGGGCGACCAGACGGTGCTGGACCGCCTGGGACTGGACCAGAACGAACGTGAGACCCTGGAGCACATCATCCGCCAGATGGAGGAGGAGCGCGGACTCGACCGCCAGGCGGCCATTGCCGACATGCGCTTCTCGTTCATCGAGAGCGTGATACGCCAGACCGTGCTGAAGCCCCAAGAGAGCCGCGAACACCGCCGCAGCCGCCGCATCGACCGCATACTGACGGGACGCTGGACGGCCCTGCCCTCGTTCGTCCTCATCATGGGGTTGGTCTTCTACCTCACCTTCTCCAGTGTGGGCCCGTGGCTGCAGGACGCCTTCCAGGCCGGCATCGACTGGTTCACGGAGGTCAGCGACCAGGCCCTGACGCGCTGGGACATAGCCCCCGCCGTCCACTCCCTCATCATCGACGGCATCTACAACGGCGTGGGCACCGTACTGGTGTTCCTGCCCCTCATCTGCCTGCTGTTCCTGTGCCTGAGCATGTTGGAGGATACGGGCTACATGGCCCGCATAGCCTTCGTCATGGACAAACTGCTCAGGCGACTGGGACTCTCGGGCCGCAGCATCGTGCCCCTGCTCATCGGCTTCGGCTGCTCGGTGCCCAGCGTCATGGCCTCGCGCACACTGCCCAGCGAGCGCGACCGCCGCATGACCATACTGCTCACGCCCTTCATGTCCTGCACGGCCAAGATACCCATCTATGCCTTCTTTGCTGCCGCCTTCTTCCCGGGGCGGGCCGGATGGGTCATGGCTTCGCTATATATAATAGGTATAGTGGTGGGCATCGTGGTGGCACTGGTGCTGAAGCGCACCCTCTTCCGCGGCGAACCCGTGCCCTTCGTCATGGAACTGCCCAACTATCGCCTGCCCCTGGCCAAGAATGTCCTGCGACTGCTTTGGGACAAGGCGCGTGACTTCCTGGAGCGTGCCTTCACGGTCATCTTCCTGGCCAGCATCGTGGTGTGGTTCCTCCAGACCTTCGACTTCCGCCTGCAGATGGTGCAGGATGCCCACGACAGCATGTTGGCCCAGTTGGCCGGTCTGGTGGCTCCCCTGTTCCAGCCCCTGGGCTTGGGCGACTGGCGCATCGTGACGGCACTGGTCAGCGGATTCATGGCCAAGGAGACCGTCGTCAGCACCCTGGGAGCCCTGTTCGGCGATGCCGTGCTGACGGACCTGTTCTCGCCTGTGGTCATCTTCGGCCTGCTGGTCTTCTGTCTGCTCTACACGCCCTGCGTGGCAGCCATAGCCACCATCCGTCGCGAGCTGGGCGGCCGTTGGGCCATGTTCGTCGTCGTCTTGCAGTGCGTAGTGGCCTGGCTTTGTGCCTGGCTTGTTAATATCATCTTCTGAGTGCCATGAACATACAAAGCATCATACTGCTCGCCCTGGTCCTGGCCGCCTTCCTCCTGGTCGGTTACCGCTACGTGCGCAGGCAAAGAAGAAACCCCGGTTGCGGCAGTTGCAACTGTGGCTGCAATGGGGGAAACGGGTGCGAAAAGTGCGAATTAAATGTTAAATAACATATCCACGAAATTTTACTATACCACGAATTACTCGAATTTAACGAAATCTTCATTTCAAGATAACTATTTAGTTATAAATTCGTGAAATTCGAGTAATTCGTGGTTAAAATATCTCGAGTAATTCGTGGTTAAAATATTTCTTCGTGGTTAAAATTATTCATTACTTAATCATCTTTCGGCCGTACCGGACATATACTCCGTGGGTGCGAGGGGTGGTGGTACGAAGTCCATTGAGGTTATAGAAGACTTTGTTTCCAGATGGTTGGCTGATGGTGGGCACGGCAAGGGTGGTGTCGTCGAGATATTTGAAGTTGTTGTCGATGATGGCCTGTACGAGTGTCTTGCCCATGGTGGCATAGCCGGCTGTTTCGTCCACGCCGGCGTAGTCCATCATGACGATGCCCGTGGGGCCGGGTTGGTTGTTCTGGAGGTAGTCGACGATGAAGGCATTGGTGTGCGAGGCATTGTCGCGGTAGCCGTCGCTCAGGCTGATTTCGTAGCCGAAGATGGACTCCACCTTCGAGTAGGCCGATGCGAAGTTGAATATCCAGCGTGTGCTGGTGGCCGTGCGGGTCTTGTATCGGGTGCTGTAGTCGAGCATCTTCTTGATGGCGTTCAGTTTGGTCTGTATGCCGCCCTCGCGGTGTGTGTCGGAATAGTCTTGCATGTAGAGGGTGCCGGCCGTGGATGCGTTGGCGCCCTGGATTTTGCCCTGTGTCTGCTCCGACCAGTTGACGTTGTCCACCTTCCAGTTCATGAGGAATCCGCCTATGGGGGTGGTGGCGTACTTGTCGCGGCTGAGGAGGAGAATCTTGCCGCGCATGTCGCCCACGGTGAGTCCGCGTTTGTATTCGATGAGGCAGTCGCTGATGGGTTCGCTCTTGAGGAACTGCACGATGCGGTTGTTGTAGGCATTCTCCACTTGGTCGCCGTCCTTCTCGTGCAGGAGGTGGATGATGACAAATTCCGAGGGGTTGTTCGCGAGCGAGTCGCGCAGTTGCAGCATGACGTCTTCGAAGTGGAGCTGTGTGGGTATGATGCCGTGGTTGATGTTCAAGTGGTCTTCGTAGACGCAGGGGCGCAGGTCGAAGGCCCGTACGCCGCATGTCCACTGCTGGGCGATGGTCAGTTCCTGTGTGCGGGCAAAATGGTCGCCCATTTCCTCCATGCCCTCGTCCCATCCGCCGCCTGTGGCCGAGTCGTGCGAGCCGGGTATGCTCACCACCGAGATGAAGGTGTTGTCGGGCAGGCGGTGCTGCCAGTTTTCGGCCGTGGCCCATGTGGCGGAGAGTGACAATAACAGGAGTGAGAATAGATGTTTCATGGTGTGTTCAGCTTTTGATTATGGGTGCAAAGATACGAATTTTCGGCTTTCGCCTTTCAATTTTCAACATAAAATTGTATCTTTGCAGGTAAATAACTAATCAAATACTGCTATGGAACACATAATTCCCGCATGGATGCTCATCCCCTTTGCCGCCCAGTTGTTGCTGATTGCGGTGCTGCCGCTGACGCGCTGGGGCGAATGGTGGGAGAGCAACGTGCACAAGCTTTTTGTATCGCTCCTGCTGGGTGTGCCGGTGGGTATGTGGTTGTGCCTGAACGGCATGTCGCACGAGCTGGAGCACCAGATGGTGTACGACTACGTGCCCTTCATCCTGCTCCTGATGGCGCTGTTCACGACCACCGGTGGCATCTGCATCCGGGGCGACCTGAAGGCCACGCCCACCACCAACACCATCATCATGGCCATCGGCTGGGTTCTGGCCTCCTTCATGGGCACCACGGGGGCGGCCATGCTGCTCATCCGTCTGTTGCTGCAGACCATCAGTCAGCGCCAGTACAAGGCCCACACGGTGATGTTCTTCATCGCCATCGTGGCCAACTGCGGCGGACTGCTAACGCCTTTGGGCGACCCCCCATTGTTCCTCTTGTTCCAGAAGGGGGCTCCCTTCGGATGGTTCATGAACATGCTGCCCGAATGGGGCACCACGGGCGCCCTGCTGCTGGGCATCTACTGGCTGACGGACACGTATTACTACCGAAAGGAGCCCTGGCACCTGCTGTCGGCTGACCATCGCGAACAGACGACGGTCACGGCCACGGGACTCATCAACATCGTCTGGGTGCTGTGCGTGGTTGCGAGCACCATGTTCATCAATTCCACCTACATCCCGCAGATGGGTGCCGAGGATGCTCCCTGGTACCTGAAGCTGTTGCGCGAGTGGGCCTTCATCCTGATCATCATCCTGTCCATGCTGACCACGAAGCGGCAGGTGCGCACGGACAACAATTTCTCCTGGGCGCCCATCCTGGAGGTGGTGTGCGTCTTCCTGGGCATATTTGCCACCATGACGCCCGCCCTGATGTTCCTGGAGCAGCATCCGCTGCCCGTGCAGCATCCCTGGGAGTTTGTCTACGCCACGGGTTCGCTCTCGGCCTTCCTCGACAATGCCCCCACGGCCATGGTGTTCCACGCCACTGCCACGTCGCTGCCCATCGTAGGGCAGGCCGTAGCCGGCATCAGCGAGGTGTACCTGAAGGCCATCTGCATGGGTGCCGTCTTCTTTGGTGCGATGACGTACATCGGCAATGGGCCCAACTTCATGGTCAAGAGCATAGCCGAGGAGAGCGGCGTCAAGATGCCCTCCTTCTTCGGTTACATGCTGAAGTTCTCGTTCATCGTTCTGCTGCCTGTGTACATCATCGTGCAGGTGCTGTTCATCTGAGGAGACTAATAGATAAGAGAAGCGCGCGTACGCACGCATGTGCGCAGGCGTAGTTAGGTTGGGGCTCCATCGATACGTCGATGGAGCCCCAACCATAGTATTGTCTGGCCTCAAACGATACGTCGTTTGAGGCCAGACCATAGTAGGAACCATTCAGGGCCCTTATGGGCCTTTGAGTCCTTAGGGAATCTTATTTCACATATTCTGCCCAGTCGGTCAGGCGCATGTCGCCCTTGCGCAGGAAGGTGTCGTGCATGGCGAAGGCTGCCGAGAGGCAGTGGTGGGTGTGTCCGCCGTTCTTCTGTGCGTACTTCAGATAGTCGCGCAGCATGGGCTGGTAGTCGGGATGGGCCACCTTGATGAGTTCCTCCGACTTCTGCATGTCGCTCTTGTGGCGCAGGTCGGCCACGCCGTATTCGGTGATGACGGCGTCCACGAAGTGGTTCGTGTGGTCGATGTGGCTGGCGAAGGGCACGATGCTGGAGATGGCGCCGCCCTTGGTCGTAGAGCCGCAGGTGAAGATGGAGAGGTAGGCATTGTTGGTGAAGTCGGCGCTACCGCCGATGCCGTTCATCATCTTGGTGCCGCAGATTTTGGTGGAGTTGACGTGTCCGTAGAGGTCTACCTCGATGGCGGTGTTCAGCGAGCATACGCCGATGCGGGCGATGACCTCGGGGTTGTTCGATATCTCGGAGGGACGCAGCACCAGCTTGTCCTTGAAGAAGTCCATGTCGCGGTAGATGCCCTTCATGCACTCGGTGGTCACCGTCAGCGAGCAGGCCGAGGCCGAAAGCACGCGGCCCTCGCGCATCAGCTGTACGGGAGCGTCCTGCAGCACCTCGGTGTAGATGTTGAAGTTGGGCACCTCGGTGGAGTGACCCAGTGCGCCCAGCACGGCGTTGGCACCGGAGCCTACGCCCGACTGCAGGTTGAGGAACGTGGGAGGAATCTTGCCCTCGCGCATGTTCTGCACCAGGAAGTCGGCCACGTTCTGGCCAATCTGGGTGGTGATGGGGTCGGGGTCCTTGAAGGAGCGAGCCTCGTCGGGCACGTTGCCCTCTATGACACCCACGATGCGGCTGGCGTCGACCTCGATGTAGGGTTTGCCGATGCGGTCGCTGGGGTGGCAGATCATGATGGGCTTGCGATAGGGGTGGTCCTCGATTTCATACACATCGTGCAGGCCCATGCCGCTGCGCTCGTGGAAGGCGTTGAGCTCGATGATGATGCCCTCGGTGGCCAGGCGGCACACGGTGGGGGCAATGCCACCGGCAGCGGTCAGGTAGATGTGGGCCTTGTCGCCCACCTTCTCCACGGCGCATGCCTCGATGATGGCCCAGTTGACGGGGCCCAGGTAGCCCTGGCGAATCTGCGTGGCCATGTTGGAGAGGTTCAGGTCGCTGTAGTTCAGCTCGTTGAGGTTCACGTGGCGACGGAAGTCGGGGTTGGTGGTGTACGGAGCACGGAAGTCGATGGCCTGCTGGTTAGACAGTTCGCCGTCGCAGCTCTGTCCCGTGCTGGCACCCGTGAAGATGCTGATTTTGTAGGGACGCCCTGCGGCATGTTCGGCTTCGGCAATCTTTGCAATCTCGGCAGTGGTCATTTTGGCCGTACCGGCGGGTGTGAAACCACTGAGGCCAATGGTCTGGCCGTTTTTCACCATTGCTGCAGCTTCGGCAGCGGTAATTTTGTTGAAGCTCATGTTATATTGATAAATGATTTGGTATTTTACGCTTATCGGAGGGCAAAGATACGAATAAGTGAGCAAAAAGCCAAATGTATTTGGGCTTTTTCGAGCGTGAGTATCTAAGACCGTAGTTCAAAGCTACAACAAAAATAATTAAAAAGTAAAAATTAAAAAAGAAAAATTAAAAATTGAGGAAAATGTTCCATAGATAGGCAATAATTATTATCTTTGCATTAGGAAAAGTCAAATCAACCATCTTTATTAACCTTATAACACCATTTGTAATGAAAGTTTTAGTCATTAAGTCAAGCCCACGCAAGAAGGGCAATTCAAACACATTGGCCGACGAATTTATCCGTGGTGCCCAGGAGGCTGGCCACGAAGTTCAGGAGTTCGACTGCGCCCGCAACAAGGTGGCCCCCTGCCTCTCGTGCGGCGGCTGCATCCGCACCGGCAAGTGCGTCCAGAAGGACGGTTTCGAGGAGTTTGCCCCCATGTTCGTCGAGGCCGACGTGCTGGTGTTCGTCACCCCCGTCTACTATTTCTCATGCACGGCCCAGATCAAGTGCCTCATCGACCGCTTCTTCAGCGTCCACTTCGGCGAGCAAAGGGAGAATCCCAAGGTCTACGACAAGCGCACCGTGCTCATCACCACTCAGGGCCAGCCCTCGCTCAACTGCACGCTGCCCACGATGGAGATGTACAAGGACATCGTGAACTTCTGCAAGTGGACCGATGCCGGACAGCTGCACGCCCTGGGCGTACTGGAACCCGGAGCCGTCGCCGGAACCAAATACATGCAGGAAGCCTACGAACTGGGCAAGAGCCTCTGAGCCAAAGCTTAGTGACTCGCGCTTTACTTACCCACATGCACCCTTAGGCCGACCTCGATGGAGGGGGCCCAAGGGTGTTGCTTGTAGTAGTGCTGCAGCTGGGTGCCGTCGTCGAAGTAGTAGCCCAGGGAGGGCTCGGCATAGAGGCCCACGTGGCGGTGGAACAGGTATTCGGCTCCGGCGGCCACATTCACCGACCACTGCCAGGGCTCGTCGTTCAGACATTTCTCCAGCATGGCACCGGCTGTGGCATACACTTGGAAGTGGCGGTTGCCCCACAGGCGGGCGCTGAGGCCCAGGGGCAGGCCCAGATAGTGGAGATGCTGGGTGCGCAGGGTGTAGTCGTAGAGGGGGATGCTGATTTCGGAGTGCAGGTAGGTGTAGTGGAGACCGGTGGTGATGGCCAGGCGCGGATGGACGTGCCACTGCAGATTGAGGCCGAAGCACACGGGCAGGTGGTGCTTCGAGGCATAGTCAGTCAGGGAATAGAGGGGCGGTGCGGGAGATGCTCCGGGTATGCCTGACGCACTGGGGGCGCCAAAGTAGCCGCTGGGCATGCTGTAGTAGAGGCGCCCCTCGCGAAGCTGACTCTGCGCAGCCAACAGTCCTCCCGAGCCCGCCATGCTGATGGAGAAATGGCCTTTCGAGACCCCTCTCCCCGCTCCCCCGAGGGGGAGAGCCTGGGCAGAATCCGCCTTGCCCGTGGCCTCCGCCAGGAGCCTGTCGGTAATGATCGGAGTCGGGTCGGCCTCCCTCACGGGTTCGGCCTCTTCCGCTTCGCTATCTTTGGCCAATTCGGTCTTCTCCGCTTCGCTATCTTTGGCCAATTCGGTCTTCTCCGCTTCGCTATGTGTGGCTAATTTTGTTCTCTCCGCTTTGCTATGCATGGCCGTTTGGGGTTCGACGGCCAGGGTCTGTCTCACAGGTTCGTCTTTGTCGACCAAGGTCGGTGTGGGTGTCACCTCCGCCTCTGCCACGGCCCTCCCCCTCGGGGGAGCGGGGAGAGGGGTCCCTCCGCTTCGGTGGTACAGTCCCACGCCCAGTGCCACCACAATGGCAGCGGCCACGCCCCACCACCACCGGAACGGAATGACCTTCCGACGAACGGGCGTGGGCGCCAGCCCCATCTGCTCCGAGACGGATTCCCAGAGCCCTACCGGCGGGGTCTGTTCGTGCCCCTCCAGCTTCTTCCTCATTTGTTCTGTCCAGTCCTGTTTCATGGCTTCCGTTTTACGAGTTCCTTTATTCTTTTGGCCAGCAGTTGTTTGGCGTGGTAGAACTGCGAGGCCGATGTCGATTCTCCTATGTCCAGCAGTTGGGCTATCTGTCGGTGCGACATGCCCTCGAATACGAAGAGGTTCACCACCGTGCGGTAGCCGTCGGGCAGTTCGGTGACGAGTCGGTGCAGTTCGTCGGCCGTCACTTGTTCCACGTCGGGCTCCTCGTCGGCCAGCGTTTTGCCGACCTCGTCGTCAAGTGCCGAAAACTGCAGTCGCCGGCCGTCGCGCAGATGGCGCAGTGCCTCGTTCACCACGATGCGCCGCATCCAGGCCAGCAGGGTCGGTTCGTCGCGGTACTCAAACGTCGGCAGGGCGGTGAAGATGCGCACGAAGGCATTCTGCAGGACGTCCTTCGCATCGTCCTCGTCCGGCACATATCGCCGACAGACCGATGTGAGGCGCCCTACACTCCATTGGTAGAGCGCACCCATTGCCTGCTGGTCGTGGTTGCGTATGCGCTGGACGAGACTTTCAGTCATTTCTTCTTGAAATTCTATCTTATAAATACCAAAAATAAGGAATTCTTGCATCAAAGTGCAACTTTTTTCGTAATTTTATCCCGTTCCTGTGCAATATTTCCCTTTTCCGGGGATTATATAGGCAGAGAGAACACCTAAAACAAAAGCATTATGAAGACAAAAAACCATCTGCTGATACTTATGCTCGCCGTGCTTTGCTCGGCCCTGATTCCGTCCTGTACGACGGATGATAAGGATTACTTTGACGGCCAACCGGAAGTGGATAACCCCGGCACGACGAATCCCGTCGACGACACCGCTGTGTACATGTTGCCCGAGCCACAGTCCATCCGACTGTCCGTTAAGCAAAAAAGTTTTGCCTCAGGCAACAACCAGTTTGCGCTCAATTTTCTGAAGGCCGCGGCTGAGGCCGCACAGTCGGGGGAGAGTTTCATCTATTCGCCCCTGAGCATTGCCTATGTCCTGTCCATGGTGAACGATGCCGCCGAGGGCCAGACCCGTCAGGAACTGGAGCAGACGCTGGGCTTCGGCACGGGAGGCGTGGATGCCATCAACGAATATTGTCAGACGCTGATAGAGAAGCTGCCCCAGGTGGATCCCAACGTGCAACTCGACATGGCCAACGCCATATTCGTGAACAAACGCTACACGCTGAAGTCGCAGTTCCGCCAGGACATGCAGCAGTACTACCATGCCCAGGCCGAGTCGCTCGACTTCTCGTCGCCCCAGACGCTCAACTACATCAACGCCTGGTGCAACCGCCAGACGCAGGGCATGATAAGCAACATACTGGACAAGCTGAATCCCCATGCCGTATCCTATCTGCTGAATGCCATCTACTTCAAGGCCGGATGGAGCTCGAAGTTCGACCCTAAGAATACAAAGGCCGAAACCTTCACCGGCAAGGATGGCCAAACGCGGACGGTGCCCATGATGCACCAGAACGTGGTGGCCAATTACCTGAAAAACGATACCTACTCGGCCATCTACTTCAGCTATGGCAGTGGCCTGTGGAACATGACCATCATGCTGCCCGAGGAAGGGAAGACGACGGACGACATCATCGAACGTCTGGCCGACGCCGGGCACTTGGAAGGTCTGTATGGATATACGGCGGAGGATGTGTCCGAGCCCTACATCGTCGACCTGAAGGTGCCACGCTTCACGACCATGTCGGACACCGACAAACTGGAGGGTGAGCTGGTGGAAGTGCTCAAGGGGATGGGCATTCGCCAGGCCTTCGACTCCGACTTTGCTCAGATTCCCAACATGTGCGAAGATGCCAGTCTCTTTATCAGCCGAATGCGCCAGAAGGCCGCCATCGAGGTGAACGAAGAAGGCGCCAAAGCTTCGGCCGTGACCATAGCAGAGACCGAAGTGACCATGGCAGGCCCAACAGAACTCTCCAAGGTCGACTTCCATGCCAACCGTCCCTTCGTCTATGCCGTCTACGAGGCCTCTTCCGGCGTGCTTCTCTTCGTGGGTCGGTTCTCGGGGGAATAACAAAAAGGAATATTTCCTACAATACCTTCTCTATCTCCGCCCGAATCTTTTCCATCACGCTCTGGCTGAAGCCCGTCTGCTCCCACACACGACGGCCCTGGCGGTCGAAGAGGAAGTACTGCGGAATGCCGCCTCCGCCGGGAGGCCAGGGCAACTGGCGGTACATCGAAGAGGGGATGCGATAGTGCAGGCCGGGAATCTCCAGCACGTGCTCGTTCCACTGGTTCAGAGGGCTCGATTCGTCGGTCAGATACACAAAGACGATGTCTCGTCCCTCCAGTTCCTTTTTCAGCGGTTCCATGGCCTCGATACCGTTCAGGCAGGGGGCGCACCAGGTGGCCCAAAGGTCGATGAAGACTGCCTTGCCGGGATGCTGGCTGACGATGTAGTCCAGCAGTTCGCTGCCCGAAACGTCGGGTGTCTCCATGATGCGGTCCTTGGCCTCGCGCTGCAGTCGTTCCACGAGCACGCGGGTACTGTCGTTGAAGGCTCGTAGCACAGGTTGGAAGTAGGAATGTACGGTCTGCAATACGCTGTCCGTTTGCACCTTGCCTTGCTTCATGCGTTTTCCTATCTCTTGTGCATAGGCAAGGGCTTTCGTCATCTCATACACCTCGCCGTGGTTGAGTCCGTTGGCTTCGAGATATTCCAGGCAGTAGGGCATGAGAGGCAAGTAGAACGAACGTCCGTCGCGGAAGAGTTGCAGGTCGCGGGCATGAGGGTCTTCCAGGGTATAGGTGGCTTTCAGTTTTGATATGGCATCCTCGAAATCAGCATCGCGCATCTTCCAACGAATCGCCCTTGGATAATCGTGCCGTATATTTAAATAGACATTATCGACCAATAGCGAGAGGAATTCCTTCTGCCGGCGAGTGTAGTCGGTGCGCTGCATCAGACCTTGCCTTAGGGTGTTGAGATTCTGCCACAGTTGTTCGCTCCATTCCACGAAGGTCTGTCCATCGGTGTATGTGGGGATTTCCGGTAGATAACCATGGTTAAGCATTTGGTTCTCCACCAGTGCCTGGTTGAGGTCGCCAAGGGTACCGCCCAGACGGTAGCAGTCGTGTGCCGATGGCCTGCCTGCGGCAAAATTCTGTTCGCGTGCCACACAGGCATTGGCATCTACTTCGAGTGTCAACGTCTCGCCAGGAATCAGGATCATCGGAAAACTGGTACCCAGACCGCTGGGGTCTATATTGCCAAGCCCATTCCAACCGATGAACAACGGCTTTGTTGCAGTGTAGGCTGGGTGGCAGTAAATCAGGGTAGAGTCGAGGTACTGGGTTCGGCTGTCATAGTTTCCCGTAATGATGTCGCGACTGAAGTCGCCGACATAATAGATGTTTCCACCTCCGTGCACGGTAATGGTGGCCGTAGCCTCGCCGTGTTTAAGGGCAATAGGTTCCAAAGGGCGCCCGTCATCTACCCGAGGCTTGTAGGGTGGGATGAGCGAGGGATACAGCTGATTGTCCAACCTCACGCCGCGGACTTTCCACGAAAGGTCTTTGTCGCCCTCTGCATAGTCGAAGGTCTTTGCACCTTTGGGCAGGGGGTCGAAGTAGAGGACGAGTAAGTCCTGTCGCGCATTCTGGGCATATTCCTTACCCAGTTCGAAGGCTTCGTCCGCCAGGACGTCTATTCCCTCATGGGTGAGGATGCGCCCACGCTGGTAGGCATAGGCCTGTCCGTTGCACTCCAGTCGTGCCCCTGTCATGCTCCATGCCCGGCGATGGGCACAATCCATACGGAAATGCACAATGGTCGATTTCTTCGTCAACACGACCTTGATGGGGCACAGGTCACTCGCCGTGCCGCTGAATGCCGGGCGGTCAATCACCTTGTCCTTGGCCTGTACCGACAGCGTCAGCAGCATGGCACACAGCATAGTTAACAGCTTCTTCATTTGAATAGTTGATAGTTTCTTCATTTGTTATGGGTAATTAGATGATAGGTATTATTTCAGTACGGCCTCTATCTTTGCCTCCATGTCCTCCAGGCCTGGCCATCCCGAGATGGTTTTGGCCAGTTTGCCCTCGCGGTCGTAGATGAGGTAATGGGGGATGGCATTGTCGTAGTCGGGGATTTGCATCTCCTTGATTTTCTCATTCGGCACGATGTAATGGTCGCCTGCATGGCGCTCGACGTAGGTCAGCCAGTCCTCGGCACTGCTGCTTGTGTCGGTGATGTAGATGAAATCGACGCCGCGCTCCGTCAGTTCATCCTTCACGCGCTCCATCTCCTTCATGCCCGTGCGGCACGGACCGCACCATGTGGCCCAGAAGTCGATGAAGACGACGTGCCCCTTGTGGTCGGCAACAATTTTGGGCAACCATTCCTGCGGCTTGCCTTCCGGCAGGTCGCGACATGTGCCCTTGCCGTCGGCAGTTTCCTTTTTCATGAGCGCCTGCACCTCCCTGATCTGTTCCTGAAACTCTGGCGAGAGAGCACCCAGTTCGGCTTCTGTCACAGGCAGCCGGGCCTTGACGCGAGTCATCACGGCCTTGGCCTCGTCCAACTCCCTGAACCATTGTCCTAAGGGCGAGTCGCCCAGTCCGTTGGCCTCGATGTAGGCCTTCCCCTCGCCGAAGAGGTTTGAAAGGCAAGCATAGAACCCAGTCATGGTGCGGTAGTAGGTCAGTTCGGCGGCATGAGGGTCCTTGAAGGTGAATTGCTTCTCGAACATCTCCAGCGAGTCCTTGTCTGTAATGAACTTCCAACTGGTCTTCACGAACATGAAATTTCGCAGTTTGGTCAGGTAATCCTGTTCTATCAGCATCCTGCGATATTCCCTTTCCCCCAGGGAGAGGTCGAGCGAATCCAACTGACTGACAACATCCTGAAACTCGCTCCAGCATACTTCACGCCACTGGTCGAAGGTGTCTTGGGCATGAGTTTTAGCATAATCGCGGCTTACTCCCAGCCCCATTCCTTTCATGTGCAGGGGTTTGAGTTGTTCAAAGGTGCCGCCTTCGATGTGTATGGCCTTCTTCCAGAGTTCCTGCATCTTCTGGGTGGTGACGCTGTCGGCGGGCGGCCTTGTATATGCTTCGTATTCTGCGAAAGCAGAGCGGTCGAAGTCCACTCTGATGGTGTCGCCCGGCAGGAGCATGAGTGACCAACCGTAGAAGTCATGCTTCAGTGGATAGCAGATGTCCCAGACAAAGGTGAATGTGCCTGCTATGGAGTCAAAGGTTATTTCCGGGAGGCTGTTGCCTTTCAACGATTCTCCGTTTCCCCAGAAACCTGGATATTTATCCTTGTCGCCAGTCTTCCAATCCACATACCGCCCAAGCACAACGGCAGGGGCGCTTTTTCGCTCCCACATGGGAAGGGCTGACGAGGACCGTGGGGACTGTGGTGAACATGCCCAAAGGGCAAGGAGAATGATGGATGAGAGGATGGTTTGTTTCTTCATCTTCGATTGGATTTTTGGTTTCCGACTGCAAAGATAGGTCTTTCTTGTCCAGTGCTCCAACTTTATGGGTTGGCAAATTGTTGGCATTTGCAGAAAGGCATAAAAAAGGAGTTTGCAAATAGTTTGCAAACCCCGATGAAATGGGCCAAAATGAACAAAATAGCCCTATAGGGATTGGATGAATTCGTCCCAGTCCTTGCCACTGCCTTCCTTGCCGAAAACCTTCTTGTAGAGGCGGCGGCGCATGGTGCTGATGGTACTCTTGTCGCGCTTCAGCACGGCGGCAATCTCGGCTGGCGAGGTGCGAATCTTCAGGAGCAGGCACATCTGATACTCGGCGGGCGAGAGGTTGTAGAGGCCGTAGAGACTGCTGCTGAACCGGGGATAGACGGACTTCAGCTGCTGCTCCAGGTGCTGCCACTCGACGGGCTTGATGTTCCCTCCGGTCTCGATGCACCGGCGCAGGGCGATGTAGTAGTCGGACTGGAAGAACTCCGTCTCCACCTGCCGCATGGCATCGGCCACGACGGTCGGGCGCAGGGCGTGCTCCTCCTCGATTTCGGCCAACTTGCGCTCCACCTCGCGCTTTCGCAGGCGCAGTCGGTAGGCATAGGCCATCACGGCAGCGGCCACGAGCGCCATACCTATTATTATATAGAGGAACAGGTGGTTCTCCTTCCTCAGTTGGCGCTCGGTGGTGGAGAGTACGAAGTGCTTGACGGGCGAGTCGCTGTCGTTGGGATGCTGGCGCACGAAGTCGCGAATCTCCTCCATGCGTTCGGGAGTCATGGTTTTGGAGCGCACCATCAGTTCCTGGTAGCCCTCGAACTCGGTGACGAAGGTGGTGTCGTCGATGATGCGGAAGGGCATCACGCGGTCGCGCTCCATGTATATGGAGTCGTTGAGCCTGTAGCGCCCCATCTCGTGGGCAACTATCATCATCTCGTCGCCCACGGCATGCAGCTGCACCGTATAGTAGGTGCTGTCGGCGTCATAGATTTTGCATCGTGTGTACTGCGTGTAGATGGACTTCGTCACCTTTCCGTCTGGCGCCGTCTCGCTCTTCATGACCCATGCTCCGACGATGGGATAATGGCTCCGGTCCGCCGTCGCACCACTGCAATGCGGAACCAGCAAGGCCAAGGCCATGGCCAACAAAGTCCATCTACAATTCACAATTCAAAATGTTTGTAACCCTCTCAAGCGGAAAGGCAAGCCCTCCCCCCTCCACGGGGGGAGCGGGGAGGAGGGTCTTCAGTTATGCACCAGCGTACCGATGTCCTCGCCCTCCATCACCTTCTTCAGGTTGCCCACGATGTCCATGTTGAAGACGTAGATGGGCAGGTGGTTCTCCTTGCACATGGTGGTGGCGGTGAGGTCCATCACCTTCAGTCCGCGGTTGTAGATTTCGTCATAGGTGATTTCCTTGAACTTGGTGGCTGTGGGGTCCTTTTCGGGGTCGGCCGTGTAGACGCCGTCCACGCGGGTGCCCTTCAGCATGACGTCGGCCTCAATCTCGATGCCGCGCAGCGACGAACCCGTGTCGGTGGTGAAGTAGGGGTTGCCCGTACCGCCACTCATGATGACCACCTCGCCGCGCTCCAGGGCGTCGATGGCCTTCCATTTGGTGTAGAACTCGCCCACGGGCTCCATGCGGATGGCCGTCAGCACGAGGGCCTTCTGGCCGATGGCACCGAGGGCACTGGACAGTGCCATGGAGTTGATGACCGTGGCCAGCATGCCCATCTGGTCGCCCTTCACGCGGTCGAAGCCTTTGCTGGCCCCCGAAAGGCCGCGGAAGATGTTGCCGCCGCCGATGACGATGCCCACCTGGACACCCATGTCCACTACTTCCTTAATCTGTCGGGCATAGTCGTTCAGACGATTCACGTCGATGCCGTAGCCCTGTTCTCCCTGCAGGCTCTCACCCGAGAGCTTCAGCAGGATGCGCTTAAACTTTGCCATAGTTATTTCTGATTATTCTGATTATTCTGAAAACTCTGATTATTCCCCGTATTCCACTTCCTTGAAGCCGTAGCGTCTGTTTTTGCCCATTTCATCGACAATTATGAGGTGGCCGCCGGGCTCCACATCGGTGATGGTGCCGCGGAAGGAGCCTTCGGCGTCGACGAAACCGTGCACCTCGTTCTTCAGGTAGAGCTGACTGAGGTACATCTGGTGCAGTTCGTCCTGTCGGCCCTGTTCCGTCCAGCTGTAGTAGCGGGTGAAGAACTCCATGACGTCCTCAAGCACAAAGCGGCGCTCCAGGTCGTGCCCTGCGATTTGCGCCAGCGAAACGGGTTCCGCCATGTGCCGCAGTCCGTCCGTCTGTCCTCTGTCGAAGGCGAACTCCGTCTGGTTCACATTGATGCCTGCGCCTAAGACGCATCGCTCTATCTGGCCGCCCTGCAGGTCGTTCTCGATGAGCATGCCACACAGTTTGCGGTCGTCCCAATAGATGTCGTTGGGCCACTTGATTTTACAGTGTCCCGCCGCGTCTCCCTCCATGATGGGAGAGCATTGCAGGGCTGCCTGTATGCTCAGTGCCAGCACCTCGCTGAGCACGAAAATGCGTTCGGGGCGTATGTGGTGCGGATGCACCATCAGGCTGAACAGCAGGTTCTTGCCCGGTTCCGATTCCCAATGGTTCTGTCCGGCACCACGTCCGGCAGTCTGGTATTCGGCCGTCACCAGTGTTATCCGGCGCTCCGGCCCCACAGGCCTGTAGTTGCGCAGGAAGTCGTTTGTGCTCGTCACCTCGCCCAGTTCCACCATGCGGAACTCCGGCGAATCGTCCAGGCAGAAATGTTTATTCATAATTCATAATGCATAATATTGTGCAAAGATAGAAAATAATTATGAGTTATGAATGAAGTAACCGAATTTTATTCGCTTGTCGAACAAGAATTATGTGTCAGATAACTTAGGGCCTCCGTGGGGTCGAAGGGTCCTGCGTCTTCCAGGGAGAATAGGTTGCCGTCGTCGTAGAAGCCGTTTGCGGTGCCCCAGTCGTCTATAATGATACCGTCGAAAGCTGCCACGTTCAGGGTGTAGACGTTGGTGGTGGACTTGAAGTCGAAGACAAAGCCATATGTTTCCGGATGGATGTCGAAGGCGCACCAGTTCCTCTCGCCAAAATCCCTGAGCAGGGGCTTGTCGGTCAGGTAGTTCAGGACGTTGACGAATTTACCTTTCTCGACGCTAAAGAGGTAAAAACAGCCATCGTGCTGAATGATGGCAAAGGGCGAGGCTTTGTCGCAACGGAAAAGAGCGGCGCTCTCGAAGGTGGTGCCCAGATGTCGGCCACAGATGCCAAGAGAACCGCGTCGCTGTTCTCGTGTGTGGATGAGGTATTGCCTGTTGTTGCTCAGTTCGGAAAGGCTGGTTATGTACTGGGTCTGTGGCTGTTCCTGCGACTCTTCCTGCGGACGGTGAAAATAAATAACAGAGAGCACGACTGCAACCAGGAGGACAGACAGAACCAGCATGAGCCATCTAAATGCTCTTCCCCTTACGGAAACTGAATGTCCAATGTCCTGGGTTTGGAGGTGCGACTGCTCCTTCCCTGCAGGGGAGGGCGGGGGGATAATCCCTGGGTCTTCTTGTTCTTCGGAACGAAAGTGGGTATAGTCTTTATAATCGATGAAACGGGCCAAAATGTCAAGTGTAGCTATGCGTACAGTCGCCGAGGAACGACGATAGCCCCATAGTCGCATGAGCGTGGTGCTGCTCAACGAACTGCTGGTCTTGTTCATGATTTGCTCCGACAGATAGTCGAAGTCTGCCGGTGTGCGCATCTCGCGATGCAGATGTTGTTCCACCGCCCTACATAGTTTGTCGTATTCCATATCGGTCTCCTTTTTATTTCGATGTACAAAGTTATATAAAAAGGCATATATATACAACATCAAATCGGTTACGAAGCCCATTTGAAGGCAAAAGACATAAATATGCCATAGAAAAGACATGGCAAATCACGGATTGTTGTTGTAATTTTGCAAATAAATCAAGGCTAACATTAAATCACAATGACTATGAAAAAAACAATTTTGAAGAGTTCTTTGATGGCGGCTTTCGTGCTGCTGGGTACATTGACATTCGTTTCGTGCAGCAACGATTCGAACGAGGAAAAGGCGCGTAAGTGGAGTGACTATGTCAGAATGGACGTTCAGCGATGCGAGCGCGTAGGTGCATACCTCTACATGGAGTACACAATGACCAACATCACGAGTCAGCCTTTGGGAGTAACTATGCATCTGGCAGATGTGAACGGTGGTAATGTCTTCGACAATCTGGGCCAACAGTACGTTGTCGATGGAACGAACTGGGACAACGAAACACTGTGGCGGCCAGGGCATTCGGTCAGCCTCTCTAATATCTATCCTCAAAAGAATAGGACCGTTCGCATCAAGGTCAAGGACTTCGACCCAAGCAATCGCGCCACGAAGGCCGGCATTCGTTTCAATGTCGACATCTCCGATGTCTATTACCTCGAAGACGACGTATGCCAGAAACGTGACATCCCCGTTGTGGACCACCGTGTACTGGACAATGGCATACAGAGCAACGATCTGGGATTAGACTATCAGTTGAATTCCTGCGTGGCCGACGACGAGGGCAATGTGGTCATCGACTTCACCATCAAGAACAACACTGGCGTGGCTATCACGGAGTTCTATCTCGAGACCATGGAAGGCTTTGACGACCGCAGCAACGATTTCGACGGAAGAGTCGTCTCTTGGGCTGTGGGCGACAGCGAGGACTTCGATTGGAGAATCGAGGATGTCACCATTCCACGCGATGGCACTCTCCATGCCCGTGTCCAGGTGGCCAACGTCAGCCCGCAGGCCACCACGCTCACCCTTCTTGCTCAGAACAGTGCCCGCTACGATGTCTTCGACCCCGTTGATTCCATTGTCCGCTTCTTGAACATTACCATAGAAAGATAACCCCCTGTAAAATTGTAACTATGAAAAAGAATTATTGGAGATTAATGGCCATCTTGTTGGTGGCAATGTTGAGTGTGGGTCTGGTTTCTTGTGGCGACGACGAGGTCGATGCCCCGGAAGAGGAAACTCCCTCCCAGCCGGAAGAACCCGTTGACGAAGGGCCTAAGCCTGCAGTCTTTAAGTTTGGCAACGCATCCATCAAATGTGAAAATGCTTATTACCGAAAAGATCTTATTACCAATGATACCGAAGCCCTGCACACGGTATATTTTACTGCTGTTGATATGTCGAAACCGTGGAGCATTCCTGCCAAATACGACCAGATAGGCATTCACTTCCGGACATCGGTCAGCCAAGCGCTGCCTCTGGACACGGTCATCAACCTGACGCTGTGGGCAATGAAGGCAAATGGAGACCTGATACTGAGTGATGAAGGCCCCGTACATCTCAAGTTCAGCAGAGACGGTGACCTGACTTTCATTTCCGTCACCGACGTCACTCTGAGCCATAGTGAACTGGGGAAGGACGAAGTATCGCTCACCTTCTACAACAAGGTGCATCCCTTCACTGCGGAGGAGAAGATTGTCGCCAGCGAAGGGCGTTACAACCTTTGTTTTTACAACATCATCGAACAGCCTGCGGAATTTCCTGGTGGCAACGAAGCATTTTTTCCTTGGTTGAGTCAGAACGTCAAATATCCTGCTGTGGCTCAGGAAAAAGGAATACAAGGATCGGTCAAAGTTAGCTTTACTGTGGGCAAATCGGGTTATTTGGAAGATATCGAGGTTATGCAGTCGCCTGACCCGTCTCTTACCCAGGAGGCTGTTCGCTTGATGAACATGTCACCCAGATGGAGACCGGCCATGCAGGCTGGCCGATTCATTCGTTCACGCTACAGCATAAGCATAAATTTCAGCCTGTCTTATTAGTTGGGAGTCAAGTAGATTTCAGTACAATTATTATAGTATTGCGCTAATTTACAATAATAAACAAAGTTGGGAACGCGAAGGAAAAGTAAGTTTTTCTTTCACGTTCCCAACTTTTTTTGTACTTTTGGGGCAAAAATAATGTAGATGCTATGAAGCGAGACGACAATTTCTACATGCAGGAGGCGCTGCGCGAGGCGCGTCGGGCACTGGAAGAAGGGGAGATTCCCATTGGGGCGGTGGTGGTGAGTCCGAGGGGAGACATCATTGGGCGAGGACACAACCTGACGGAGACGCTGAGGGACGTGACTGCACATGCCGAAATGCAGGCACTGACGGCTGCTGCCGATGCCATAGGTGGCAAGTACCTGACGGACTGCACGCTGTACGTCACCGTGGAGCCTTGCATAATGTGTGCCGGAGCACTGGGATGGGCACAGGTGGGACGTGTGGTGTACGGTACCAGCGACGAGAAACGAGGTTACCAACGTTTTGCTCCCGAGGCCCTGCACCCGAAGGCTACCGTCACCACGGGCATACTTGAAGAGGAATGCCGACGGCTGATACAGGACTTCTTCCGACGCAAACGTCACCCCAATTGACTTTTACCACGAATTACACGAATTAAATATACGACCACGATTAAACGGATAAAGACCACGAATATACGACCACGATTAAACGGATTACCTCAACGAACGAATAACTACCACGAATTGCACGAATTAAACGAATTAGGCTGGCGCCTCACATCAGGCCGAAGGCAAAATTCGTGTAATTCGTGCAATTCGTGGTCTAAGTAATCCGTCTAATCCGTTTAATCGTGGTCGTAAAGTAATTCGTTTAATTCGTGCAATTCGTGGTAGTTATTCGTTCGTTGTGGTAATCCGTGTAATCCGTTTAATCGTGGTCGTATTTAATTCGTGGTAGTTATTCAGCCTCCTCTTCGTAGTGGTTGAAGAGGAAGTCGTTGTAGGGGTACTTCTGTACGTGGAGTTCCCTTACTTTTTTGTACAGTACGTCCTTCAGTTCGTCGATGTTGGTGCGCTCGCGTGCCGAGATGAAGAGGCAGTCGCCCTGGAGGCGTGCCATCCAGGTCTTCATGAGGTCGGCCAGCGAGAGGTTCTCGCGCGTGGCCTCCGTCAGGTCGTCCTCGTCCTTCTCCACCCAGGTGTAGGCATCCACCTTGTTGAAGACTATCATCACGGGTTTGTCGGCGCAGCCCAGGTCGGCCAGCGTCTTGTCCACCACCTTTATCTGTTCCTCGAAATCGGGGTGCGAGATGTCTACGACGTGCACCAGGAGGTCGGCCTCGCGCACCTCGTCGAGCGTCGACTTGAAGGAGTCCACCAGGTCGGTGGGCAACTTGCGGATGAAGCCGACGGTGTCGGAGAGCAGGAAGGGGAGGTTGTCGATGATGACCTTGCGCACGGTGGTGTCCAGGGTGGCAAAGAGTTTGTTCTCGGCGAACACCTCCGTCTTGGCCAGGAGGTTCAGCAGGGTGGACTTGCCCACGTTGGTGTAGCCCACCAGGGCCACGCGAATCATGCGTCCGCGGCCGGAGCGCTGTGTGGTCTTCTGGCGGTCGATGTCGGCCAGTCGCTGCTTCAGCAACGACATGCGGTTCAGGATGATGCGTCGGTCCATCTCCAGCTGCGTTTCACCCGGACCGCGCAGGCCCACCGAGCCCTTTCCGCCTCCGCCGCCCGAACCGCCGCCTTGGCGTTCGAGGTGGGTCCAGAGGCGTTGCAGGCGGGGCAGCATGTAGCGATACTGCGCCAGCTCGACCTGCGTCTTGGCGTTGGCCGTCTGTGCCCGCATGGCGAAGATGTCGAGGATGAGGCTCGTGCGGTCCAGAATCTTCACGCGGAGTTCCGCCTCGATGTTGCGCAGTTGCTTGGCCGACAGTTCGTCGTCGAAGATGACCATCCCCACCTCGCGTTCGGCCTCCTCCTCGGCCTCGATGTAGGCGCGGATTTCCTTCAGTTTACCGATGCCCAGGTAGGTGACGCTGCTGGGCCCGTTCATGCGCTGGGTGAATCGCTTGATGGTGACGGCTCCGGCCGTCGTGGCCAGGAATTCCAGTTCGTCCAGGTACTCCTGCGTCTTGCGTTCGTTCTGCTGCGGCGTAATCAGTCCCACCAGGACCGCCGTCTCGGGGCCCTGCTCCTCGTGGTAGTATTTGCGTCGGCCGCCCGCCTGGTCCAGGCCCTCCTGCATGCGGGTGGCCGAGGTGGACGAGCGGCTGATGTTGTATGAATCCTTTCTTCCCACTATTTCACTCTTATTACCAGATACTTGCTGACGCTCCAGAACTTCTGTGCGTCGGTGATGCGCAGCACGTATTCGCCCTTCTGGTCCTTCTGCAGCGTGTAGGTGCCGGCGGGGTGGGTGGTCAGCATGCTGGCGCTCTTGCTGTAGAGCTTGATTTCCTTCACCACGCGGGTATCAATCTGCGTGAAGTAGTCCTTGTTGAAGTCGCCCGTCTTCAGCACGTCGCCGTCCTTCAGGATTTTCTGTTCCTTCAGTTCGGCCTTCGTTCCGAACACGAACCATGCCGTGTGCAGGTCCTTGTCCTGGTTGGCCAGTGTCTCCGCCTTCTGTCGGTTCTCCTGCGTCAGGTTGTTTACGTTCTCGCTCAGGTTGTCAATCTGTTCGCCCTGTTCGGCTATCAGGATGTCCTTCTCGGCCAGAGAAGCCTCCAGTTCCTGAATGCGCAGGTTCTGCGACTCCAGCTGTTCCTGCAGGTTCTGTATGGTGCGCTCCAGGGCCTTGGCGTTGAAGGTGGTCGTCTTCAGTCGCTGCTGCAGTTGGGCGATGAGGTCGCGGTTCTGCTCCATGGCCTGCTGTATGTACTGCATGTTTTCCTGGATGATGGTGCGCGAGGATGCGCTTTCGGGGTTGCTGTCGGCCACGGTCACGCGTCCCTCGGCCTCGTTGATGCGGCGGAATCCGTCCTGCACCTCGTTCACGCAGTCCATGATTTCGTTCAGTTCTTCGTCCTTCTGGTTGATAATCTGCATCAGCGAGTCGCGCTGGCGCAAGGTTTCGTCGGCTTGGCTTTTGCCGAACTTGTCACAAGAGGCCAGTGCCACCAGGCACAGGGCCATGAAAAGAATCTTTTTCATAACGAATAGTTATTTAGTTGTTTGCGTTGATATTTCGATAACTTGGGGGCTTCGGAGTCCTTAGGGGCCTTAGAGCCTTTAAGGGCCTTAGAGTCTTTAGAGCCCTTAGGGCCCTTAAGGTCCTTAGGGTCTTTAGCGTCCTCGGGGCAGCCGCCCACTACGATGACGAACTCCCCGCGGGGCTCCTCCAGCTGGAAGTGCTGCAGGGCCTCGGCCACGGTGCCGCGCACGCTCTCCTCGTGCACCTTCGATATCTCGCGGCACACGCTCACGTGTCGGTCGGGGCCAAACACCTCGGCCAGCTGTTCCAGCAACTTCACCACGCGGTGCGGACTCTCGTAGAGTACGATGGTGCGGGGCTCGTCGGCCAGTTCCTCGAGGCGCGTCATGCGGCCCTTCTTCTGCGGCAGGAAGCCTTCGAAGCAGAACTTGTCGCAGGGCAGGCCCGACGATACCAGTGCCGGCACGAAGGCCGTGGCCCCCGGCAGCGTGATGACCTCCACACCACTGGCTACGGCCTCGCGTACGAGCAGGAAGCCCGGGTCGCTGATGCCGGGCGTGCCAGCGTCGGAGACCAGCGCCATGCGCTCGCCCCCCTGCAGCCTTCCTACGATGCTGCTCACCACCTGGTGCTCGTTGAACTTGTGGAACGAGAGCATGGGGCGGTGGATGTCGAAGTGGCGCAAGAGATTACCCGAGGTACGGGTGTCCTCGGCCAATATCAGGTCGGCTTCGCGCAGCACGCGCAGGGCTCTCATGGTCATGTCCTCCAGATTGCCCACAGGGGTCGGTACAACGTACAATGTTCCCATAATACGGAGCAAAATTACGAAAGTTTTTCCGTATCTCCGCATATTTTCCCCCGAAATTTAAGGATTTCTTTACATCGACGCGCCGGAAAGTTCCGCCATCGGCGATGAACGGCCGTACGTCGACGATGAACGTACGGACGCCGACGATGGATGTACGTTCATCGGCGGTGGCGGAACTTTTCCTCCTTGGGTTGTCATTTTCGTCCCCGCGGCAGGGTGAAAAAGTGGTTGGCTGGCGCATCTTTTTGTCGTAAAAACGACATATCCCCTTGCCTTTCCCAAAAATTCTTCTTAACTTTGCGTCGAAGTATATATTAAATAGGTATAAAGAGACATGTCACTGACCATAGCAGAAAGAAACGACAAGAGCAGCGAGAACCAAGTCGCGTGCACGGGGACTTGGTCGAGTCGCGGAAGTCGAAGAACGGAGTTCAACGGGGAAATCATGCGCCAGGGGCGTGTGGAGGTCATCTGTGGTTCGATGTTCTCGGGTAAGACCGAGGAACTCATCCGCCGCCTGAAGCGTGCGAAGTTTGCCCGTCAGCGGGTGGAAATCTTCAAGCCCAGCATCGACACGCGCTACTCCGAGGAGGACGTCGTCTCGCACGAAGGCAACTCCATACCCTCCACGCCCGTCGACTCCTCGGCCAGCATCCTGCTGATGTCGGCCGACAACGAGGTGGTGGGCATCGACGAGGCACAGTTCTTCGACCCCGGCATCGTCGACGTCTGTCAGGAACTGGCGGCCCGCGGCGTGCGCGTCATCGTGGCCGGACTGGACCTCGACTTCCAGGGGCGCCCCTTCGGCCCCATGCCAGCCTTGTGCGCCATAGCCGACGACGTGGCCAAGCAGCATGCCATCTGCGTGCGCTGCGGTGCGCTGGCCTACGTGAGCCACCGCACGGTGCAGGGCGACAAGCAGGTGATGCTGGGCGAAAAGCAGGAGTACGAACCGCTGTGCCGCCACTGCTACCAGGAGGCCACGAAGGGCAAGCAGGGCGACTGATTTTCCTAATTTACCAAAAGGGTATAATCGAAAAGATTGATTTTTTCTTTGCATAACGCAGAATTTTATATAACTTTGTCTCCCAGTTTTCTGCGCTTGGAATGGCACCCTTGCGCTTGTTATTCGTTTGGATATGTTGGAAAAGGAAATTACGTTTGACAGTTTCATCCGCAGCGTTACGCTCTTACTGATTATTGTGGCCATCGGCCTGCTCATCAACCGCCTGAGTGCCGTATTGTTGCCCTTCTTCATCGCCTGGCTGCTGGCCTATATGCTGTATCCGCTGGTGCGATTCCTGCAGTACAAGTGCCGCCTGAGGAGCCGCATACTGAGCATCGCGGTGGCGCTGACAGGCGTAGTGGGCGTGCTGACGGGCGTGATGTTCCTCATCGTGCCGCCCCTCATCGCGGAGGTGACGAAACTGAGCGGCTACGTGGCTCCCATAGCCAGGCAGTACCTGGGCGAGGGGGGCATCGCCGAGAGCGTGACGCAGTTCGTGGAACGGTTCGTGAACGAAAACGACATCGTGCACCTCATCCAGCAGGACAACGTGCGGCAGGCCCTGCAGGAGGCCCTCGGTCAGGCCTGGAACGTGGTGTACCAGACGCTGGGCTTCATCGTGGGCATATTCACGGTCTTTGTCGTCTTCCTCTACATGTTCTTCATCCTGCTCGACTATGAGAAAATCAGCGAGGGGTGGGTCAACCTGATTCCGGCCGACAAGCGCCCCTTTGCCACCCAACTGGCCAGCGACGTGGAGCACGGCATGAATGCCTACTTCCGCGGACAGTCGCTCATCGCCCTCATCGTGGGCATACTCTTCAGCATCGGGTTCCTCATCATCGACTTCCCCCTGGCCGTAGGCCTTGGGCTGTTCATCGGAGTGCTCAACCTGGTGCCCTACCTGCAACTCATCGGCTTCATCCCCACCATACTGCTGGCTCTGATGAAGAGTCTGGAGACGGGACAGAGCTTCTGGATCATCCTGCTCATGGCGCTGGCCGTGTTTGCCGTGGTGCAGACCATCCAGGACATGTACCTGACGCCGCGCATCATGGGCCAGGTGATGGGACTGAACCCGGCCGTCATCCTGCTCTCCCTGTCTGTCTGGGGGGCATTGCTGGGCTTCATCGGACTCATCGTGGCACTGCCGCTGACCACGTTGTGCCTGTCGTATTACCGCCGTTTTGTGCTGAAAGAATAAGGATATAAGGATAAAGGTGATAATTTCTTACCTTAAAAATTTGGTTATTCGCTCAATTTGCACTAACTTTGCACCCGCATTCGGCAGAATGCACATAGGATGACCCGCTAGCTCAGCTGGTAGAGCACAACACTTTTAATGTTGGGGTCTCGGGTTCGAGCCCCGAGCGGGTCACCACAGGGAAGGAAGTCACGCATGGCTTCCTTCCTACCTTTTTCTTGGGACGGACTGGACTTTTCCTGGGGACAGACTGAGCTTTTCTTGGGGCGGACTGAACTTTGCAACCGAGTTGCACGATATTCTTCGTACCTTTGCAGCGTGAAACCAAAACATTAGACTCATGGAACACGCACATCATGAACATCACGACCATCACGAACATCATGGTCACCACCACCATCATCACCATGCCATCCCCACGCAATCGATGAATGGCATCTTCGTTTTCTCCATCGTCCTGAACCTGCTCTTCGTGGGCATAGAGGCCATCGTCGGACTGACGCAGCACTCGCTCTCGCTGCTCTCCGATGCCGGGCACAACCTGAGCGACGTGTTCAGTCTGCTGCTCGTGCTCATTGCCTTCCAACTGGCCAAGGTGCACCCCGGTGAGCACTACACCTATGGGCTGAAGAAGAGTTCGGTGCTCATCTCCCTCCTCAATGCCATCCTGCTGCTGGTGGCCGTCGGGGGCATCATCATCGAGAGCATACACAAGTTCAGTCAGCCTGTCGACGTCAACGGCGTGGCCGTTTCGTGGACGGCCGGCGTGGGCATACTGGTGAACGGACTGACGGCCGCCTTGCTGATGCACGGACAGAAGCAGGACATAAACGTTCGCGGGGCTTTCCTGCACATGGTGGCCGACACGCTGGTGTCGGTGGGAGTGGTCATCTCGGGCATCATCATCACCTGGACCGGCTGGAACATCGTCGACCCCATCGTGAGTCTGGCCATTGCCTGCGTCATACTCTTCTCCACCTGGGACCTGCTGACGGACAGTCTGCGACTGGTGGTGGACGGCACCCCCGAGGGCATTGAGCCCGAAGCCGTGCGCCAGCATCTGGAGGAGGCCGAACACGTGAAGGAGGTGCACCACATACACATCTGGGCCATGAGCACCACCGACAATGCACTGACGGCCCACGTCGTCATTGACAGTCTGGAGAACATGGAGGCGGTGAAGGCCGAACTGAAGGCCCGTCTGCGCCAGTCGGGCATCGCCCACTCCACCCTGGAGTTCGAGACGTCGGCCTGCCATTGCCACGAGCACGAGTGCGAAGAATGACGTCCGCCGCTATGGGCGACGGATGCTGTCGGCAATGACGATGGGATAGACCATGGCCCCGTAGCCGCACCAATAGCCGAGGCCTCCGCGTATGTTGGTCTGGGGATTCTTCTTGACGGAGGTCATGGGGAAGTTGCCCAGGGTCATGTTCCGTTCCATCTGCTCCCAGAAGCGGAAAGAAAGGCTGTCCATGCTTGCGAACTTCACGAGCAGCGTGTCGGTTTCCTTGAAATAAGGTACGTAGGTGTCCCGTTCCGTCACCAGGCGCCCCTTGTAGACATTCGCTTCCACCTCCTCGCCGGGGGCGAACACCTCGTTGCTGAGCGTCTGCATGTAGGACGAGAAGAACATGCGCGAGCGGCGCCCCATGCAGGTGAAGAACTTATAGTAGCGGCGCTCCGCCAGGTCGTCGTGGAAGAAGGCATGCACCTGGTACAGCGTGTCGGAGTCGTGGCAGCGGCTGACGCGCAGCGAATCCAGTGGGACGGGTTGCGGTATGGTGGTCTCGGCCTCGGCATGGAAGTCCTTGTAGTCCACCGTCAAGTGATACCGGCCTCCGGGCTTCCCTCGGAGTCGGCTGGTGGTGTAGACATAAGGCGGAAAGTAGCGCCGGTCTAACTTGCCCGTCAGCACCACCTCCTCCTCACCGTCGCTGATGGCCACCCGGGCCCATCGGAGGATGTATTGCCCCAGTTCGTCCAGTTCCTGCCTTTCCTCAGTGACGGGCACTGTCGTGGTGACGATGACGACGGGGAAGTCGCCGCTGTCTATCCATCCCTCCACCACCAGTTGCAGGGGCGTGTCGACCTCGTAGTCCGTCAGGCACGATGTGAGGATGAACAATGGAAGGAGGAGGCAGAATCGTCGTAGCATGATTTCAGAACTTTAGGAAATAACTGATTGATGGCAAGATGTACTTGAAAATCGAAAAATGGGAATAGAGGAAACGTCCGTTGTGGACTTTCAGTCTGCAGGTGACGTCGTTTTCCTGCATCGTGGCATTGTAGACGGACAGGTTCAGTCCGCTCTGCCGCAAATGCCGCGAGGGCAGCAAGTAGTTGACCGACAGGTCGAGCCGGTTGTAGGGTTTCAGTCGGCGGGCGTTGTGCGGTCCGTACTTTGCCAGGAGCATTCCGTTGGTGATGTAGAAGGATTCGGGTGCCGTGAAGGGGGTGCCGGAGGCAAAGACATAGGTGGCGGCTATGGTCCAGTGGCGGTTGATGTTCCAGTTGACCAGGGCGTTAATCTCGTGCGGCCTTTCGTGGCTGGCCGGGAAGGAGCTTTGGTAATTGTCTTCGCGGAACGAGCGTCGGGCCCTGCCGTAGGCATAGCTCACCCAGCCTGTGACGCGTCCGGTCCGCTTTGTGGCCATGATGCTGACTCCGTAGTTGTGCCCCTTGCCGTGCAAGAGGTTGTCGGCCAGTCGGTAGTCGTTGTTGAGGAACTTCATCATGTCGCCGTCGTATTCCACCTGGTTGTAGAGCCGTTTGTAGTAGATGTCGGCCGAGAGGCGCCAGCGTCCGTCAGCCAGATAGACGCAGGCTGAGAAGTTGGCGTTGTGGCCCCACTGAGGCGGACACATCTCTCCGATGCTGGTCCAGAATTCGGTGGGCATGCCCATGGCGCTCGTTCCGGTCTGGAAGAGATACTGATGGCGCAGGGCATAGTCGACCGACAGTTGCCAGTTGCCAGGCGCGAAGGTGACCCTCAGCGAGGGGTCGGCAGCCAGGTGGGCCTTACGGGTGTAGTCGATGTAAGCCGACGTGCGCAGGCCGGCCGCCAGTTCGAAGTTGGCGGGCAAGGGCAGGGTATAGTTGGCGTGCAGGCTATACTCCTGTGTGTGTTGTCGGGATTGTGGTGAGAGGTTTCGGTTGAACACATTGTCGGCTTGCGGACTCTGGGGGAGCAGATTGTGCCAGACGGCTTCGGAGCCCACCTGCCAACGTTTCCATTCCAAGAGGTTGCGCCAACCCAGGTCGCAGATGTCGGAAGGCAGGCGGAAGAGCATGTCGGCCTGGGAGAGATGCAGGCGGTTGTAGCTGCGAGTGTTGTAGAGTGTGCTTCTGAGGTGGAGGCTGTCGCCCCGTCCGTAGTCCCAGTGGAGGGCCGTCGTGTTGTTGCCCCATTTCAGTTTCAGGGCGGCCTGATATTCGTCCTGCCGGATGTTGGTGCGGTCCTGGCCCCAATATCCGTCCACCCATATTCGGTGCCCTTTGGCCGGTTGCCAGACGAAGGTGGCATTCACGTCGCCAAAGGCGTAGCGCAGGCTCATGTCGTCCAATGTCAGCCAACGGGAATAGAGCAGATTGATGTACGAGCCGCGGCCCGAAAGGATGAGGCCCGAGCGCTTGCCGGTGGGAATGAGCAGCGTGCCCTGCGAAGAGAGCAGTCCCAGGCTTGCCTCTCCGCGGATGCTGTCGGGGATTGCGGTGGGCAGATTCATGGTCAGCGTACCGCCCAGGCGCGAAGGGTCGGAGGCCTGGTTGGCCCCCCTCTTCAGGGTGAGGCTTTCGTAGTGCGAAGCGTTGAAGACGGAGAAGATGCCCAGGAGATGAGACGCATTGTAGACGGGCACGCCCTGTATGGTCAGGAGGTTGTGGGTGTTGTCGCTGCCTTGGATGTGCAGGCCGGCGTCGATTTCCGAGTTCGTCTGCACTCCGGGCAGCATGCGGGCATAGTGAACGGGGTCGGCATTGCCCAGAAAGCGGGGCAGCGTCTCCAGGGCACGCATGTCCCATGTCAGACTGCCGTCGCCCTGTAAACCAACGGCGGTGGCCGCCACCTGTCGGGTGACGACCACCGTCTTCATCTGATGGACTGCAGTGTCGGGCTTCGTCTGTCCCATCAGGGACAAGGGCAGCAGACTAATCCCACATATCTTCAGCCGTATCTTCCTGGTCTTCAAATGCATCTATCAGATCCTTGAAGGCATCTTCGGTGAAATATTCTTCGAAACTGTACGAAGCGCCATTGGCGAAGTTGATGATGGGTTCGGCGCCCCATTCTACATAGGTTTGTCCGCCAGTGCTCCACTCATAGTCCTTGAAGGGCTCCAGCGACAGCCAAGCCTGCTTGAAGTTGCCGCCGTTGTAGTAAACGAAAGCCTCGTAGCGCGTATTTGCCCGTCCGATGGCACGTTTGTAGGCAGCCTCGTTCTCCTGGTTGTCGTCGGCATCGTCCATGTCGTCGATGAGCCCGTGCAGGTCCTTGATGGTGCCCTTCACCTGCACCTTGCCCAGGAAGTCGAGTGCGAAGATGCCGCTCTGGGCATTTGAGTTTGTCAGCGCGTCTTCAATTTCGTCGTCGTCCATGTCGTACCAGTCGGTGAGTGTCTTGGCGGGAATGTTCTTGAGGTCGCTGCTGAAGGTGACGGTGACCAGCGTCTCGTTGTTCTTCTGCACGGTAGCCTTGGCGGATACGCTGGTGGCAGAGTATTTCACGTTCTCCGTCTTGATGGTGTAGCCGTTGTTGAACCTGGTGGTGCTGGCAAAGGAGAATCGGCTCTTGCTCAGGTCGAACTCTTCGCCAGAGAGGGAAGCTAGGTCTATGGCTATGGTGTTGCTGATGAGCGTTGTCCCGTTCTCGGTCAAGGTCACCTCAATCTTTTCGGGCACGCCGATGGTGTATTGCGTACGGTCGTAGTATTCGGTGGGACGTTCGTCCCACTCGTCTCTTGTCCAGTCGTCCACATCGAAGAGGTGCACCTTCGCGACCTTGCCGCTGGTGGCGAGCTTCAGCACGCACTGCTCGCCCTTCTGGTTGTTGAAGATGAACTGCAGGTCGTTGGCTTCGGTGTAGTTCCACTTGCCGTTGCGGGCCGTCCACTGCCCATTGAAGTTCGAGGCCAGGATGGTGCTCTTGTAGCAGTTGTAGATATATTTGCGCCACCCGTCGTCCTCCGTCTTGATGTTGACGATGTCGCCCATGAGGCGGTCCAAGATGTCCTCAGCCCAGTCCTCGACATTGTCCCATTCAGAATCTTCGATGTAGCGTTCGTTGACGTAGTTGGCCAGGTCCACATAGTTGCGGAAGTCGTCGACCCGCACCTTTCTGTTCATCTCCAGAGCCACGTCCTCCAGATACTGCTGTTGCTTTTCGGGCGCCCACTCCTCGTTGGCAGGTTCCAGGTCCGGTTTGCTGGGGTTGTCGCCGGGCTTTTCGGTCGGATTGTCGTCGATGTCGGCTCCGTCGTCGCCGCAAGACACCATCATGCTTGGCAACACAACCAGTGCCATAGCATACAATAGATACTTTGCTTTCATGTTCTTCTTTATTAAAAGGTTAATAATTCTCTTCCCAGAATGCAAAACTCATCACTTCGCAGGCAAAGTTATGCAAAAAGCAAATAATTAACAAATATTTCCGTCGGAAAAACGCCAAATAAATTTGCGTTTTCGCTCGCTTATTCGTATCTTTGAACTACTTTCTTAGATACTCCCGCTCGGATTTCCTCAAATAAATTTGGGAAATCGCTCGCTTATTCGTAACTTTGCAGCCACAAACCGAAAAAACGTAAAAAAACAATACCACTATGGACGACTATCCGGCGGAAAATGACAAACGCATAGGGTAGGGTGGCAAGAGGCCGCTCTCCCTTGAGACTCATTTCTCTCACACAAACACATTCAAGGAGGAAAGGCCAATGCTAACATTCTGGAACACTTCAGGTGGTCTGCGGACCATCGAACAATGGGAACCCAACTGCTGGGTGCAGGTGACATGTCCCTCGCAGGACGACGTCGACTTCCTGCAAAACGAACTTCACGTGCCCGACTACTACATATCCGACATCGCGGATACCGACGAGCGCGCCCGCTACGACATCGACGAGGGCTGGGTGCTCATCATCCTGCGCATTCCCTACGTCAAGGAGGTCAAGTCGCGCACACCCTACACCACCATCCCCCTGGGTATCATCATGAAGGGCAACGTCTGCATCACGCTGTGCAACTTCGAGACGAACATGATGATAGACTTCGTCACCTACCAGCAACGGCGCGGCCGGGGATTCACCGACGCCGTCGACATGGTCTTCCGCCTGTTCCTCTCCTCGGCCGTATGGTACCTGAAGCGGCTGAAGCAGATATCCGCCCGCATCGAGCAGGCCAAGCTCAACCTCGACCGCAACGTCGACAACCAGGACCTCATCGCCCTCTCCCGACTGCAGGACAGCCTGACCTACTTCGTCACCTCCATCCGTGGCAACGAGAACCTGCTGTCGAAGCTGAAGTTCAAACTGCCCGTCGACGAACTGGATGCCGACATGATTGAGGACGTCAACATCGAGATGAGCCAGGCACGCGAGACCACCAACATCTACTCCAACATCCTGGAGTCGACCATGGAGACCTATGCCAACATCATCAACAACAACATGAACAAAGTCATGAAGATGCTCACCAGCATCACCATCATACTCATGTTCCCCACGCTCATCACCAGCATGTTCGGCATGAACCTCATCAACGGCATGGAGACCTGGCGCCTCGGCTTCCCCATCGCCCTCGCCCTCTGCGTCTGCACCACACTCTTCTTCTGGTGGTATTTCAAGCGCCGCTCGTGGTTCTGACGGGTTCCGAATCATAAAAAATTAGGGTCTTACGACATTTTTATCCCGAAATATTAGGCAATTAATGATTTTTTGCATTAATTTGCACTTTGTATGTAGTTATTGCAATCCGAATCATTACCTAAAAACAAGAAAATGATGGACTCTTTAGATCAGACCAAAGTGAACGAGACAGCCGAGGAAGTAGTTCCTCAGGAAGTCGCAGAACCCGTGGAAAATGTAGAAAACACCGAGCCGGCACCTGCCCCCGAGGAGACACCCGCCGAGCCCCAAATCCCCCTGATGAACACCAAGGAGGAAGTCGTGGCCCGTGCCCAGGAAATAGCCCAGCAGGACGACGGAGGCAACAAGCAGGAACTCGAACTCCTCAAGCAACTCTATTACAAATACCACCGAGCCGACCTGGCCGCCCGCCAGCAGGCCTACGTTGAGGCCGGAGGCGACCCCGAGGCCTACCAGCCCGAACCCGACCCCACCGAAGAACCCTTCAAGCAGGCCATGCAGCAGATACGCCAGCGCCGCGCCCAGCTCCAGGCCGAACAGGAGCAACAGCGCGCCCAGAACCTCGAGCGCAAGCAGGCCGTCATAGAAAAAATAAAACTCCTGGCCACCACACCCGAGGAGGCTGGAAAGTCGTACGACGCATTCAAGGAACTGCAGGCCGAATGGAAGGAAATCGGCCCCGTACCCGTCGAGAACGTCTCCGAAGTATGGAAAAACTACCAGCTCTACGTAGAACAATTCTACGACATGCTCAAGCTCAACATCCAGTTCCGCGAGTACGACTTCCGCAAGAACCTCGAGGCCAAGACCCTCCTCTGCGAACAGGCCGAACGCCTCGTCGGCGAGAAAGACGTCGTCAAGGCCATCAACCAACTCCAGACCCTCCACCAGGAATGGAAAGAAATAGGCCCCGTGGCCAAAGACCTCAGAGAGGAAATCTGGAACCGATTCAAGGAGGCCAGCACCGTCGTGCGCAAGCGCCACCAGGAATACTTCGAAGCCCGCAAGGCCCAGGAGGAAGAAAACCTCGCCCGCAAGACCGAACTCTGCGAACAGGTAGAAGCCATCCCCACCGACGGACTCAAGACCTTCGCCGACTGGGACGCCAAGACCCGCGAAATCATCGACCTCCAGTCCGTCTGGAAGACCATCGGCTTCGCACCCCAGAAGGTCAACACCCAGATATTCGAACGCTTCCGCGCAGCCTGCGACAAATTCTTCACCGCAAAGGCCGCCTACTTCAAGAGCGTCAAGGAAGAACTCAACCAAAACCTCGCCCGCAAACGGGAACTCGTGGAGAAGGCCGAAGCCCTGCAGGACAGCACCGAATGGAAGCAAACCTCAGACGCACTCATCGAACTCCAGAAACAGTGGAAGACCATCGGCGCCGTGCCCCGCAAGGTCAGCGACGAACTCTGGAAGCGCTTCGTAGGCGCCTGCGACCACTTCTTCGAAGCCAAAAACCAAGCCACCGCCGGAGAACGCGAGGAACAGAAGCAAAACCTCGAGAAGAAGCAAAACATCATCGAACGCCTCCGCGCCCTGGCCGACAACGCCGTCGACGTCTCCGCACAGAAGGTCCACGAACTGCAAGCCGAATGGAACGCCGTAGGCTTCGTGCCCATACGCGACAAGGACAAGCTCTACAAGCAATACCGCGAAGTCGTCGACCAACTCTACAAGCAATTCAACCTCCAGCACGCCGAGCAGCGCCTCAACAGCTTCAAGACCACCCTCCGCGTCAGCGCCGAAGCCGGAGCCAACACCCTGGCCCGCGAGCGCGAACGCCTGACACGCGCCTTCGAGATCATGAAGTCCGAACTGCAAACCTACGAAAACAACATCGGCTTCCTCTCCGCCAGCAGCAAGAAAGGCAACAGCCTGGTGGCCGAAATCCAGAAGAAGGCCGACAAACTGAAGGACGAACTCGACCTCCTGCGCAAGAAAATCAAGGCCGTAGAGGCCGAGATGCGGCGCGAAGCCTCCGAGCAAAAGCCCGAATAGACATCACAGCGTCAGGGCAAAGGTCGTCAGCGGCCCCTCCAGCAGCTCCAGACTGCCGCCCTGCATGGTCACAATCCTGCGGCTCAGGGATAAACCAATCCCCGAGCCGCAACGTTTTGTCGTGAAGAAGGGCACAAAGATGTTTCCCCGCGCCTCCGCTGGTATGGGCTTGCCGTCGTTCCAGACGAGCAGACTCACGCGACGCCGCCCTTCGGGCTCCCCCTTCTCGCGAGGCACCTCCGTCCCCCTTATGCTCATCCGCTTGGCTCCCGCCTCCGCAGCGTTCTTTGTCAGGTTTATCAGCACCTGGCGCAGCAGACCGCGGTCCGTCCGCACCGTCATCTCCCCGTCCACTTCCGTGCACCACTCCAGTTCCGGGAACAAGCCCCGCACCTCCTCCACCACCTCGGCCACCCGCACCTCCTCCGGCACGGGCTGTTGCAGGCTGGAGAACTTGCGGTACGAGTCCACGAAGTCGCCCAGATGCCTCGCCGCTGTGTGCATGGCACGTATGCCCTCCTCCAGTTCCGTCCCCTGCACATCCTTGCGCGCCATCATGGCCTGGCTGATGCTCGCTATGGGCGCCGTAGCATTCATGATTTCGTGCGTCAGCACCCGCGTCAGCCGTTCCCACGATTCCACCTCGCTCTGCCGCGTCTGCTGTCGGATGATGTCGCCCAACTGGTTCAGCGTCTCCTGCATGGCCCGTTCGCCCGGCAACAGTCCGTCCGTCTTCAGCCGAAACTGGAAGTCCCTGTTCCGTATGGCCTCGCTCATCAGACGCGCCCTCGTGCGCAGGCGCCGCTGGTGGCGCACCACGAGCCATGCCACCACCACGCCTATACCTATAGTTATATACAGCATCATTTTCATTTCCGTTTCAGTCTGTTATACAGCGTCTGGCGCGTTATGCCCAACAGTTCGGCAGCCTTCGACATGTTGCCGTGGCTCACGTCCAGGGCATGGCGAATGTGCTCCGCCTCCACGGTGTCCAGTTTCTCTATGCTGTTGTGCTTTTGCAGCACATCCTGCAGTTTGTGCATCAGTTCGTCGTTGTCCCAGGGCTTCACGATGAAGTCCGCCGCCCCCGACTTCAGTCCCCTGACCGCCAGGTTCACCTCGGCGTATGCCGTCAGCAACACCACGGGCACCGTCGGAAACCGTTTGCGCAGGGCCCGCAGCCAGAACAGCCCCTCCTGTCCCGAGTTCACACCCAGCGAGAAGTTCATGTCCAGCACCACCAGGTTCACCTCCTCGCGCTCCATGGTCTTTATCAGCAACTCCGGATTGTCGAGCGTCAGTATGCGGTCGAACATTGCCCCTAACGTCATCCGCAGGGCTGTCAGTATGGCCTGGCTGTCATCCACCGCCAGCAGTGTTCCGTATTTTTCCATAATCAATGTGTATGATGATGCAAAGATAGAAAAATATTGCGAGAACATGGCCCCCTGCGCATCGGAAAATAGGTCGTGCACAGTGCCTTTCCCCGGAAAGTGTAAAGGAATCATACACATTTGTGTAAAATATCTTGTCACTATACGTTTTTCCTCGATTAAACTTTTCTCCCTTGTGTCAGGTATTCTACCTTTGCATCAGATTTCAACAAACGAACGACAGATATGAAACAACTCTTTCTCATCTCGATAGGTTGGGCGCTGGTCGGCCTCGCATGCTGCAACACCATCGCAGCCCAGGAGCCAACCCAGAAGCCCACCCCCATGACTGCCGCCGACTGCATGGCCTACGCCGTCAGCCACAATCGCGACGTGCGCAAGGCTGCACTCACACTCGACAGCTACCAGGCCAACCGCCTCGGGGCCATTGGCGACTTCCTGCCAGCCGTCTCGGCCAGCGGTTCAGCGCAGTACAACTTCGGCCGAGGCATCGACCCCGAGACGAACACCTACACCAACGTGACCACCTTCTCCAACGGTTTCGGCATTTCCGCCTCCCTGCCCGTGTTCGACGGACTGGCCCGGCTCCACGCCCTGCGCATGGCCCGTGCCGACGTGCTCATGGGCAAGTCGGCCCTCCAGCGTCAGCAGGCCGACGTGGCCCTGCAGACCCTCCAGGCCTTCATCGATGCACAATATTACCAAGGCACCGTGGCCATGGCCGAGGAGAAGGAGGCGGAGAGCCTGCTCTTGCTCCGCCAGGCGCGCCTCCTGGAGGAGGTGGGACGGAAGTCGCCAGCCGACGTCGCACAGATGGAGGCCCAGCAGGCCGAGGCCAGCGTGGAAGTCATCAGACAGAGAAACCTTCTGCAGCAGGCCATGCTCAACCTCAAGCACATCATGAATTGGCAGGAGGACCCCTCCCAAGACCCCTCCCGACCTCCCCGTGAAGGGGAGGAGAAGCCCCTGACGTCGGAGGAGAAGCCCCTGATGCTGGTTCCCATTACGGAGGAGAAGCCCTTGTTGTTAGCCCCCATAACGGAGGAAAGCCCCCTCCCTTCACGGGAGGGTTGGGGAGGGTCTTTGGGAGGGTCTCTGAGAACGTCCTCTGAGCGCCAAGCCTTCTACAACATGGAGTCGGCCCATCATGCCCTGCGCCGTGCCAAGGCCAGCCTCTGGCCCAGCATCTCCCTTTCGGGCGGATGGAGCACTTCCTACTACAAGACATTGGACGCGCCTGGCACCCTGTCCTGGGGCGAACAGATGCGCCAGCACCGAGGCGAGTGGGTGGCCGCTAATGTCTCGTTCCCCCTCTTCGGGCGCCTGGGCACCATGACGAGCATTCGCCGCGCCCGCAACAACTACAGGTTTGCCCAGGAGGACTACCAGCAGAAGTTGGAAGAACTGGACCGCCTCCACCGCGAGGCCATCCTCGATGCCGAAGCCTACCGCCGCGAGGCCGAGGGCATGCTCAGGAAGGTGGAGGCCGACAGCCTGGCCTATACGCTGACGCGCCACCAGTGGGACGAGGGCTTATCCACGGCCATCGACGTCAAGAACACCTCCGCCACCCTGCTCAACAGTCGCGCACGCCTCCTCCAGGCCCGTCTGATGGCTGTGTTGAAGCGGTACCTCGCCGACCGTCTCTCCCCCAGTTCTGCCCTGCGGGGTATGGAAGCAGAAGGGGGAAGGGATTATGAAACTGAGATGAAAATAAATAATTTACGAATCAATAACTAAAACATTCCTCCCCTCTCTCCACGGGAGGGGCTGGAGGAGAGCCTATTATGGACAAGAAGATAGAACTCACGCGCACCGAACGGCTGCGCAAGTGGTGGCCGCTCGCTGTGGCTGCCGTGACGGTGGTGGCCGCCATCGGGTGGCTGCTCTTTGGCAACCACAGCAGCACGCTGCGGGTGGCCAGTGACGAACTGACACTCAGCCCCGTCACCCGGGCAGAGTTTAAGGACTACGTGCGCACCTCCGGGCAGGTGATGCCCATCGAGGTGGTACAGATAGCCCCCGAGGAGGGTGGCATCGTCATGGAGAAGGTGGTGGAGGAGGGCGCCCACGTCCGCCGTGGCGACGTCATCGTCCGCCTCTCCAATGCCAACCTCGACCTGCAAATTCTCAATGCCGAGGCCGAACTGGCCGAGAAGCAGAACATGCTGCGCAACACTCAGGTGGCCATGGAGCAAGACCGGCTCAACAACCTCACCGAACAGGCACAACTGGACATGGACACCGAGCGCAAACGTCGCACCTACCAGCAGAACGAACGCCTCGTGGACCAACAGCTCATCAGTCGCGAACAGTACGTCCAGAGCCGCGAGGAATATGAACTGGCCGCACGCAAGAAGCAACTCGTAGCCTCCCGCCTGCGCCAGGACAGCATCTACCGCTCCGTCCAGATGGACCAGATGGAGGACAATCTGGCCGCCATGCGCCGCAATGTAGTCCTTGTGCGACAGCGGCGCGACAAACTGGAGGTGCGCTCCGCCATCGATGGCGAACTGGGTCTCCTGGACGTAGAATTAGGCCAGAGCCTCTCCCCGGGGCAGAAGATAGGACAAATCAACGACCTCCGCGACTATAAGGTGCAGGCCGAGGTGGACGAGCACTACATCGACCGCTTCCGCCCCGGTCTCCAGGCCACCGTGGAGCGCGAGGGCCAGACCTTCGCCATGCTCGTGCGCAAGGTCTATCCCGAGGTGCGGCAGGGCAAGTTCCGCGTCGACTTCCTCTTCACCGGCCCCCGTCCCGGTCGGCTCCGCTCGGGCCAGACCTTCTACCTCAATGTCGAACTCGGCCAGTCGGCCCAGGCCGTCCTCATTCCCCGCGGCACTTTCTTCCAGACCACCGGCGGACAGTGGATATTCGTCCTCTCCCGCGACGGCCGCCATGCCTACCGCCGCGCCATCCGCATCGGACGCCAGAATCCGCGCCACTACGAGGTCCTTGAGGGACTGGAACCCGGCGAGTGCGTCATCACCTCGGGCTACGAGGCCTACAAGGACTATGAACAATTGGAGATAAAATAAAGTATGGAAATATTAAGAAATATCTATTACATGGCTCGCCGCTTCAAGGTGGCCATACGCTCCGAACTCATGGCCCTGCAGGCATGGCGCGCAGCGAATGCCAATCCAATAGCGAGCATCAAGGG
>CAMOUQ010000004.1 GCA_946626595.1 uncultured Prevotellaceae bacterium | reverse complement strand
CAAACAAGAGGCTGTGCCGTACCATCCGACACAGCCTCTTAACTTTTTACTTGACCACGAATTACACGAATTACTCGAATTAAAAAGACCACGGATTACTTAGACCACGAATTTCACGAATTACGCGAATTAAAAAACGACCACGGATTTAACGGATTAAACGGATTTCTACCTCAAATATTCTTCTAACCACGAATTGCACGTAATCGGCTTGCCGCTCGCTGTGCGAGAATTTTGCCTTCGGCGTGTATGAGGGCGTAGCCAATTCGAGTAATTCGAGTAATTCGTGGTCTAAGTAATCCGTTTAATCCGTTAAATCCGTGGTTTTTCTTTTTAATTCATGGTATAGTAAGTTCCTGGTCCTGTAGGAAGGGCGACGTGGCCCGTACAGTGAACGAGGGGCGGTCATTGTCGGGTTGGATATAAGCTACCAGTCGGCCTCCGTTGACGCGGAGGCGGTGGCGCTGTTGGCGACTGGTGATGGTGGCATCCGAGATGTCACCGTGTTCCATACCTAACAGTCGGGCACCGCGCACCATGAGGGTAACCTCATTGTCGGCCGAGGGAACCAGACGTCCCTGCTCGTCGACCACCTCCACAAACACATGGGCCACAGAGTCGGTGGTCAACCGTAAGGCATAAGGCCGTCCGCTGGTCACAATCTCGTACGAGGCACCGTTGTCGGCCTCGCAGCGCAGCGTTCCAGGGGCGTAGTCGATGTCCCAGTAGCGTATGCCCGAGTTGTCGTCCAGTTTGGGGGTACCGCCCACAGGCTGTCCGTTCAGGGTGAGGCGTGCCGAACTGCCGTTGGTGTAGCAAACCACACGTATTTGCTGCCCATCGGTGTAGTTCCACGTGTCGTTGGCATAGGAGGAGACATAGGTTGTGCGCTGGTTGTTGTTGCGCGAACCGTAGCGTTGCGGCCCCACGGGATAGGTGCCGATGTAGCAAACGGGCTTTTCGCTCCACAGGGCAGCACGATACCATCCCTGAGGCTTGCGTTGCCCAGCCAGGTCGAGCAGTCCGGCGCTGGAGCCACGGGCAGGCCAGCGACCGCTCTCGCCCAGATAGTCAATACCCGTCCACAGAAACTGGCCGAAGATGTGTTCGTTCTCGGTCACAGCCTTCCAGGCCGCCAGGTCGTGGCGGTTCTCCGACCCGTAAATGATGCGTTCGGGATACGTCTTGTGGTCCTCGGCATAGCGACTCTCGGTATAGTTGTAGCCCACCACATCCACGGCCGACGGATAAGCCGTAGCATTGGACATCACCACACCGGCCAAAGCCCCGGTAGTGGGGCGCGACGGGTCGATTTGCTTCACCACCTTGGCCAGTCGCTGGGCAATCAGTCCGATACGTTCGGCATTGGGTTGCTCGGGCTTGTAACCGCCATACATCGGCTGGGTGAAGGAACCGTCGCCATTGAGGACGGGATGCGAATAGGGGTCGTTGGGATAGTCCACCTCGTTGCCTATCGACCACATGAAGATACTGGGATGGCAGCGGTCGCGTCGCACCATGTCGGCCACGTCGCGGTCTATCCACTCGTTGAAGTAGGTATAGGTACCCTGGAACTCAGGTACTCCGGCGTTCCAGCCCTTCATCCATTTGCGCTTAGGGAACTCCCACTCGTCGCTTGCCTCGTCCATCACCAGCAGTCCCATCTCGTCGCACAGGTCGTAGACTTCGGGGGCGTGTGGATTGTGACTCATGCGGATGGCATTCACCCCGATGGACTTCAGTTCCAGCAGTCGGCGGCGCCAAACCTCCTTCGGCACGGCCGTGCCCAGCACGCCGGCATCGTCGTGCACGCAGACGCCCTTCACCTTCATCCATTGTCCGTTGAGGGCGAAACCTTTGTCGGGTGAAAAGTCGAGGGTACGCAGACCGACGCGAACGACGGACGTATCGTTCACCGACAGTCCGTCCTCGGCCTTGGGAGCATTGAGGACGGTCCTCAGTGTATAGAGATAGGGACGTTCGAGCGTCCAGCGCTGCGGGTTCTTCACCGTCATCGCGACAGTTTTCTTCTCCTGGCTGCCGATGCTGGTCTTCGTGGTGGCCACCACCCTACCCTCGCTGTCGCAGAGCTGGACTGTAGCACTGAGCCGCAGGGCCGACTTCACGGTCCTGTCGTCAGCGGTCTCCACGTCCACCGCCAGTTCTGCCCGCTTCTCATTGATGCGGGTCAGCCTGTAGGCAGTGCCCCACTGGGCCAGATGCACCTGGGGGGCCGTCACCAACCACACGTTGCGATAGATGCCCGAACCTGTGTACCAGCGCGAGTCGAACTCCTGTCCGTGGTCGACGCGCACGGCCAGGACGTTGTCGCCCTGTTCCAGGTAGGGCGTCATGTCATACATGAAGGAGGCAAATCCACTGGGCCGCTTGCCCAGGAGATGACCGTTGAGGTAGACCTCGGAATGGTTGTACACGCCCTCGAAATAGACGAAACGCGAAGATTGCCCTGGCGCCATGTCCACATGCAACCTGTACCATGCCACGCCACCGGGCAGATAGCCCTGACACGAGCCTTTGTCGGGCGACATGGGCAGTTCCACGCCCCAGTCGTGCGGCAGGTCCACCCTGCGCCAGCGCGAATCGTCGAAATCCTTCTCTTTCATGCCGGGTTGCTCGGCTATGTTCCAAGCAGCATCCATGCGGAGGAATCTCCAACCCTTGTTCAGTTTCTCAGCGTGGCCGAACGATACCTGGCCCTGTGTCTGTCCTGCCATCATGAGCAGAACGAAGAACGATGTCAGCAGTTTCTTCATGTCGGTAAGTCAGTATGCAATTTGTTTCAATACCATTGCAAAGATAAACAAAAAACCTCATAACGCATTCTGCCAGAGAGATATTTATAAAGAAAAAATATATAAACACGCTATATCTCGGCAATTATCACTATATTTGCAAAGAAATCTGTGACAAACTATGAAAAGACTGTTATCCCTGACCCTGCTGCTGGCCGTGCTGGCGATGCCATCATCGGCTGCCAAACCGAAGCGGGCCCTTACGGAGAAGGACATGGGCGCCTATCTCTTCACCTACTTCAGCGACCCCACCCACTCGTTGTTCATGGCCATCAGCTACGACGGCTACACATTCACCCCCCTCAACAACGGGGAGCCCGTCATTGCAGGGGATTCCATAGCCGAGCAGCACGGCATACGCGACCCGCACATCTACCGTGCCCCCAACGGGAAGTTCTACATCGCCATGACGGACCTGCACATCTTCGGCCGCGAGAAGGGCATCCGCACGACGCAATGGGAACGGCCCGACGAGTTCGGCTGGGGCAACAATCGCGGCCTCGTGCTCATGGCCTCTGACGACCTCATCCACTGGACGCACCACGTCGTTCGCATCGACCGCCTGTTCCCCGACCACTTCGGCCACATAGGTTGCGCATGGGCGCCGCAGACCATCTGGGACCCGACGGTCGGCAAACCTATGGTCTACTTCACCATACGCCAGCATGCAGGCGGCCGCACCAAACTGTACTACAGCTATGCCGACGAGGCATTCACCACATTGGAGACCGAACCACAGCTGCTATTCGAATATCCCGACGAAAAGATTCAGGTGCTCGATGCCGACATCTGCCCCATGCCCGACGGACGCTACTTCATGACCTACGTTTCGCAGGAGAACCCAGGCGGCATCAAGTACATGATTTCGGACCGCATCAACCACTTCGACGACTACCATGCCGAACAGATTGATGCCGAGCGCGGCTCCTGCGAGGCCCCGAACATGTGGAAGCGCATCGGCCAGAAGAAGTGGGTGCTGATGTACGACATCTTCAGCATCCGTCCGCACAACTTCGGTTTCGTGGAGACGTCGGACTTCAAGACCTTCAAGTCCCTGGGCCGCTTCAACGAGGGCGTAATGAAGCTGACCGACTTCACCTCCCCCAAGCACGGCTCGGTCATCCACATCGCAAAGGCAGAGGCCAGGCGGCTGGAGAAATACTGGAGCCAGCAGCAAGAGAAGGCACGCACCATACGCAGCGGCCAGTTGTGGCCCGACGACGGCGGCCGCCACATCAACGCCCACGGCGGCGGCATCATGAAGTATGGCGACACATGGTACTGGTTCGGCGAGCACAAGAGCGACCGCACCAGCGATGCCCTGGTGGGTGTGATGTGCTACGCATCGAAGGATCTCGTCCACTGGCGCAACTGCGGCGTGGCCCTGGCCGTGAAGGACGAACGCGGCCACGACATAGAGCGCGGCTGCATACTGGAACGTCCGAAGGTGATATATAATAAGGTAACAAAGAAGTTCTGCATGTGGTTCCACCTCGAACTGAAGGGACGCGGCTATGACGCCGCCCGCTATGGCGTGGCTGTGGCCAACCGCCCCGAGGGCCCATACAAGTTCCTCTACTCGCAACGTGCCAATGCCGGCACATGGCCCGCCGACTTCGACCAGCAGAAACTGGCCATTGCCGACACCCTGAACAGTGAGCACTTCAAGGAATCCTGGACGCCCCAATGGCTCAAGGCCGTAGACCAGGGCCTCATCGTGAAACGCGACTTCGGCACGGGCCAGATGTCACGCGACATGACGCTCTATGTCGACGACGACGGACGGGCCTACCACATTTTCTCCTCCGAGGAGAACCTGACGCTGCACATCGCAGAACTGACGGCCGACTACCTGCACCACACCGGCCGCTACATTCGCGTGGCACCCGCCGGGCACAACGAGGCACCCGCCATCTTCAAGCACGAGGGCACGTACTGGATGATCACCTCAGGCTGCACAGGCTGGGACCCCAACGAGGCACGCATGTTCTCCGCCCCCAGCATCTGGGGACCGTGGACCCAGCACCCCAACCCCTGCCGTGGCCCGAAGGCGGAAATCACGTTCGGCGGACAAAGCACATACATCCTGAAGATAGAAGACGGAGAACTGAACACGAAAGGCCCCCGATACATCTTCATGGCCGACATGTGGCGCCCCAGCCGTCCGCGCGATGCCCGCTACATCTGGCTCCCCATCGACTTTGAGGATGGCAAGCCCGTCATCCACTGGCGCGACGAATGGACACTCGAATAGTTTGACATTCCCGGAAACAACTCACCCACCATGAAAACATTTTTGCCCGCTCTGCGACTGACCTTAGTGGCCATATCGCTGGCCAGTTCGCTCTATGCCCAGGCCTGGAACGACACCCTCTACCGACACATTGAGCAAAGCATCCGTCAGCCGCGATTGGCGGAGACCGAATATCCGATAACGCGATTCGGCGCCCGCCCCGAGCAGTCGGCAGCCAAGAACCAACGCGCCATCCAACGCGCCATCGACAAATGCTCGGCCCGGGGCGGCGGACGGGTCATCATACCGGCCGGACAGCGGTTCCTGACAGGTGCCCTCACCCTGAAGAGCGGCGTGAACCTGGTGGTGGAGGAAGGGGCCCTTCTGGAGTTTGCCTTCGAGCCCGAACTATACCCCATCGTGCCGACCAGCTGGGAGGGACTGGAGTGCTACAACCTGCAACCCTGCATCTACGCCTACGAGGCCGAGGACATCGCCATCACGGGCCGCGGCACCATCGACGGCGGCGGCACGCCCCAGACCTGGTGGCCATGGTGCGGCAACCCCAAGTTCGGCTGGCACGAAGGACTGCCCAGCCAGCGACTGGGCGGACGCCAACGCATGCTGCGCAACGGCGAGGACGGAGTGCCCCTGACCGACGAGAAAGGCCGCAGGCACCCCCTGCGCACCTTCACAGCCCAGGACGGCATGCGCCCGCAACTGGTCAACTTCAACCGTTGCAGGCGCATACTGGTGCAGGACGTCACTCTCCTGCGCTCCCCCTTCTGGGTGGTGCATCCGCTCATGTCCACCGACGTCACCCTGCGGCGCGTCAAGATAATCAACGACGGCCCCAACGGCGACGGCTGCGACCCAGAGTCGTGCGACAGAGTGCTCATTGAAGACTGCTACTTCAGCACGGGCGACGACTGCATCGCCATCAAGAGCGGCCGCAACGGCGACGGACGGCAGCGCGCCATGCCCTCGCAGAACATCATCGTCCGCCGGTGCGAGATGCGCAACGGCCACGGCGGTGTGGTCATCGGGTCAGAAATCAGTGGAGGCTGCAGGCACGTCTTTGCCCACGACTGCGAGATGGACTCGCCCAACCTGGACCGCGTGCTGCGCATCAAGACCAACACCTGCCGCGGCGGCACGGTGGAGGACATCAACATGCGCGACATCCGCGTGGGCCAGTGCCGCGAAGCCGTGGTGAAGATAAACCTCGACTACGAACCGCGCGAGGCCTGCTGCCGCGGTTTCCTGCCCACGGTGCGGAACGTCAGCGTGGAGCGCGTCACCTGCCAGCGGTCGCGCTACGGCGTCATGATTGTGGGTCTGGACACGGCCACCTGCGTCCGCGACATCTCCGTCCGCGACTGCCGCTTCGACGGCGTGGCCCAGGGCAACAACATCAAAGGACGCACGCAGGGCATCAGCCTACAGAACCTCTTCATCAACGGCACACCTGTTCAATGGTAATACAGACGGGGGACGAAAAGAAACAATTATTGCTTAAAACCTTATTCCAATAAGGATATACAAAAGGCCCGCAGCGTCGTGTGCGCTGCGGGCCTTTTTGCGTACGTATAAATTCGTGTAATTCGTGGTCAATAAAATTTTAGTTCAGTCCCCAAAGTGCGGACGAAAAGTTTTTCTCTACCAGTGCTTCGACATTGTCGGGCAGATTGCAGAAAAAGTCGATGCCGGTCAGTTCCTCCAGTTCGTCGATGCTGACGGCGTAGTTCTTGACGTTGCTGTCGGTGTTGCTCTTGTGCTCCATCCAGAAGCCTACGGCCGCATAGCCACCTTGAGTCGGATCGGAGTTCTTCTTGCGTAAGACAGCCATGAAGAAGTAGTTGGGCACAGGCAAGTTGTTCTTTGCTTTCTTGTACATGCCCTGGCTGATGGTTCCACCCTTCACGACGTAGAGTGTGTCGCGGAAACTGTCCCTGTTGTAGCGGTCGCGCAGACGGAGTTCAAGCGTGTACCAGTTGCTTCTGCCGTCACCCGAATTGAAACCGTTCAATTGCGGGTGCATATTACTCATGTAAAACGTCTGTGCGTTGGCTTCGTAGGAATTCACACGGTCCTGGCTGCCCAGGATGTGTCCCCGGTCATAGCCGTTGTTGCTGTGGTCGGCGAGTGTCGACCTATATGATATGGGAATGAGCGGGTCTTCGGCCCACTGGTTGGTACGGCTGGTATGTGTGACGGAATTGGACTTGTCCCAACGGAATGCCGACCAATACTGCGCCCGCAGCGAGCAGTTCCATTCGATGCAGTAGTTGATGCCGTAGTCTTTTGTAGTGTGTACGACGAAGAGGTTATCTGCACCGCCGTTCAGGCGGGGTATCTCCAAGCGGCATGCTGCGTCGCGCAGGCTTTCGCTTCCCTCAGTCACAGCCTTAACGTAGCCCAGTTGCACAACCTCGCCGTAACTGCGGGTATCGGCAGTCCCCAGCATGGAGACGTTACTGTTGGAGTTTCCTGCAGACTGGGGGGAGGGCTGTATATCATCATCATTACAAGCGACGAGAATAGACATCAGCACCGTGATGACACCAAACTTCAGCATTACCGGCATGTGCCGGTACGTTATACTTGCAACTTTGTTCATATCAAATTATCTGTTTTCAATAAAAAAAATGAATAGGGATGGCAACACGATACAACGCCCACCATTCACCTTCCAGTCAGCAAAACTACAAAATAATTCACAATTCTTAAGGCATAATGCATAATTATTTTGCCCAACTATCCAAAATCACATAAAAAAGCCCGCAACGAATCGTCGCTGCGGGCTTTTTTATTCACTCTTCTATTCTGCGTAGGTGACAGATATAGTCTTCACGCGAAGTTGAACACCACCACTGTTGACGCTGTGTGCATTAGTCAGAACGACAGTGTCACCATTGAAACTGACAGTCTTGGTGTCGTTGCCGACATAATCTGTTCCTTGATATGAATCACACTCCAGCACCACTTTAGCAATATCCTTACCCGTGCTCTTAATGGTCACAGTGTTGTTAGGATACATGCGCACACCCTTGGTGCCGTTATAGTACTTTGGAGTCGTGCTGCCGCTGCCCTTACTGAAGGTGATAACAGTTCCGTCAGACATGGAAACAGATACACCGTCCATGTTCTTTTCGTTCTCATAGCCTTGAGCGCCCAGGTCAATGTCCGTTGTGGTATTTCCAGCCGTCACGGCATCATTGGTCAGAGTCACTGTCGTGCCATTGACGCTGATACCACCGTCTGAAGGATTATCAGGCTCCTCCGGGGTATCGGGATTCTCGGGCAGATCACCGGGATCGGTGATGCCGTTGATGCTATAGACATAGGCAGAGCCCTTGCCCGTGGTTTCGGGGGTGTTACCCTTATAGTTCACGACCTTTCCGTAGACAATGACCTCGTCACCAACTTTTATGTCGTTGGGTGAAGTGAATTTCTGGCCTTCCAGCCCATATACCTGATAGGCCTGGAATACGTTATCATCGAAGCCCTTGTCTATCATGTTGAAATTCATGTTGCCATACTTATCTATAGTACTTTTCGTGGTATTGTTCTCTTTGACAATACCCTTCACGTATACTTCGTTAGGTGAGGTTACGTCGGCTCCCAATCCCTGCACGTAGTTGATTACAGCAGCCACATTGAATGGATTATCCAAAGAGCCGTCTCCCTCGGGTTCTGCCGTGTCCTGTGGACCAGGCGTGTCACCTCCTGTCTTTCCATTCAAACTATAGACATAGGCTGAGCCTTTACCTGTGGTTTCGGGGGTGTTGCCCTTGTAATTAACCACGTTTCCATAAATGATTACATCGTCTCCTGCCTTTATATCGCTGACTGAGGTAAATTTTTTGCCGTTGAGGCCATACACCTGGAAGGCTGTGAACACAACGTCTTCGAACCCAGGATCTATCATGGTGAAGGTCATGTTTCCATACTGTGATATTGTCGACTCAGTGGTGGTATTCTCCTTGACTACACCCTTCACGTAAACTTCCTTTGACGAGGTAACGTCTGCACCTAACTCCTGAACGTAATTAATCACTGCTGCCACATTGAAGGGATTATCTTTAGAGCCATCACCTTCGGGTGTGCCGGGTTGGGCGGGTTCCTTTGGCTCGATAACGGTGTCGTTGAGTTTCATGAGTTTGCTTCCCTGTGTCACTTCGGGCGTACTGCCAAACATGGTGAGCACACCACAAACAATCACCTCGTCGCCGACCTTGATGTAATCGGAAGTGCCCATTTTCTCGCCGTCCAGCCCCTTACCGCGATAGACTTCCAGCGGAGCACCCTTCGGCTCACCTGCCTCGTCAACATCACTGATGAAATAGGTAGCATTGCCATAACTGCTACCGGGAAGGTCTGTCAGAGCACCATCCTTCTCAATGCCAACGGAGGTGATAATACCTTTTATATACACTTCCTCCGAGGAGTTTTGCCCGTTACGAATCAGACCAAGAGCATCGGCAACGGTATAAGGATTAGCCCATGAGCCATCGCCTGTCAAAGTCAGTTCTGTCGGTTTGTTACTCTCTGCACCTGGTGTGGGATAAGGAGCAGGTACATCCTCGCAACTCGACAATGTAAATACACTGAGGGCTACGAATAGAATGGATTTCAGTAATTTTTTCATAATTGTATGTATTTTTATGTTTTTCTTACGTATGCTAATTATTCCAGAATTACGAGGTCGTCACCCGTGCGCATCTGTATCTGCCAAGAGGAGTCTTGATAGCGGATGGCTACGCCATAGACGCGGACACGGCCGGTGGGCATGACCATTTTGTAGAAATCGGCATAGGTGCTGGTACGGATATCCACGGTGCCACCCGACGCGATTTTGAACGTGCGGTTTACCGAGTTGCCAGCATCGGCCATGTTTACGGGAGCCAGGATGGCTTCACCATCAGCATCGGCGAAAGTGCCTTCGACGTAAACCAGATAGTCGCTGTAGGTGTCTTTGTCCAGGCTGGGCTTGAACTCTATGGCAGCGGGCACAAGAGTCTTGTCGGGGGTACCGAGGAAGTTCACGTGGTCGTACCAGTCGTAGCGCGTCATGCGTCCGATGCGTTCCGCACCGCTGGTAGAACTCTTTCCAGGGTAGCCTATCTGGGCATTCTTGCCGTAGCCGCCGATATACAGCCCCTTCAGATTCATCAGTATGAGTTGCCCGGGTTTCACGTAACTGTACATGGAGTTTTCAGTAACGCCGATGATGATGTAGCCGCTCTCGTCCTTGACGACAATCTGCTGGCTGATGTTGCCGCCTTCATCATTCACGGTCACCAGGGCCTTGATTTGCACGTCATCCTCAATTTTTGCGTAACTGCTGTTGGAGATGGCTGTCTTGTACTTCTGTTTCAGACTTCCGATGGTGACCACGTTACGCTCCTGTATGGTGTCATTCCACAGGGTATAGTTCGTAACGGGTTCCCAGTCGCCGTCCTGGCAGGAGACGCTTACGCCACAGAGTACGCAGAGGAGACAGAGACCGCAGAGATATTTCATATAGTTTCTCATAGTTGTATCAATTATCAATTGTCAATTATCAATTATCAATTGTGCTTAGAACCTGTAGTTCACGTTGAGCATGAAGTTGATGCCCTGGGCATAGAACTTCTTGGGGTTCTGCACGAAGTCGTATAGACGCTCCGAGCCCGTCTGCCCGTTCTTGTTGGTGCTGTAGTTGCTTCGGCTCTGTTCGTAGCCACCGGTACACAACTTGCGGTTGTTGGTGATGTTGGTTACCATCAGGTTCACGTTCAGGGGATGATGAGCGACACGGAAGGTGTGGCCGATGGAGCCGTCGAGCATGAATCCTCCATTCGACTTAGCCTGTTCGGGGACGTTGTAGGAACCGTCTGCATTAATTTTATTTGCAGAAGACAAGTTCTTGGTGTATCGCATGTTGGGCGAATAGGAGAGATAGATGCGGTCGTAGTAGTTACCGTTGAGGTTGAAGTACCATCCCTTGACGCTGTAGCGCAGGCCCAGGCTTACGGCTGCCAGCGGGGTGCCGCTCTCGCGCATGCCCTTGTTGTAGCAGACGTCCTGCTGTGGAATGCCAGCATTCGAGAGCAGATAGACTACGTCGGTGTTCTTCGTGTACTTGGCTTCGGCAAAGGAGCCCAGCAGGTTGATGTTGAAGTTGCTGGTGACCTTGAACTTCATGCCCAGTTCCACGCCGTAGTAGTCCTTCTGCACCCCCGTGAGACTATTGTATGTGAAGGAGTTCTCGTCGTCGTTATAGAAGTTCTGCCATTCCGTGCCATCGTAGGTGTGGGTGTAATATGCCGTCAGGTTCATCTGCAGCCAGCGGTTGTTCAGTGCGTAGCCTATTTCGCTGGAGAATATCTTCTCGTTCACCAGGTCGCTGACGAAATTATTGTTCTGCTCCGGGCTGACGAAGGCCACGTTGGCATGCGGGGCACGAGCCTCGTAGCCTACGCCGAACGAAAGGGCGTTGCCCTTGCCGAGGTTCAGGTTGGTGCCCATCTTGAAGCCGCCGTCCAGGAAGCGTGCCTTCTGGCTCTTGCCGTAGGAGAGCTTCACCTCGCAGCCGTTGGCATCGGTGTAGTTGGCAAAGATACCGTTGTTCATCTTGCCGTCGCGCCAGATTTGCTGGCCGCCAATGCGTGCCGAAATGAAGTTATGGCTGATACCCTTGTCGCGAGTGAATGTCGTCCACAGACTGGCACGCTGCATCCACAGGTTGTAATCGAAGCCGTATCGGTCACCCACACGCAGGCGGTTAGCCTCGGAGTAAGGGTTGCCATCGTAGTGTCGGAGGTCATACTGCACACGCGGGTCACTGGGCAGATACGTGCCAATGGCATAGTTGTTCACGTTGTGCATATATTCGGCCCCCATTAAGTCATCAATGGTTTGGTAGTGCTGTCCCACGTTGTTGCCAAGTTGTAGTCCCAGTTTCCACTTTGTATCCTTATCGATACTCCAGTCAAAAGTGCTACCCAGTCCAGCCATGATGTGGTTGTTATGCTTGGCCTGGATGAAGTACGCAGCATCCTTCTGGTCGGCATTCAGGCCGTAGTTTTTGGCATACAACTCGTCGAAGTTTATCTGGCGGTTGGCCTTCGATGCTGTCCAGAAGTCATAAGCGTCTTGCCAACTCTCCTGGGCGTACTGCCAATTGCGGCTGTTGTCTGGATCCCACACGTCATAATAGTTACTTGGAAAGTTCTTCCAGTAATCAGGTGCAGGATTCTGAGCGTCGTTGTAGTTTAACTTCGTGCTGCTGTACATGGCGTACTTGCCGATGAGGCTGGTGGTCAGCTTCATGCGGTCGTTGATGTTGTAGTCCCAGGTGAGCAGGGCCGTGGGCTCGTAGTTGTTCACCACGCGGCTGGCGCGCTTCTTGCCGTCCTGGTAGCCCCAGTAGGGATTGTACTGACGGTCGTTGGCCAGCCAGTAGGCCTCGTCGGTGGATGCTCCCTGTTGGGCGCGCTCTGTGGGGTTGCCCCATGTGGCCAGGTTCAGCGAGTGGCGGTCGCCCCACATCTTCTGCAGGCTGAGGAAGTAGGAGAGCGAGTTGTAGAACGTGCCCTCGACGGCTGCCGTCTGCATGTTGGCCCAGCGGTAACCGATGGTTCCGCCGAAGGCCCATCCGCGCTTGGTGACGCCGGAGCCGAAGGTGTACATGGCGCGCAAGGTGTAGTTGCGGTTGGCACCGGAGAGGGTGACCTTGTGGCCTGCGGGCAGCGAGGAGGCACGGAAGTTGTAGTTAGACGAACCGCCGATGTTGGACATCGAGAAGGTGTTGGCCTCGAAGACGCCGGAGGCATCGATGTTGCGGGTGGCATCGTTCATGCCGCCGATGGTGGAGTAGTTGAACTGTCCGTTCTCGCTGTTGTTCACCTGCACGCCGTTGAAGTAGATGTCGTTGAAGCGCGAGTTGTAGGCGCGGTACTTGTAGCGGACGGGGCTGAACAGGTAGCCCACGTTGCTGGTGTAGACGTTGTTGGCGGAGTTCACCATGATGACGTTCTGCGTGACGTCGTCGTTCTCGCCCAGCTGCGACTCGGTGAAGACGAATGCCGCGTTGTCCTGTCGCAGCGAGGCATCATCGGTACTGCCGGTGTCGACCGTCGGCTTGTCCTGGGCAAAACCAAGTGGCGCCATCCCGAAGAAAAGGGCCACAAGCGTTAACTTCTTTGTCATAAGTTATTTATTTATTAGTAATGTCAGTCCAAATGGCATTGATTTAAGGTTCTACGGCTACAAAGTTAAGAAAAAAACTCGCATTTGCCCCATATTTCTGCAACTTTTGCAAAAAAAAGTTAACGAGCCGGGTGCAGGTTTGTGCAAGGACGGCGACGAAAAGTTCCGCCACCGCCGACGTCCGTACATCCATCGTCGGCGTCCGTACGTTCATCGCCGACGTCCGTACGTTCATCGCCGATGGCGGAACTTTTCCACGCCGCCCCTGCAAGAATGTGCGGCAGGGGTTGCAAAAATGTTTTGCATTTTCCCGAAATATCTGTCGCACCTATCGATTTTTTTTGTATCTTTGTGCACGAAAATATATATAATGTAATAGGTATGCGTATGCGCAAGAACATGTTTTTCCTAATCGTGGTGTTGCTGGCGGCAGTCTCCTGCAACGCACAGAAGAAGTACGGCCTCTATCCCGTGGCCTTCTACAACCTGGAGAATATCTTTGACACCATCCACGACGAGGGCAAGAACGACTACGAATTCCTACCCTCGGGTTCGTACCACTGGAATAAGACCAAGTACGAGAGCAAACTCCGCAACATGGCTCGCGCCCTGGCCGACCTGGGCACGGACAAGGTGCCCGCAGGGGCCGCCATCATCGGCGTCAGCGAGGTGGAGAACGCACGCGTGCTGAACGACCTGGTGGCCCAGAAGCCGCTGAAAGACCGCGGCATGCGCTTTGTACACATCGAGGGGCCCGACAAGCGCGGCGTGGACTGCGCCCTGCTCTACAATCCCCGATTCTTCACAGTGAAGAATTACTTCCTGCAGCCATACATTTACGAGAACGGCGACACCGAACGTGCCACGCGCGGCTACCTGACCGTGCAGGGCGAGATTGACGGCGAACCGCTCACCGTCATCGTCTGCCACTGGCCCAGCCGCGGTGCCACCAGCTACTTCCGCGACATTGCCGGCAAGCAGGTGCGCCACCTGACGGACAGCATACAGAAGGCCGACAGCCGACAGCGCATCATCGTCATGGGCGACATGAACGACGACCCCGACAATGCCTCCATGGCCAAGTGGCTGGGAGCCAAGCGCAAGATGAAGGATGTGGGGGCCCTGGACTTCTTCAACCCCTGGTGGGAGGTACTGCGTGGACAGGGACAGGGCACACTGACCTACCAGGGCGGATGGAACCTGTTCGACCAAATCGTCTTCTCGCGCAACTTGCTCGACGTGAAGAACCGTAAGGACTACAGCCACCTGACGCTCTACCAGTGCCACATCTTCCGCCGCGACTACCTCATCCAGCAGGAGGGCCGCTCCAAGGGCTCGCCCAAGCGCACCACCTCCGGCGGCGTGTGGCTCAACGGCTACAGCGACCACCTGCCCACCGTGTCGTACCTGATAAAGGAAATGAAGTAAGACCCTCCCCCAGCCCCTCCCTTGCAGGGCGGGGAGTAGTTACAATTGAGAAGAGAGAAACTATAAAACATATTTATTAATCCGGCCTCAAGCTCCCGACACACATTCGCCCCTCCCTCGGGAGGGGAATGGGGGGGATGGGGCTAATTAAACTTTAACACTATGACAAGTTACAAAGAACTGGGACTGGTGAACACCCGTGAAATGTTCGCCAAGGCAGTGAAGGGCGGCTACGCAATCCCCGCCTTCAACTTCAACACCATGGAGCAGATGCAGGCCATCGTGCAGGCTGCCGTGGAGACCAAGTCTCCCGTCATCATGCAGGTCAGCAAGGGCGCTCGCAACTACGCCAACGGCACCATCCTGCGCTACATGGCTCAGGGTGCTGTAGAATATGCCAAGGAACTGGGTTGCCCCAATCCTCAGATTGTCCTGCACCTCGACCACGGTGACAGCTTCGAACTCTGCAAGGAGTGCATCGACAATGGTTTCTCGAGCGTCATGTTCGACGGCTCTGCCCTCCCCTACGAGGAGAACATCGCCATCACGAAGAAGGTGGTTGAGTACGCTCACAAGTACGACGTAACCGTAGAGGCCGAACTCGGCGTTCTGGCCGGCGTAGAGGACGAGGTTAGCGCTGCTGAGAGCCACTACACCCGCCCCGAGGAGGTTGAGGACTTCTCGAAGCGCAGCGGTTGCGACAGCCTGGCCATCTCCATCGGTACCAGCCACGGCGCATACAAGTTCACTCCCGAACAGTGCACCCGCGACCCGAAGACCGGCAAGCTCGTGCCTCCTCCATTGGCATTCGACATCCTGCACGAGATCGAGAAGCGCATCCCCGGCTTCCCCATCGTGCTGCACGGTTCGAGCTCTGTGCCCCAGGACGAGGTTGACACCATCAACAAGTACGGTGGCAAGCTGCCCGACGCTGTAGGTATTCCCGAGGAGCAGCTGCGCGAGGCCAGCAAGTCGGCCGTCTGCAAGATCAACATCGACAGCGACAGCCGTCTGGCCATGACCGCCGCCATCCGCAAGCACCTGGCCGAGAACCCCAGCCACTTCGATCCTCGCCAGTACCTGAAGCCCGCTCGCGAGAACATGAAGAAGATGTACATACACAAGATTGTGAACGTGCTCGGCAGCGACAACAAACTCTAATCCGAGGATTCAGCGGAAACGAAAAAAGGCGTGCCCCCGAATGGGAGCACGCCTTTTTTCGTGAGCTGCTTCCGAGAGTTGAACTCGGGACCTCATCCTTACCAAGGATGCGCTCTACCACTGAGCTAAAGCAGCGTCATTTCTGATTTGCGGATGCAAAGGTACAACTTTTTTTCGTAACGACCAAACTATTGTTCAAGTTTCTTTAGGCCACCGTTCTCCTGATAGAAGGTGACGCGGGTCGTGGGGCGCTTGTCGAAGAGCACGTGACTGAGCACTTCGGTGTAGCCGAACTGGCCCATGCTGCACTCCAGATTGACGTAGGTCTGGTTGATGTCGAAGACGGAAACGGCCTCACGCGCAGCCACGTTGTAGAAGACGCCCTTCTCCGTGTCATGCTTCTTCGACAGGAAGGCCAGCACCTTCTTCTTTTCGTTGGCAGGCTCTTCGGGCTTGGCAGGCAGGCCACCCAGATTCTTGATTTGGATGTAGACGGGTTGGCCCGAGAGGTCGTCCTTGTCCACCACGCCCAGCAACTGGGAGAAGCGGAAGAGCACCTCCTTCTCCGTCTCCTCGGTGGGCAGGAAGGTGAAGCTGAAGACCTCGGTGCTGACCTGTGTCGTACCCGAGAATAGCTGTTCCAGGGCCGTAGCCTGCGTCTCGAGTTGCGTGAGCATCAGGCGCAGCTGTTCGCCGTCCTTGGGCGTATTGTCGGCCTCGCCGCGCACCAGGGCATTGCGGCTGTCGCGGATGTCGTAGATCTCCTGAGCACAGAGTTCGGCCAACTTGGCCGTACTGCCGGCAGAGAGCATTTCCTGGTTCATGTACTGCTTGGCGTTCAGGGGAGCAGGGGCCGGCACGCTCTGGGGCAGGGCGGGCAGTTCCTCCTCCTGCGCATCGGTGTTGATGGCCAGGAGTATGCCATCGCGGGTCAGCGACACGAGCGGGGCCACCGTCTTGCTGTTCACCTTCACATTGAAGGCCTTTTCGGGGTCGGGCATGCCGAAGGGCTCCACCTTGATGTCCTGTATGGCCCAATGCGTCTGGGGCTCCGTGGGCACGTCCTTCAGACGCAGATAGCGGAAGGCATATTTGTTCAGATCACCCGGAGTGGTCACGGTCTTCTCGGCCACCACCGTCACGCGCAAGGCGGTCTGGGGCAGGAAGTACTTTACCCCCTCCTGCGAGATGCCGGGCACGAAGTCCGAAACCTCGGTCTGCGCGGTGGCTGTAAAGAGAAAATGAGAAAATGAAAGAATGAGAAATGCTAATCGTTTCATCACTTTTAATATTTATTCTAAATTCCTATTAATTCTTAATTCTTAACTCTTAATAAATTCCTATTAATTCTTAATACTTAACTCTTAATTCTTAATTTCCAATTTGCGGAACGCCCCTTGCAGATGGCCGATGATGTCTCGCGCCAGCATGCAGTGCTCCGTCAGTTCCCGGGCTGCGCAATCGCCTGCCGTGCCATGCAGCCAGACGCCCAAGAGGGCGGCATGCAGCGGAACGTATCCCTGGGCCAGGAGACCCGTGACGATGCCCGTCAGCACATCGCCACTGCCGGCCGTGGCCATGCCCGAATTGCCGACATCGAGGCGACAGACGCGCCCCGTGGAGTCGAAAACATGGGTGGGATGTCCCTTCAGCACTATGATGGCGTTCGTGGCCTGTGCAAAGTTGCTGACGTCCGCCAGGTCGACGCTCTGCATGAGGCGCATGGCCTCGCCGGGATGCGGTGTGAGAATGCGTCGGTTGCCGAGCGCCTGCCCGTGCCATTCGGGATGCCGGGCCAGGATGTTTATGGCATCGGCATCGATGACGAAGGGGGTGTCGGCCCAACAGTCAGCCGTGAGCACGTCGTGGACCTTCCGGACGGTTTCCTCCTCGGTGCCCAGACCAGGCCCCAGTCCGATGGCATCATAGGCAGCGGGGGACTGGGAGAAGAGGTTTTCTTCGGGAGCTAAGATGGCCTCGGGAACGGCCAACTGCAACAAGGGACGGTTGACCTCCTCCGTGACGATGCTCAGTTTGCCCACACCGCTACGCAGGCAAGCCTCGGCTGCAAGCATGGCTGCTCCGGCCATGCCCCGACTGCCGGCAAACAGCAGGGCGTGACCAAAGGTCCCCTTATGCCCGTCGGCTGGCCTTTTGAGCATCATTTGATGCAAATCGTCCGCCTGTATTTCCCAAATATGCATTTTCACACTGCAAAAATACGAATAATTCTTAATTCTTAATTATTAATTCTTAATTTATTTGTATCTTTGTCCAAAATTGGATTCACAATGGACAAAACATTACAAGTAAGAGACAAGACATTTGCCGTGTCTATCCCGGAGGAGAAAATTATGGCCGAGGTGCGCCGCGTGGCTGCAGAAATCAATCGTGACTATGCCGGTCAGCAACCGATATTCCTGGCCATACTGAACGGTTCGTTCATCTTCGCCGCCGACCTGCTTCGCGAGGTGACACTGCCCTGCGAGATTTCCTTCGTGCGACTGGCTTCGTACGTTGGTATGGGTTCGACGGGCGAAATCCGCGAAATCATGGGACTGAGCGTGGACGTGACCGGACGGCCCGTCATCATCATCGAGGACATCGTGGACACGGGTCTGACGATGGCGCACATGCTGGAAACGCTGAAAAAGCACAACCCGGGCAGCATAGACATCTGCACACTGCTGCTGAAGCCCGGAAAACTGCAGGTGGACCTCGACATCCGCTACTGTTGCATGCAGATTCCCAACGACTTCATCGTGGGCTACGGTCTGGACTACGACGGATTCGGACGCAACACAAAGGACATTTACACGCTGTGCAATTAAAAATTAAAAATTAAGAGTTAAGAATTAAGAATTTATAGGAATTAAAAGATATGAAGAACATCATTATCTTTGGTGCTCCCGGAAGCGGTAAGGGCACCTACAGCGACGAGATTGTTAATCGCTATGGCATGGGACACATTTCCACCGGAGACGTGCTCCGTGCAGAAATGAAACAAGGTTCGGAACTCGGAAAGATTGCTCAGGGCTACATCAGCAACGGACAGCTGATTCCCGACGACCTGATGATCGACATCCTGGCGAAGACCTACGACAGTCTGCCCTCGGGCAAGGGCGTCATCTTCGACGGCTTCCCCCGTACCATCGCACAGGCCGAGGCCCTGAAGAAGATGCTGGCCGAGCGCAACCACGACATGGGTGTGATGATAGAACTGATTGTGGACGAGGACACGCTGATGAAGCGACTGCTGAACCGCGCCATCGAACAAGGACGTGCCGACGACAACGAAGAGACCATCAAGAAGCGCTTCGCCGTCTACCACAACCAGACGGAACCCCTGGCCGCATGGTTTGAGAAGGAAGGCATACGCCACACCTTCACATGGGAGGGCAGCAAGGAACAGATGCTGGCCAACATCTTTGCCTTCCTCGATACACTGTAATTCTTCGACCACGATTTAACGGATTTAACGGATTAAAATGATTTAGACGAACACGGATAAAACGGATAGACACGGATTATAATCTGCTTAATCCGCTAAATCGTGGTAGAAAAACATCCGTGTAAATCGTGCTATTTTTAATTCGTTAAATTCGTGTAATTCGTGGTATAGAAACCAACTCGTGTAATTCGTGGTCTATAAACCAACTCGTGTAATTCGTGGTATAGAAAGTAATGGAAAGTAATTTCGTTGATTATGTGAAGATATGTTGCCGCTCGGGCAAGGGCGGTCGTGGTTCGGCACACATGCATCGTGCCAAGTACATTGCCAACGGTGGACCCGACGGCGGCGACGGCGGTCGTGGCGGGCACGTCTATCTGCGTGGCAACCACAACTACTGGACACTGCTGCACCTGCGCTTCGAGCGTCATGTCTTTGCAGGCCACGGCGGCAACGGAGGCAAGAGCCGCAGCACGGGTCACGACGGAGAAGACCGCTACATCGATGTGCCCTGCGGCACGGTGGTCTACGATGCCGAGACGGGTGAGTACATCTGCGACGTCAGCGAGGACGGACAGGTGGTGATGCTGCTGAAGGGCGGTCGTGGCGGACTGGGCAACTGGAACTTCCGCACCTCCACCAATCAGGCTCCGCGCTACGCCCAACCCGGCGAACCCATGCGCGAGCGCACCGTCATACTGGAACTGAAGCTGCTGGCCGACGTCGGTCTGGTAGGCTTCCCCAATGCCGGCAAGAGCACACTGCTGAGCAGCCTATCCTCGGCACGCCCCAAGATTGCCAACTACCCCTTCACCACGATGGAGCCCTCGCTGGGCATCGTCAGCTATCGCGACAACCAGTCGTTCGTCATGGCCGATATTCCCGGCATCATCGAAGGAGCATCGGAGGGTCGCGGACTGGGACTGCGCTTCCTGCGCCACATCGAACGCAACTCGTTGTTGCTCTTCATGGTTCCGGGCGATACCGACGACATCCGGAAGGAATACGAAATCCTGCTCAACGAGGTGCGCACCTTCAATCCGGACATGATGGACAAACAGCGCGTGCTGGCCATCACCAAATGCGACCTTCTGGACGACGAACTAATGGAAATGCTCTCGCACGACCTGCCCGAAGACCTTCCGCACGTCTTCATCTCGGCTGTGGCCAACCGCGGACTGACGGAACTGAAGGACCTGCTGTGGGCGTCGCTGAACAGCGAGAGCAATAAGCTGGAAGCCATAACGAACCAGGAACGCATCGTGCATCGCAACAAGGACATTGCCAACCTGCAAGAGGAACTGGCAGCCATGGGCGAGGACGAGGATATCGAGATTCTGGATGAGGATGAGGTGGAAGACTTTGATGACATCGAGGAAATCGATGACTTCGAGTACGAGGAGGTGGACTGACCCGAGTTTCGGAATCGGGCTGACGTTTCCTTAAAATCAGACTTTATCAGACAAAAATAAACCGAACGGTACGGCGAATATTCGTCTTCGCCGTTTCGGGTCTCATGGCCTCTTCTAAGGAAAGGTCGTGGGGATTGATGCTCTGCACGGACGAGAAACCGGCATCGAGCAGGGCCTGACGGTCGCGGATGCGCCCTGCAATCAGGGCGACTGGTACGTGCTGTGCCCGGGCACGCTGCAGGATGCCATAAGGCACCTTGCCCATCAAGGTCTGCCGGTCGGCAGAGCCTTCGCCAGTTACGACGAGAGCGGCGGTGCCCAGCAATTCATCGAAATGCACGGCATCCAACAGAAGGTCGATACCCGGACGGCGGTCGGCTCCCAGATATTGCAGGAAGGCATAGCCGAGACCTCCGGCAGCCCCGGCACCAGGCATATCCCGACGGTCGTGGCCCAAACGGCGAGCCGACTCATCGGCAAAGTGACATGCCCGTGCCTCGAGCAAGTGTATCATATCCGCCGTTGCACCCTTCTGCGCAGCAAAGACATGGGCTGCGCCATTCGGGCCGCAAAGAGGATTGCAGACATCGGTTGCAATGGTAAAGCGGACGTCGCCGGGAATTTCCACTTGCGAATCGGCAAGGGCACGGAGCATGCCCTGACCACAGTCGCTGGTGGCACTGCCCCCAAGTCCGACAAGGATATGGCGACAGCCGCGGCGCAAGGCATCGACTACGAGTTGGCCCGTGCCATAGGTGGAGGCCACCAGGGGATTCCGCTCCTCGGGTGAAAGAAGAGCCAATCCACTGGCCCTGGCCATTTCTATTACCCCCACATCGCCCTGCACCAAATACTGCGCCACGATGGGGCGCATGAGCGGGTCGAAGACATCGACATCCACAAACCGCCCTCCCATGGCTGAGTGGAAGGCATCCAACCAGCCTTCGCCGCCATCGCTGATGCTAATCTTCCGCACACAGGCCCCTGGCAAGCACGACAGAAGTCCCTCCGCCGCGGCTTGGTTGGCCTCAGCCGAAGTGAGACAGCCCTTGAAAGAGTCGATGGCTAAGATGACATGTCGGGCATCCATTACAGCCAGCCCTCCTGACGATACCACGCAACACTGCGACGGACACCTTCGTCAAGGAGCACCTGCGGTTCGTAGCCAAGATCGCGACGGGCCGGTTCGATATCGCACTGCCAGTTGCGCTGACTGAGGATGTGGTACTTGTCGAGATTGAGCGTCGTGAGTTTGCCCAGCCAGCGGCAGACAGTGCCATTGACTGCACACACGAGCCAGAGGAACCACAGGGGAGCCTTGATGTGAAGCACCCACGGATTGCCCAGCTCGCGCTGCAAAAGGTCGCTGAAGGCACGGCTGTTGTAGACCTGACCGTCGGAGAGGAAATAAGCACGGCCCACGGCATCTGGAGCTTCAAAAGCCTTGTAGACAGCCTGTACGACATCGTCGACGTAGACGAACGTTATCTCTTGCGGCTGGTAGCCTACGGCGAAGTCGACATGCTGCTTGATGCTCTTGGCCATGATGTAGTAGTCGCGCTCGCGGGGACCATAGACACCGGTCGGACGCAGGATGACGTAGGGCAGTCCCTCAACGGTCTGCAGGAACTGTTCGGCCTCCCACTTGCTCTCGCCATAGGCTGTGTTGGGCTGTGGGGTGTCGGTGTCGACGATGGGCTGATAGGGATAGGGTTTCTCGCGTATGGCGCCGAATATGCTCAGGGAGGATACAAATACAAAACGCTTGGGAACCATATCCTCGGCCATCAAGGCACGGACCAGATTCTTCGTACCTTCGGTGTTGGTCTTGAAGAACCCTTCACGCTTCAGGCTCTTCGTTGCTCCGGCAGCGTGTACGACATAGTCCCAACCACGTCCGCCCATCTCAGCCTTGTACTGGCGCAACTGGGCGCAAAGACGGTCGTAGTTGCCCAAGTCGAGTTGGGCAAACTTCATGCGCGGGTCGGTCAGGTACTGGCTGCTGCTTGTGCTGCGCATGCCGGCCCATACCTCAAAACCACGGTCGAGCCCCTGGCTGCAAATAAAACTACCGATGAAGCCCGAGGCACCGGTCACGAGAATCCTGTTAATTTCGCAATTCATAATGTACAATTCATAATTTTTTGCAAAAATATAAAATTGTTCCCAATTTATCATTATATTTGCATGAGGTTTTATTAAAACTAATGATAATATCATGGCAAAAAGTAAAGGCAAAGGTACGAAACGCGTCACCCGCAAACAGTTGGTGGCCATGGTGGAACAGTTGTTCGAGCGCACCGGCGGCGAACGGCTGGAACTGAAAGAAATATTCCGCACGCTGAACCTGACGACCCATCCGGCAAAGATGCTTTGCATGGATGTACTGGAACAGATGCTGGAAGAGGATTTCCTGACGGAGAAACCCAAATACACCTATGCGCTGAAGCACCAAAGTCAGGAGATGGAGGGTGTGTTCTGCCGCAAAGCCAACGGCAAGAATACGTTCTTGCCTGACGAAGGCGGACAACCCATACTGGTTGCAGAGCGCAATGCCTTGCATGCCATGGACGGCGACCGCGTTCGCCTGACCATGATGGCCAGACGAGCCAGACACGTACGCGAAGGCATGGTGACACAAATCCTGAAACGGGCCGACAAGACCTTCGTGGGACGGCTGGAGGTACACCACGACCTGGCGTATCTGGTGACAGAGGACCGCACGCTGGCCAACGACATACTGATACCCCGGCGCAACATGAAAGGCGCCAAGCAGGGCGACAAGGTGACGGTGAAGATAGTGGAATGGCCCATGAATGCCAACAACCCCATAGGCCGTGTCACCGAGGTGCTGGGCCAGGCGGGCGAGAACGAGACCGAAATGCATGCCATACTGGCCGAGTTCGGACTGCCATACACCTATCCCAAACAGGTGGAGGAGGCGGCCAACCGCATCAGTGACCAGATACCCGAGAACGAGATTGCCCGACGCGAAGACATGCGCGACGTGATGACTTTCACCATCGACCCGCGCGACGCCAAAGACTTTGACGACGCCATCTCCATCCGGGAAATCGGAAACCGAAAGTCGTCGAGCAATAAATTATATGAAGTGGGAGTGCACATCGCCGATGTATCGTACTACGTGCAGGAAGGCAGTGTCATCGACAAAGAGGCACAGAAACGCGGAACGAGCATCTATCTGGTGGACCGCACCATACCCATGCTGCCCGAACGTCTGTGCAACAACTTGTGCTCGCTCAGACCCGATGAGGACAAACTGACGTACAGCGTCATCTTCCTCATGGACGAGGATGCCAACGTGAAGGACTGGCATCTGGCCAAGACCATAACCCGATCGAACCGCCGATTCATCTACGAAGAGGTGCAACAGGTGCTGGAGGCCCACGGCGAAGCCAGCGAGGAAGACTACAACAATCCGGGAGACCACGTTGACCCCGAACGACCCGAGTACGAGCCTGCCGAGCACTTTGCCAACGAACTGATTGTGCTGAACCGCATGGCCAAAGCCCTGCGCCGCCGGCGATTTGCCGAGGGAGCCGTGGATTTCGACCGACAGGAGACACGTTTCGACATCGACAAAGACGGCAAACCGCTGGGTGTTTACTTCAAGGTGGCCAAGGATGCCAACAAGTTGGTAGAGGAGTTTATGCTGCTGGCCAACCGCACGGTTGCCGAAAGCATCGGCAAGAAGGGCAAAGCCTCGAAGAACGCAAACAAAGTATTCGTATACCGCATCCATGAACAGCCCGACCAGAACAAACTGATGAACCTGTCAGAGTTTGTTGTCAAATTCGGCCTGAAGTTGAAGCCGACAGGCTCTAACGCGATGGTCAGCCAGAGTCTGAACAAGATGCTGCACGAAGCCAAGAAGACCAAGGCCAGCAACCTCATTGAGATGGTGACCCTGAGAGCCATGATGAAGGCAAAGTACAGCACGGAGAACATCGGACACTATGGATTGTCCTTCGACTACTACACCCACTTCACCAGCCCCATCCGCCGCTATCCCGACCTGATGGTACACCGCTTGCTCTTCCGCTATGCCGAAGGTGGGCGCAGTGTGATGAAACGCACCTACGAGGAACTATGCGAGCACGCCAGCCAGATGGAACAGACGGCGGCCTTGGCCGAACGGGCCAGCATCAAGTACAAGGAGGTGGAGTTCATGCAGGACCATATTGGACAGGAGTACGACGGCACCATTTCGGGTGTCACGGAATATGGACTGTATGTGGAAATCAATGAGAATAAGTGTGAGGGAATGGTGCCTCTGCGCGACCTTGACGACGATTACTACGAGTTCGACGAGAAGCAGTATTGCCTTTGGGGGCGCCGCACGCACAAACGCTACTCCTTAGGCGACGAAGTACGCATAAAGATTGCTTCCGCCAACTTGGAGCGTAAGCAATTAAACTTTGCGATTGTGCGAGAGTAGAGTGATGCTCGCATCAACTCTACCGAGCGTGAGCAAAGTCAACCGAAGGTTAACTTCACCATAGTGCGAGAGCAGAAATAAAGTTTGCTTAAGAAACTCTTATGCTGAATCGCAGGGCTTGGGCATCGAAAGAGAGATACTGACTGGGGAAGTACTTAGGCAGCACGTCGGCAAGGTCGCGAGGAGTGCCAACGGCAAAGCTTCCGCCCTCCGCCGTCGCTCCTTCATCCTTCCCCATCAACCACAGCCGGTCGGCGGTCTGTAGGGCCATGTCGAGGTCGTGGGTAGAGAGGAAAATGCACTTGCCCATATCGTGAGCCAGGCGACTGAGCAGGAGCATGGTCTCCACCTTGCTGGGGAAGTCGAGGAATGCCGTCGGTTCATCCAGCAAGATGATAGGTGTCTGTTGGGCCAGTGCCTTGGCTATCATCACCTTCTGCCGTTCACCGTCACTCAATGTTGCCAACTGTCGGTTCACCAGAGCCTCTATACCCACCTGACGGATGGCCTCATCCACATGGCGGTAATCCTCATCCGTCAAGCGGCCCCAGAAGTTGGTGTACGGACTGCGTCCCATGGCCACCATATCACGGACCGTAGTGCCTGCCGTGCGGATGCGGTCGGTAAGCACGATGCCTATCTGAGTGCTTAGTTGGCGAGGCGAAATGTCCGCCAGGAGTTTGCCTTCGAGGAATATCTGGCCCGAAAGCGACGGTTGAAAAGCAGCCAGCGTGCGCAGAAGCGTACTTTTGCCGGCCCCATTAGCTCCGAGCAGGCAACAAAGTTCGCCCGCGTGCAAAGTTGCGTTCAATGGTCCTGCCACCTTGTGTCCCGGGTAGCCAATGACTAGTTCTCTTAACTCTATCTTCAACTCTCTATCTTGTGTTTTCAATTATTCCACTTTATGACAATAGCTGTAACCGAGTTTGTCGTAAAGTTTCAACATACGCGGCAGACGGCCCTGGAAGGCCTCGAAGTCCTTTTTGTCCGATGCCATCCACTGGACTTCGCTCATGGCATCCAGACGGGGCAGCAACATGTACATGGCATGTTGGGGATAACCCACATACTCAGTCCAGAGATTCACTTGCGGTCCCAGTATATACTTGGCTTCCTCCTCGCCGAGGCCTGCCGTGGGTTCGAAACTATACACCTTCGACACGGGCAAGTAGCCCCCTATTCCTAAAGGCTGGCTCCCATGGTCCTTCAGCTGGTAGTAGTCGATGTAGCAATAGTCGGTGGGCGTCATGATGACACGGTGATGCTGACGAGCGGCTGCTATGCCTCCCTTGGTGCCACGCCACGACATCACGATGGCCTTTTCGCTTAAGCCACCCTCCAGCGTCTCGTCCCAGCCAATCAGGTCGCGGCCCTTCTTCTGCATGTAGGCCTCCAGTTCCTTATTGATGTAGGTCTGCAGTTCAGCCTCCTTCTTCAGTCCCAGTTCCTTCATCTTGGCCTGGCACTTGGGGCACTGCTTCCAACGATCGCGCGGGCTCTCGTCACCACCGATGTGGATATACTTTGAAGGGAACACATCAGCGACCTCATCGAGCACTTTCTTCAGGAACTCCAGTGTCCCGGGATTGCCGGCACAGAGCACGTCGCGCGAAACGCCCCAGATGGGCCACACCTCGTAGGGACCACCCGTGCAACCCAGTTCGGGGAACACGTGCAGGGCTCCCAACATGTGACCCGGCAGGTCTATCTCGGGAATGACGTTGATGAAGCGCTTGGCCGCATAGTCTACAATCTCGCGGCACTCCTGCTGCGTGTAGTAACCTCCGTAGGGCGTGCCATCGTACAAGCCCGTGTTGCGACCTATGACCGTCTGCTTACGCACGCTTCCCTTCATGGCCAGTTCAGGCATCGACTTCACCTCGAAGCGCCAACCTTGGTCCTCGGTCAGGTGCCAATGGAAATTGTTGCAGCCATGCAAGGCCATGATATCCAGGAACTGCTTGATGAAGTCAACGGAAAAGTAATGCCGGGCGCAGTCGAAATGCACGCCACGATAGGGGAAACGCGGTTCGTCCTGAATCGTGACATAGGGCAGGCTGACCTCAGTCCCGGGCTCCACGCCTATGCTCTTGACCAGCGTCTGGATGCCACGGAAGACGGCTTCGCCGGAGGCTCCCAAGATGGTCACCCCTCGCTTGTCCACCGTCAGTTGGTAGGCCTCGGTGTTCTCGCTATTACTTTTTGATTTTTCATTCTTAATTTTTAATTCTATCGCCGCCCCTTTCTTCACGTCGGGCTGTGCCTTCAGGTTCAGGCCGGCGGTGGCCTTTAGGTAATTCACCAGCAACTGGGCATCTGAGGCCAGTGTCGGGTTCTGTCCGTCGTAGGTCACCACAGCCCCCTGGGCCAACATGTACGACTCGCCCTTAGGGCTCAACTGCACACTCTTGGGGAGAGGAATGACGTCGTAGGAAACCTGTGCCCACGAGGCAACAGCCATCAGGAGCAAACCAAATAGGGAAACGATTTTCTTCATGTCTTGCATGGTTTATGGTTATTCTGGTAGCAAAGATACGAATAAGCGCTTAAAATACCAAACTTGCCCACGGATTTTCTTGCATGCAAAGCGACTCTCCCTGCACCTTTCCGACACATCCGGTCGGAAAGGTGCAGGGAGAGTCTTTATGTGTACCTATAATATTGGAGCTGGAACGTGTTATATTAGAACTGGAACATACGCCAGCTGTCGGCCACTTTCTCGGTGGTGTTGATGGCGGGTGTCTGGTTCTTGCGAAGCTTCAGGTCGCGAGCTTTCTCCGATACCTGTTTGGTCAGTCGGTCGGAAAGATCACCGAAACTGATGTCACCATAACTTTCGCCGATAGCCTTCAGCAGGTAGTAGGTGAACAGGCCGTGGCCCTCCTCGGGGAAGCCCTGAGCCGTCTCGTTGCCCTGGGCGGCAGAGAAGACTACAAGCGAACCTTCGCTCAGTGTGGCCTCCTCGGCATCCACTTCCACACCGCGCAGACCTTCGGTGACGCCCTCGCTGTCACGGTTTACGCCGCTGAAGCAAGCATCAAGGAAGACGCTGGTCTGATTGAAGGCCATGTCGCCCAGGCGCTTGTAGAAATCGTCGAGCGAAATGCCACGCTGGGGAGCTGTACCACGCACGTCGGTGGGCAGGAGATAAGCCTTGTAGTTATCCTTTACATCGGGCACGCCATGACCGGCATAGTAGACAATCAGGTTCTTTTCCTCACGATTGGGAATCTTCTCCAGCCAGTCGGCCAGTTCCTCCTCCAGAATCATCTGCTTGGTGGCATCCTCGCTGATATGAATGTTGGAAGAGGGAATGCCCAGCGTCTTCTTGCAATATTCGCCAAAGACACGTGCATCGTGGATGGCGTATGGAACATCGGAAACGAAACGATAGTTCTGGTTGCCGATGACCAAGGCATAGGTGTTGGAACGGCTGAAGGTGTTGATGGGGATGATGGAGTCGACAGAGGACGTCTTGTAGTCGTAGTCGACGGTAAGGGACTGCATGCCCTCCTTGATAACCGACGGAGAGATGCCATATTCAGCTGCATTTTCCTTATTGATGTAAGAGGGCAGGCGCAGGATTTCGCCGGCATACAGCGAATGGCGCACTTCGTCATCCACCTTCACCTCGCTGGCGAAAGCATAATGGCCGAGCAGGGCCGTGGGGGCTACCTCAAGTGACTTGATGCCGGTGCAGGAGACGAAGGCCTGCACGCCCACGCGGCAGTGGTCGGGCACCTTCACGGTGGTGAGGGCCGAGCAGTTGGCAAAGGCGATGGTCTCTATCTTCTGCAGCTGCTGTGGCAGGGAGAGCATGCGCAGTCGGGTGCAGTTCATGAAGGCGCCCCACCCTATCTCCTGCAGGTTGGTGCCTTGGAAAATGACCTCCTGCAGATTGTCGCAGTTGGCAAAGGCGCAGGAACCGATGCCCGTGATGCCGGTACCAATTTCCACACGCTTGATTCTGTTCGAGAACTTCTTCTTTCTCCAGGGAGCCAGATTGCGCGACATGTCGTAGTTCGCAATAGCCACGGCGTAGCCTTTCTTATTCACATTCTGTATCGTGAGTGTGTTGCCGTCGAAGGAATAAACCACGTCGTCACCACACTTGCCTTCCTGAGCCATAAGAGGAAGGGTCATAATGGCCATCAGGGCCAGCATGATATGTCTTTTCATAATGTATATTTTATGAGTTATTATTATTGTGTGCAAAAGAAGTTACTTACCGAACCGATAGGTCAGGAAGACACGGTTCGTAGTGGTTTTGAAATCGTACCAGGTGCCTTCAAAATCATCATCACCGATGCTCTTGAACTTATACTTACCAAATGTGTGTTCGTAACCAAAGCCTATACGCTTCCACGACATGCCGAAACCGATGCTGTGATAAAGTCCATGGCCAATCATGAACTGGATGTGGTTGCGGGCTTCAAGCTCATCGCCGTAGAGGGAGGTATTTGTCTCCTGCACGTCCTCGTCAATGTCGGGATTATGCAGCATGAACGATACGCGGTAGCCGATATGGTAGTAGACGTTGAACTTCAGGAAGTGCAGCCCGTTTGCCCCATTGACATGGGTGAAGGGCGCCAACGTGAGTGAAGGACCAAGGTTCATGCCATAGCTCAATTGGTATTTCCTGGCATTCCAGTGGGGATAGAAGTATGTTTCTCCATCCTTATCAGCATATGTTTTACCGCTGTCATAAATCCTTTCGCCTCCGTTCTCTGCTTTGTAATAATTGAAACTGAGGTCCAAGCCCGTGAAGTCCAGATTGAAGGCTACCATCTGGGCTATGGGCTTATGCAACTTGATGTTCTTTCCGGCCATGATAGAAATGCCCCACTTGCGGCTAAACGTGGGCACCAAACCACCATTGTATTCAGTGGCATCCAGGCCTGTCATTATTGCTTCGTCCGGAGTCAATGAGCTCTTCGTATGGTAAGCAGCATTGAAATAGCCGCGCTTACTCCATACCTTTGCAAAATGTGCAGACGTAGCCGAGCGGCTGGTCACCGCCTGCTGTGTACGGATGATGTCCTTGATGGTGGTAATCTCCACCGAGTCCTCCTGCCAGTCGATGTTTGCCAGACGGTTGTCGCCATTTGTTTCCTGCGCCATTACGGCAGCGGCAAACATCGAGAGGAGCATTGTTGTTAATTCCTTTTTCATAGTTTTTTTATGTTTATATACTTAAAATCATTCCTGTTGAGCGTTGGGATTGGTCACCTTCACGCTGCGGCGGTCCACCACCATGTCCTGGTCAGAGCGCTGTATGTCGAGCAGCCACTTCTGGAAGTCGCCATAAGCCAGCGAATTGGGATGCCGGGGGTCGTTGCGCTTATCGATGCACTTGGTGAAGGGATTCGGCGAGAAGATGACCACCAGCTGGAAGCTCTCTTCGCTCCGTTGGGTGCTCAGCGTGTAATACTTGGCATTGGGGTCTACGCTCTTGTCGAAGAGCGTGTAGGAGTTGCCGGCCTTGACCGGATACCGACCGAGGTTTCCCCGACTGTCATAGGGCAACAGGCAATATACCTCCTTGAAAGCCTCCACCATATAGACGGCCAGATAGCCATCGACGGGTGTCTGGAAGTCGATGAAGAAACGTTCCTTCTGCTGGAAACGCGTTGTGGGCTCCATGCCCTTGGCGCCACGACGCTGCGTGAGCCAGTTGACACGGATGCTCGACTGCACTATCTCGCGTGCCGTTCCCCACACGTGGGCCGTGAAGAATATCTTTCCGTCACGGGCCTCCACGGTCACCTGCGTAGGCTGGCGGTCGGCCAGCCAAATGCCCTTGGCCCGGGCTGTGGTGCTGCCCATAACCGAACTGCTACTCTGTCCATCGCCTTCGCTCAGTTCGGTTGTCGTGATGTCATCAATCAATGTACCGAACTCATACTTTATGGCCTCGTTCTTGGCCATCTCTATGGCACGTTGCTTGGCCTGAAACATCGTAATGTTGTCGTCTTCTGTGACGGTCAGCGTGTACTCCCCCTCGACACGTGCCTCGCGCTGGGCCATCAGGCCTGCGGGCAGCATCATCAGCAAGAGCAGGAGAAACTTACTATTTATCCTCATTGTCATTATTATTTACCAAATAGAATACCTGCACCTCGGTCTGTTCTGCCTTGTCCTTGCCCACCACTTTGCGGTAGACCTGCAGACTGGGGCGCATACCCTTCAAGACCTGGCGCACACGGACGTTCACATCGTTGCTGTAGCGCATGCCGCTTTTCACATCCTTTCCGCTGTTCAGATTCTCCATCACGAGGGAGGTGGCACTGGCCACTTCGCTCTCAATCATGCCTGCAGTCTCGCTCAGGGCCATGGCATTGGCCTCCTTCTGCGCCATCTGGGCACTCTTGCGGCAACCATGTCCGATGATGATGACCGACCGCATGCCATCGGCTTCGAGCTGCCGGTAATACTGCTCGACAGCCTCATCGATGGTCTTTGAGGAGGCATAGACGTCCCAGCCGCCCTTTTTCATGAGCTTGAGGGTCTTCTTACACTCCTTGCGCAGGGTTTTGTCCTGAATGGAGCCCTGTGCAAAGCACACGCCAGCGAGGCAGAGCATCAGGAGCAGCAGTGTGAACTTTCTCATATCACTTACATTCATTTATTTCAGCACTATTACACGTATGCCTTTGCTGTCCAGGCCAGGCATCGAGCGACCGATGGGAGCACCGATGTAGGTGGGGTCGCAGACCACGAAGTTCTCATCCTTGATGGGGATGTAGTCGCCAGCCACCTGCTCGCCGAAGGCAACAGCCGTTGCCAGGTGTCCGGGGTAGAACACCAGAGCCACGGGCATGCCCAGGAGGTCGCGCACCAGACGCGAGAAGAGTATGCTGCGGTCCTCACAGTCGGCATAGGGATAGAAGAGCGTTTCCTCGGCAAAGAAGGCACGGTCGTGTCCCCAGACTTCGTCGTCGTACTTATATTCGAGCGAGTGTTGCACGAAAGCCAACAGCTTGCCCACGGCGTCGCGCTGACTGAGTCCGCCCAGTTGCTCCTTCAGTTTCGGATAGAGCTGTTCGGTCACGGCCTTGGCCATCGGCGTATTGGCATACATGGCCCAGCGGGTCATCAGGTCGCCGCCAATCTCCGATGAGGGATAAGTCTCGTAGAAGTCGATGAGGTTCTTGTTCACACTCACCTCGGCCTCCATCTTCGGCGAGATATTGTTGACAAGCGAACGGGCAGGCGTAGCCTCGTCGGCCAACACGGGCTCCTCGGTCATCACCAGGGAGAGGGCCTCCTCCTCGGGATAGGGCAGATTGCAGATGGACATCGTGCTCTCGTCGCAATTCAGGGGATAGAAGTTCTCGCCGTTCAGTATGTAATAGTCGTGGTTGTAGATATTGTGCCGGCTGGCAAAAAGCATGTACAGGCGCGTCTGAGATTTACCCAGTCGCATCTTGTAGCCCGACTGGCAATAGATGTATGCCATGAGCATGGCAGCCTCGTTGGTGTCCTTGCCCAGAAGGGTGTTGGCCACACACTGTAGCAACTCCAGGTATGCCCAGTCGCTCAGGTGCAACTGATGGCGGATGGAGAGGCAGTCGGCAATGGTGTTGTTGAAGTCTTCGCCCGACAGTGTGAGCCATGCCTCAGCTATGTCGCCCTCATAGAGCGAAGCCAGACGGAACGGTGTTTCCGGGGCATAGCGCACATACACCTTGGTGCCGAAGAACATGACCTCACGGCCCACGGGAGCAGGAACGGGCTCGAAGGGCAGTTCCTTCAGTTCAGGCTTCTGTATGGCTATGGGGTCTGGCACGTCGATGTTGCGTTCCTTCACCACGAGCGTCTTCATCCCCATTGTGTCGGGCACCAATTCCGGTTCGGGCATGGGCTCGGGCTGGGGTATCACCACGGTGTCCACCACCGTTGCCCTATCCTCCTGCACGATGGGCAGAATGGGCAGAGGCTGCGGCGTAGGCAGGTCCAGCACCTTTATGTTGTCGTCCAGGACTTTGATGGGTTTGCTCTTGATGGGTGGCATGCGATCCTTGCCATTCTTCGGAATGACGAGAGGCTTCACCTCGGGTTCCTTTGGCTGGGGCTCGGCTTCTTCGCGCTCGTACTCGGCCCACGGGTCGGCCAGGAACTGGGCATACTCCTGATTAATCTCCGCACGGAATTCCTCGTACTCCTTGATTATCTGTTGGCGGAATTCCTCATATTCCCGTTTGTTGTCGTCGGCAAACTTCTCAAATTCCTGTTTCCATTTCTCGGGGTCCCATTCGTCCTCTTCTTCCTCTCCGTCGGACAAAAGGCTAAGTATTTCCTTTAGCTTTTCCTCATCCATGTTCGCCAGGTTGTCGAGGTCTTCGCCCTCCAGCAAGGTCTTGAGCCTTGCCAAAGTTTCCTTGTCCAGGCTTTCTTCTTCGGGTGTGTACTTGGCCACTTCGCGTGTGATGGTGGCGGCATCGCTATGGGCACGCTGTGCGCGCTTCTCGCCTCCGTTCATCTGCTCGGTCACGTAGTCGAGATAACGTTTGGTGACGCTGTTCACACCATTCTTCTTGTCCGACAAGAACACTGACAACTGGTTGCGTCCCGGTGTCTTGATGTGATACTGCTTGCTGGCCTGGCGGTCGACCAGGTCGAGGGAAGAATTATACGGAATGCTGATGACCGCACTTTCGTCCAGTACTGCACCGGGCTTAATGGCCTTGCGCTCCGAATTCTCTATCACCACGGGGCGACCCGAAACGGAGAGCACCACCAGCTTGCGTGCCAAAGCCGTCTGCGCCACGATGCACAGGAGCAGACTAAGAATTATCTTTTTCATTTATCTTATCTTTAAGGTAATCACGAATGATGTTGTACGAACTCTCGGCCGTAGCCAGGAAGGCAATGGCACCGAAGGCATATCCGAGGTTTAGGCTGACGTCCTTCATGACGAAGAGCATATAGGCCCCGAACATGATCAGGCCCACCCAGATGAACGAGATGAGCGACCCCACGATGGGGAAGTTCAGCAACAGGCGGGCCAGCGGATGCTGCCTGCGGCTGATCCAGTCTCTGCGCCATGCGCGTTCCATGAAGATGGCCAGGACGATGAGGAACGAGTAGAGCCAGAGTTTCAGTCCCTTTATTTCCTTCACCTCGTTGTCCCTGATGAGGGTCTGCACGCCGTAGGCCAGGAGTTCCAGTCCGGCTATCTTGCCCAGGGGGGTGATGTGCATGTCGCCCTCCTCGTGCATGGCGCCGAAAAGCACGATACGGTCGGCCAGCAGGTCGGCGTTCTCCGCTATCTGGTCCCACTTTACGACCGTGAAGTTGGTGGGCATGAAGTTGATGTCGATATCCTTGTCCTCAGTGGGTGCTATTTCCTGACCGGCAAACATGTTGGCCACGGTGCACACGAAGGCTGGCTTCAGTTCGCCGTTCAGTTCCCATCCGCGCACCAGTTTTCGCTTCACGCGGCTCACCTTCGTGCCCTGCATGTTGGTGACGGCCTCCGTGGCGCCTGTTTCCTCTATGAAGAAGGAGCGGTCGGGATAGGTGTACCCCAACTTGTAGTCGTAATCGTAGAGGCGCAGCGACCACACGATGTTGTCGTACGTGGACGCCACCCGGCGCAGTGCCTCGTTGCCGAGCGAATCCTCCTTCAGTCCCTGGAACACCATATCCACGCCCACGACAAGCGGTTCGCAGGCCTCCACCTCCTCCAGGGCCTTGGCAATGTCGCCTCGGTTCACCAGTTCCGTCATGTCCACGATGGTGATAAACGAGTTATCCTGTCGCTTCATGTCGTCCATCTCGTAGAAGAGGTCGGTCATGTTGAAGTCCTCGATGGCCTTGGTGATGGGGTTGAAGGTGGGAATTTTGATGGTGAAGAAGGACTTCATTATCCACAGCACCAGGAAGGCCAGCAACGTCACGGTCACCGGTTTCCACTTCTGCCAGACATCGAGAATTCGCTTCATCGTTTTGTTTCTGGTTTAGCTGATTTTCTGGTTTAGTCGAGCATCACCACCTTGGCCTGGGCATTGTTCATGCCCTCCATGGTCACACCGGGTTCGGGAACGTAGTTGGTGGGGTCGCAGATGTAGTATTCATCGCCGTTCTCCAGTATCAGGCGGTCCTGATATTTCCCGGTCAGGGGGCGACTGAATTGTACGGCCGTAGCCAGATGTCCGGGGTAGTAGACGAGCATCACCTTCAGGCCCATCAGGTCGCGCACCAGTCGGGCGAACAGGATGGCATGGTCCTCGCAGTCGCTGTAGGGATAGTACAGCGTCTCCTCGGCAAAGAACACGCGGTCGTGCCCCCACTCCTTGTCGTCGTACTCGTATTGCAGACTGGTCTGGGGCTTGTCCCAGACGCGGGGCTGAATCAGGCTCAGCAGCCGACGCACCTTGTCCTGCTCAGACAGGCCGTTCAGTGCCTGCTGCAGTCCGGGGTAGACCTGTGCCTTCACCTCTTCGGCCAATGGTGTATTGGCGTACATGGCCCACTTGCTCAGCGGGTCGGCAGAGGCACCCGAAACGGGATAATCGTTGAAGAACTTGATGAGGTTTTCGTTGACGCTCACCTCCATGTTCACCTCGGGATACTTATCCGATTCGATGCGGCGCACCTTCGACGTGGCCGTCTCCAAGGCAGGCTCCTCGTCCATGAGCAGCGACATGGGTTGTTCGCTGTCGTTGATGGCCTTGTCGCAGGCCTGTATGGTGGACAGACGGTCAACCTTGGCCCCCAGGGGGTAGAGGTTCAGGCCATCCATCTTGATGAAGGGCTGGTTGTAGACCATGTGTTCGCTGCCGTAGAGCATCAGCAGTCGGCCGTTGCCCTGAGCCAGGCGAATGCGATAGCCCGACTGGCAGAAGATGTAGGCCGTCAGGAAGGTACTCTCGTTGGAGTCCTCGCCCAGATGGGCATCGGCCATCGTCTTCAGCATCTGCAGGTAGGCCCAGTCGCACAGACTATATTGGTCGCGCAGTTCCAGGCAGTCCTGAATCAGTCCGACGTACTCCTTCCTCGAACAGAGTGTCCAGGCATTGGCCACGGTCTGGGGCTGCAGGTCGCGAATGTGCAATCTCTGGGGCAGGTCGCCCATTTCCACGGCCATCGGAGTGCCGTAGTAGACAAACGTGTGCCGCTTCTGCCTTTCCACAGCAGGGGCGATGGGTGTCACGTCCACTTCCTGCTCCACGTCGGCTGCCTCCTTTTCGGCAGCCCGACGCTCGGCCAGTTCGCGTTCCCGGCGCTGTGCCTCATTGCTGGCGGCCTGGCGCTCTGCCTCATTGCGGGCGGCCTGGCGCTCTGCCTTGCGCTTTTCGTAGTCGCTGCGCATCTCCACCATGGGGGTGGCAGGCTTACCGCCGAAGAATTCGCGCACCTTCATCATGGCGCCGCGGAAGCGTACTCCGTCGGTGGCGTCGGATGTCTTCACCTCCGCCACCATCAGTTCGGGGTCCTTCATCTTCTCCAGCACGTCCTTGGGCAGTTTGTCGTGCTGGTCTGGGGCGGGAACGGGCTTCTCGCCGCGGAACTTCTTCCACCCCTCGGCCAGGAACTTGGCGTACCGGGCATTGCACTGGTCGCGGAAGTTGTCGTAGCGCTCGTCGGCCTTCTGCTTGAAGCGGTCGAACAGGTCCTGCCCGCTGGCGTTAGTGCCGACAAGCATCAAGGCGAATAGCAGTATCAGCGTCCTATTCACTTTCATAGTTTTATAGTAAGGGGGGATTACTTCGCGGTGTCAAGTTTATTCTTCAGACCATTCAGAGCATTCTCTAGTTCTTTTGCAACAACCTCTCTGACTACCTGCTCTGCCATCGCTCTCGAATAAGCAACGGTGCGCTGAACCTGTACGTTGCCGTTGGGCAGTTTCTTCATTACCTCAAACAGGGGTATGATGTCCCTCAGGTTGGCCTGCACTTTCTCCGTCAAGGCAGCCGTCACCTGAGCCACAGAAACGGCTTCTTCACTGCCTGTGACACCAGAGGTCTGTTTATTTCCCAGTTCGGCCTGGATGATAGTTTGCATCTTTCCGCCCAACTGTCCGGCGATATCCAGCTTGCAGAGGGTTGCAGCCTGAATTGAAGCGGCATCAAAGAACTGCGCCGTGGGCTGCGAGGTGCCCAGATAGTAACGGTTCTGTTCGTTTTCGTCCACATCAAATTCCTTCGTATAGCGGCGCTGCAACTGAACCTCCATGGGCAGTGCACCGGGAGCAACCGTCCAGCCGTCCTTCTTCAGGCGCTTGGCCTCTTTCTTGGCCATCTTCAATATTTCCTTCTCACTGAGTGCGGGCTTGGCAACCAGTATGCCAGACAGCGTGAACATGCTCACAAGAATCAAAAATAACTTCTTCATAGTCGTAGTATTTATTAGTTAATTAGCATAATTTAGGCAAAGGTAGTAAAAAAAGGTTGACATACCCCCGTAAAAGTGTTAAATAAAGTTAAACACGGGCCGCAGCATACCCGAACCGGGCAGCAGCCTGCCGAAGGGGGGATTTCATCAATACGTCGTTGGAGGTCAATCGACGTATTGTCTGAGCTCCAACCATAGTATTGTCTGAGCTCAATCGACGTATTGTCTGAGCCGACCCCTGGCAACGCCTGCGCGCATACGCATACGCGCGATACATTTATTATACCTATCATCGCTCCAGACGTAATATGACCCACAGCACCACAGGGGCACCGATGATGGGGGTGATGACATTGATGGGGATGACGCCCGACTCGCCCGGCAGGGTACTGATGAGGTTGCAGACCAGGGCCAGCGAGGCACCTGTGAGCAGGGTGGCGGGCAGCAGCACGCGATGGTTGGAACTGCCCAGCACCATGCGGGCTATGTGGGGCACGGCCAGACCTATGAAGGCAATGGGGCCGCAGAAGGCCGTACTGGCAGCCGTGAGCAGTCCGGTGGTGAAGAGCAGGTGCATGCGGATGCGGCCGATGCTGAAGCCCAGGTTGCGGGCATAGTCGTCGCCCAGGAGCAGGGCGTTGAGGGGTTTCATGAGCAAGAGGGACAGGGCCAGGCCCAGACCCGTCAGGCCGACGACATAGGGCAGGCGGTCGAGCGATACGCTGGCGAACGAGCCCATGCCCCAGAGCGTCATGGCATGCACGCCTTCGGCTGTGGCACGGAAGTTGAGCAGCGATATCATGCTGGAGGCGATGTAGCCCACCATCATACCGGCTATGAGCAGCATGACATTGTTCTGCAACAGCCGGCTCAGCATCAGCAGCAAAGCCATCACCAACAGGGCGCCCAGGAGGGCGGCCACAATGATCAGCGTGAAACCGCCCAGCGTCAGACTGCCCGTGGTCATACTGCCCCCGACCACCAGAATGACCAAGGCCACGCCCAGATGGGCACCGCTGTCGATGCCCAGCACCGAGGGACCGGCCAGGGGATTGCGGAAGGCCGTCTGCAAGAGGAGACCGCTCACCGAAAGGGCTGCCCCGCACATCAGAGCCGTGACGGCCTGGGGCAGACGGCTCTCCACGACGATGTATTGCCACGAGGGATGGTCGGGACAACCGCGCCCCAAGAGGATGTCGGTGATGGCCGACATGGGGATGCTGACGCTACCGCTGTAGAGCGAAGCTACAAACAGCAGCAGCGTGACCACGAAAAGGCCGGTTATGGCGACTACGTTCTTCATTCGACGGGGTAAAAGTACTGCTTTTTATTCTGAATTCCAAGCTCTGGATGGAATATTCGTATCAGATCGGCCAAAAGGCGGTCGGGGTGGTAGGGGGTCTCTTCGTAGAACAGGGAAGTATCCAGGTTGCAGCCATAGACGCGCCCCGACTGGAAGGAGCGGAAATGGGCAAAGGTGGGGAAATCGGAACGTATCTGCTGCAAGGTGAGCGGATTCGGCTGGTTGTACTTGATAATCCAGATGTCGGCCTGTTGGGCCACCTCGAAGACGGTCTCCACCGAGAGGGCCAGAGAACCGTTCTTCTTGCGATGGCTGAAGAGGTAGTCGGCTCCGGCATCGCGGTACATAATGCCCATCGAACTGTTGCCGCCGGGCACATACCATACGCCCGAATAGGGCTTCTCGGAGATGAGCGTCGGGCGCTTCTCCACCTTGTTGGCCTGTTCACGCAGGGCGAGATAGCGCGACTCTACGGCCCGGAAGAGGCTGTCGGCACGTTCGTACTGCCCGAAGAGCAGACCATAAAACTTCATCCACTCGGCTCGCGCCAGCGGACTGAACTCCATGTAGTCGGCACATTCTATGATGGGAATGCCCAGACGCTCGACGCGGCCGTAGCCGCCGGAGTTCTCGAAGGGCGAGATGAGCAGGGCGTCGGGCTGGGCGTCCATGATGCCCTCGATGCTGGGTTCCATGGCACTCCCGAAGTTGGCCACACGGCCCTCACTGACGGCCTTGCGCAGCGTGGGGATGTGGATGTATTCTATCTCACAAATGCCACGGATGGCCGACTCGCAGCCCAGTTCCTTCACCAGTCCGCAGTGGACGGCAGTGAAGATGCCTGCTCGACGGAGAGGGGTGCGGACGAGGGTGGCATTAGGGGCTTTTGAGGCTTTAAGGGCCTTAAAGTCCTTAGGGGCCTTAGGGTTCTTAGGGCTTTCGACCAGGAGATAATGATGGAGCGTGCTGGTGGTGTCCCACGGATTGCGGATGAGCACTTCGGTGCGGTCGGCATAGCGGACCATCGTCAGGTTGCGGGCGTACTTCAGGGGTATGGTGTCGCCGTGCTCACCCTCATTGCCTGTCCGGTGCGGACCACAGGAAAACAACAGGAAAAGGAATCCCACCCCCAAACTTCCCCCGAGGGAGCGGAGTATAACGTCTTGCAGATGATGTAATTTCATATTCAGCTCTTCATATTCTTCATAATGCAGATGCGCCCCTCCTTCGGAAGAGGATTGGGGCTACCACTGGGGTTTGATTTCTACGAATATCTCGAAATTGCGCCCGGGCATGGGGCGGGAAAGGACGGTGACGTATTCCGACCCCATGAGGTTGTTGACCACACCCTTCACCGAGGCGTGCACCTTTTTCCACTGGAAGGTGCGCTCCAGCGAGATGTTGTTCATGTAATAGGGCAACAAGCGGCCGGTGATGTACGAGACTTCGTTGCTGGTGGTGGTGAAGCGTTCGCTGTAGCAGGTCCACTGATAGGCCAATGTCCAGCGCCGCCAGGCCAGACGGCCCGACAGGTTGGCCGAATGGCGGGGCACGTAGACGAGCTGCTTGCCGTAGGAGGCATCGTTGTCGTCCAGGTCCTCGCTGCGATTGATGCTGGGTGTGTAGGCATAGTTGGCAGTCAGGCCAAGGCTCCACTGACGGGGCAGCCGCACTTCGGTCGTAGCCATCAGTTCGGTGCCGTAGTTGTGTACCTTTTTCAGGTTCGAGGGTTGCCAATAGCCCTTGGCATTGGGGGTCCAGAGTATCCAGTCGGTGATGTAGGAGTCGAAGGCAGAGGCATTCAGTTTGAACGAAAAGGCTTTCCGCTCCACCGCGCATTCCAGACCGCCGTCGTAGGTGATGCCGCGTTCGGGCCGCAGATTGGGATTGCCGCCGGGCTGGAAGTAGAGGTCGTCCATCGAGGGATAGCGGTAGTTGCGGGCCACGGAAGCCTTCAGCACCAGCAGTCCGCGACGACGGCCCGACGAAGACTTCTCCCCTGCCCTTCTGCCCCACCTGTGTGCCAAGGGATTGTATTCCACAAACAAGGCCGGGATGATGGGCACGAAGTCGCGCTTGTAGCATTCCTCACGCAGCACGGCCGACAGACTGAGGGGGGCCACGGGGCGCCATTTGGCCGACAGGCTGAGGTTGTATTCCATGCGACCGAGGTTGTAGTTGTCGCCGATATGGAAGGGGCTATGGTCCTCGCTGCGCACATGGTTGTAGTAGACCGACAGATTACCCGTCAGCAGCCAATTCTCGCGCGGCATCCAGTCGGCATTGCCTTGCACATAGGCCTGCTGGCTGCGACTGCGCGAGTGGGTGATGTCGGTGCTGACGGTCTCGCGTGTCGTAAAGTAGTCGTAGTGGATGTCCTGCCACACGTGTCCGGCTTGGGCCGACAGGGTCCACAGGTTGATGGTCTTATCCCACTTCAGGACGGTGCGCAGGGCATCCTGCCGATGTTCGTTCTTGAAGTCGGTGTTGTCCTTGTAGTCCACGCTCAGGAAGGGCAGTCCGCGCAGACTGTGGGTGTACCAGGCCATCAGCCCGATGCGCCCGACCCGTGGACTGCGGAAATAGACATCCTGCAGGGCATGGATGTCGTCGAAGTAGCCACTCTTGTTGCGTTCCCGCGGATGGCCGATTTTGTCGTAGTTGGTGTATCGGTAGTCGTTGTCGGAGGTCGAATAGACCAACCGCGTGCTGGTGCTCCAGCGGTCGTTGCCATAACTGAAGCGCAGAAACTGGTCGTAGGTGTCGTAAGAGCCGATGCCCTGGATATACTGGGCAGTATAGCCCTGACTGAAAAGTGGCAATGTGTGCATGTCCACGGCGCCGCCCAGTCCGCCGCCCGTCAGGGTGAGCGAGGAAGCGCCATGCAGGAGGATGGCCTGATCGACGAAGTACGAAGGGATGGTGCTGAAGTCCACGGTGCCAAGCATCGGAGAATTTATCTTCATGCCGTTCCACAGCACCTGGGTATGGCTGGGCGATGTACCGCGGAACTCGGCCGTAGACTCGGTGGCCCGGCCATAGCTCTTGATGAAGAGTGTGGAGTGCTGCGTCAGGATGTCGCTCATCGACAGGGCTACATTCTGGTGCAGGACGGCGGTGTCCAGCACGGTCTGTTGCACACCGGTATCCTTCAGACGGCGATGGGCCATGACCTGCACTTCATCCAGATTAGCAGACAATTGACAACGGACAATGGGCCATTGGGCTCCGCCCCAAAGCACCGCCAGCAGGAGTAAAAATCTTTTCATTGTCAATTGTGCATTGTCAATTGTGCATTGTCAATTGTGCATTGTGCATTGTCAATTGTGACAATCACCGATGTAGTACACCTCGGTACTGATTTCGCCCAAATTGGGCGTTGAGCCCGTCTGTCCTGTCTGAATCTTCACAAAGTCGATGTACTCCAGATTGGCAGGCTGTCCGTCCCAGGTGCGAGCGTTGGAAATGCGATAGTAGCCCATCTTGCCGGCAGGTCCGTCGATGAGGTCACCCAGATTGTCGACATAGCCCCAGTCGTAGGGCGGGATGTCGGAGATTCCTTTATCGTAAGTGCTGCGGTCGCGCAGGCGAGAACCAAAGAAAGTCATCTCGCTGGTGCCCATCTGCCAGGGTTGCCAATAGTAGGCCGAGGGGTTCCAGTAACTCATGTAGGGAATGTAACCCGTATCGTTGTTCGAGTCGCGCCAACCGATGGCGGACTTCTTCTTCTCGGGCCGGAAGTACGTGATGGCATATTCTGTGCTGTGGTTGTCGGAACCGTACTCCGAGCCCGCCAATTCGAACCACTGGTCGTTGGGCAGTCCGTCGCCGTTGACGTCCTGACTGACCCAGATGATGCCAGGTTCGGACTGATAACTGAAGGGATTGCCCTTGATGCACAGGTCGTAACCGGACTGGCTGCCCGACAAGTTGCCGTTGGGCACGCTGTGGTCGAAACCGGCGATGAGGTAGCCGCCCTGACCGCCCAGGCTGACCGACCACTTGCGGCTGAAGTGGGCCAGCACCGAGTCGCAGGCCTGCTCGTGGGTGCAATCGTCGGGATAGGCCTGACCCGTGATGATGTAGCCGTTCACCTGATGGCCTGGTGCAGGCATGTATTCGTAGACCTTGTCGACCATGGCCTGGCCTTCGCTGCTGCGGCGATAGGTGCCGGCCGGGGGACAGACATAGATGTTGAAGTCCTGCTGCTGGCCCGTGACCTCATCAGTCAGCACCACCTTGTGGGTGCCCTGTTCGTTGGCCGTGAAGACGGAACTCAGTTTTCGTCCGTCCACATAGGCCACGACGTTGATGGTGCGCCCCTCAGCCACGTTGATGCCCGACCAGGGATAGCGCCAGCCGCTATGCTCGGGAATCTCCGGCAGTTCGGTGTTTTCGGCCTCCACGACAGTTATTTTCACTTCGTCGCTCACCTCTCCGTAGCGGTTATTGACAGTCAGTTGGATGAAGTACTCGCCCACGGAGTCCGTCGTGAAGGTGTAGTACGTTTCGTGCCCAATGGTATCGCCCTCCATCGTCCAGACGTAGACGCTGGTCTCATCCAGATACTCGATGTCGGGCACCAGTTGTATGCTCTCGCCGGTCTGGATGCGGAAGCGGCCTGAGGACATGACCCACGTAATCTGGGGCAACGGACCATTTTCGGCAGGCGATGCGGGGTCGTCGTTGCAGGAGGTCAGGGTGAAGAGAGAAACTTGAAAAATGAAGAATAAGAGGAGTGTCTGTTTCATTTGAAGGCAAAGTTATTTGGGGTTATGCCCACGCGGAACTGGTCGACGAGCTGTCCGTCGGCATTGTAGCGATAGACGACGCCCGACTGACTATAGTCGACCGCATCGGCCACATATATGTCACCGTTGTGGGGATTGATTCCTATGGCATAGAGGAAATGTCGGCGTCCGTTGGTGCCCCGTGGAGCCTCGATGAAGGGGCGCACAGGGACATGACTGGCCGTGATGTCCATGCGATAGACATCGTTGTTGATGAGGTAAAGCACGGTGCCCGTGGGGTCGGTGGCCAGTTGGACGTTGGCCTCGTCGGTATCCAGTGCCTGGTCTTGTTCGATGGTCAGAGTCTCGGCATCGATGCGGAAGAGGTGGGGGATGTTGTCGCCATACGAATCGTCGCCCGTAGAATATCCGCCGTCGGTGATGACCCACAGTTTGCCCTGCGCATCCATCACCATGCTCTTGGGTTGGGGACTGGGAAGGGTGATTTCGGCCTCCACCTCGTCGCGACGGCTGTCGATGACCAGAATCTTGTTGGAGTAGCTCCAGCAGTTGGTGAAGACACGATGGCCCCACTGCACCATTTCCTCCGTGGAGTTGTACCCGAAGACAGCCTCCTGCCGGGTGGAGATGCTGCCGACGTAGGCCATTGTCTGGGGATTGAATATGGTGATGTAGGGCGAATAGAGGTCGGTGACGTAGGCCTTTTCGTCCGAAAGGAAGTGGATGTAGCGGGGATTGATCATGTGTTCGGTCTGGCCCGCTACCAGTTGGCCGCGCACCTTTCCCGTTTGGGCGTCTATGGCCCACACGACGCCGCTGTTTTCCACAGCCACATAGGCCACTCCATCACGCAGTTGGATGGACTGACCTGTGTCGCCCAGCCGGGCCCCGTTGGCCCGTTGGAATACGCCGTTCTCCACGGTCCGTGTGTCGGGATTGTAGTACGAGAGCGTGCTGTTGCCGGCCTGATAGTTGCCCTCGCACAGGATGAGCACGCCCTGTCCGTCGAGCAGCATATCTTGCCCGTCGGGGTCGGGTGTAGAATGCGAACATGCTGCCGACAGCACCAAGGCTGTCAGCAGCATGCACACGTTATATATATAGATAGAGAGTTTCACCGATTATTTCAGTTCCACCTTCACGTTGTCGAAGGCAAAGCCCTTGGGATGTTTCATTCCCCAGTCAGAGCGGTCGCTGCCGTCCATGGTGAAAGTAATCATGTTTACAGCGCCCAGCTGAGAGAGGTCGACACGCTTCCACCCCTTCAGGAATTCGCCATCACGGGCAAAATCTACATCCAGCTTTTGGCCGTTATCCGCAGTGATGGTCAGTGTAACAAAGTCACCCTTATCGGTAAGAGCCTTGGCAGAGCCGTCGCCATAGATCTCCACACCCAGCAGGTAAGTGGTGGGGCAGATGTCTATTGAACGGATTACACGACTGATACCCTCAGCGAAGTGGAGGTTGGCATCACAGTAAACCACAGCAAAGTTCTTGCTGCCGTTCGAAACGGGAACTTCCAACTGATAGTTGAACGTATTGTGCTTCTCGATGCTGTCACAAACGTAGTTGCTGATGGCCGTACCGCCACCCCAGTACTGGAGGTCGTCATAACCATTGGTCACACCGCCAGACAGGCCCGTAGCCTCGTCAGTCCAGCTATAAAGCACAGCATCCTCACCCTTCGGATAGAGCAGAGGTCCGCCGTACTGGGGGCTGTCAATCAGTTTCGTCCAATAGTCACCCTCGAAGGTCAAAGTGGCAATGTTCTCATCATCATCGTCGCTGCACGACGTCATGGCAAAGCCCATGCATAGGACAAGTGCCAGATAGAAAAACTTTTTCATTCTTCTTCTATTTTATTTTTAGTTAAACAATAAGTTGTGTCTCCTCAAAGCCGTATCCACGCGGCTCGATACCTTGGATGGCAAAGGCGGCAGGTCTTCTGACTTATGGCCTGGAGCAAACGTCTTCCCAAGGGGGTTGCACCTCAGTGACATTGATGTTTACTCCATCGTCTGGCCACTCACAGCAGCGGGACTGTCCGGGACTTTCACCCGATTCCCTTATCCGCTTTGCAAGTGCAAAGTTAACAAATTTTTGAAACATAAGCGCAAAGAAAGCACAAAAAAAACGTTTGCGGCAATCATTCCTGCCACAAATCAGCAACGTTATACACATGCGTATAACTGGCTACGACGTTCTTGTAGCGGATGACGGGCGTAGGCACGCGCTCGCCCTTGGCATCACAGACGGGCAGAAGACGCATGTCGGAATTGTCGGTCGCCCATGACCCGCCCAGCACCTGTGTGTAGTGGAACTCGTGACCGCGAATCTCGCGTCCCCCAAACTCGAACCGCCGATAGCCCAGCGAGAGCCTGCGGTCCTGTCGCCTTGCGGATATCTTGTAGGGCAATACGCCACACATGGGGAACTCCCCTTCGTCGGTCACGATGCTCTGGCACAGATACATCATGCCGCCGCATTCGGCCACGATGCGCCCGCCCCCCTCGGCAAACTCGCGTATGGCACGGCGGCAAGCCTCGTTCCCGGCCAACGCCTCCAAGTGTTTCTCGGGATAGCCGCCGGGGAGGTAGAGAAATTGAAAATTGAAAATTGAAAATTGGAAAATAGAAGCCTCCGGGTCGAAGTATTCGACCTGACCGAGTTGGCGGAGTCGGTCGATGTTCTCCTGATAGAGGAAGGAAAAGGCCTCGTGGCTGCGGGCGAAAAGAAACCTCCCCCTACCCCCTCCCAAGGAGGGGGCATTAACCACATTGAGATTATTATTTATATTAGATGAGGTACTGTCCAATAACAACTCCCACTCAATATTATCCTCACATATCTTTTCAGGGGATAATGCCCCCTCCTTGGGAGGGGGTAGGGGGAGGTCGAAGTCCAGCCCCAGGTATCGGCTGCCCACCTCCAATTCCGCATGCTTGGGCAGGCAACCCAGACACGTCAGTCCCACCTCGTTGGCCACCTCGCGCAACATCCGGGCGTGTCGTTCGCTGCCTACCTTATTAAATATTACGCCCGCGTACGCGAGGCCGGGGCGGAAATGGAGGAATCCCTGCAACAGGGGAGCCATAGAATATGCTGCCGAACGGGCGTCGACGACCAAGACGACGGGGAGCCCAAGGATGCGCGCAATCTCGGCCGACGAACCTCGGTCGCGGTCGTATCCGTCGAACAGGCCCATCATACCCTCCACGATGGCCACGTCCACGTCCTCTGTGTAACGACGGAACAATTCGCGCAGATGTTCCTCGGAGGCGAAGAACGAGTCGAGGTTCACACTCGGCCGGCCGCACACCGCCTCATGGAACTTCGTGTCGATATAGTCGGGCCCGCACTTGAAGGGCTGCACCCGGTAGCCCTTGCTCCTGTACAGCGCCATCAGGCTCCGGGCAATGGTGGTCTTGCCCGAACCGCTGCAGGGTGCCGCAATGAGGAAGGCCGCTGTGGGGCAATCTAAGTTCAATTGTGCTTTCATCCCTGCAAAGGTACGATTAAGTGAGCAAAAAAGCAAATGCATGGGAATATAATCGTGCGTGATGCTTCTCCCCTGCCCTGCAAAACCTGCTTCGTATAGCATCGGATTCAGCGTCGCGTCGCTTGCGCCCTTACATCAATGGTGTAAACCTTATACCTCACCATGTAAAAGTTTTACACCATTGATGTAAAAGTTTTACATGGTTATGTAAGGAATCGTGTAATAGGCGGATGAGATTCTGCAAGAAGGATAATGAACGTTAAATACTGGACGTTTTACGCCTTCTGAAGTCTCATCCGGACGGAAGAGATGACACCCCTCTTCCCGATATTCTTTATTAATCTTCCGAAAATGTTTTGCCACGTCGACATTATTTTGTAATTTTGTCGGCGAATCCTGGCAGTTGGGTGGCGAAAGTGCCACTTCGACGCAAGGGAACCCGGTGAAAGTCCGGGGCTGTACCTGCAGCTGTAATCCCCGTCATTGGGTCTGCTTGTATGACGCCACTGAGCCCACAGGCTCGGGAAGGTAAAGCAGACTGGGGAAAGCCAGAAGACCTACCAGGATATATAGAATCGTTACGCACGCTCAGGAACAAGCGAGGGCGGAAATATGAGAGAGAGACTAAGTCTGATGGCTGGGGTGGCCTTGTTGGCCATATCCCACACGTTGAGGGCACAGACGACACTCCGAACGGACACCATCCAGGAGGTCGTGGTTACAGGTACTGGCACCCAGCACCTGCTGAAAAATGCGCCCGTGCAGACGGAGGTCATCACCCACAAGATGCTGCAGCAGTACGGCGGTCGGAACCTGGAGGACATCCTCTCGGGCCTGACTGCCTCTTTTGCATTCAGCGAGGACGACATGGGGAGCCAGATGCAACTCAACGGCCTGGGCAACTCGTACATCCTAATCCTCGTCGACGGCAAGCGTCTGCACGGCGACAACGGCGGGCAAAACGACCTGGGACTCATCGATCCGGCTCGCATCGAGCGCATCGAAATCGTGAAGGGTGCCGCCTCTGCGCTCTACGGAAGCGATGCCATAGCAGGCGTCATCAACATCATTACGCGCAAACCTGCGCAAGGTTGGCTCGTTGAGAACGAGACGCGCGGCGGTTCGTACGCCGACGTGCGCCAGCATAACACCGTGGGACTGACCTTCGGGCGCGTGCAGAGCCTGACGAACGTGAACTACCGGCAGACCAACGGTTGGCAGAACACGGCCGTGGAAGACCCGACACAGATAGGCGGACGAGTGATTACCGACTCTAAGAACAAGACGGTGAACAAGAACCGCCTCTACCAACTGAGTGAGCGGCTGACGTGGCAACCCATGGAGGGCATGGAGGTCTTTGCCGACGGCATGTGGTATCACAAGCGCATCTACCGTCCCAATGGCAAATATGCCGTGGCCGACGTGCACGGCTACGACCTGAGTTACGACGATGCAGCGGCCTCAGCAGGATGGTCGTGGACGACCCGAAAGAAATACCACCTGGCCGCCGACATCGCCTGGAACCGCCACGGCTACTACTACGACTACACCTCGGAACGGGGTTGGCTCGTGGAGACCGACGACCCGGCCCGCCCCAACATCTACTACGACGGTGACCGCGCGCTGCAAGCCGACCAACGTCGCACGATGGCGCAGTTGAAGGGCGTGTTCCCATTGACACGCGAGCATCGGCTGAGCGTAGGCTACGACTTCCGCCACGACTGGCTTCGGGCCCCTCAGCGCATCGATGCCGACCGCGCCCGCGACTGGACGCAGGCCGTCTATGCCCAAGAGGAATGGAACCCCTGGAAAGTGCTGAACGTGACGGCAGGCCTTCGACTGACCCACAATGGGCAGTTCGGGCTTCACCTGAGCCCTAAGTTGTCGGCCATGCTGAGCCTGGGCGACTTCCGCCTGCGTGCTTCGTGGGCACAGGGCTTCAAGTCCCCCACCCCCAAGGAGCAACACTATCGCTACGTCCGCGACATGGGCGGTGTGCGCCTGTTCATGGGCAACACCGACCTGAAGCCGCAGACGAGCAACTACTTTTCCCTGAACGCCGAGTACCGCACCTCGCGCCTGAGCGTGAGCGCGACAGGCTATTATAATAAGGTAGACCAAATGATAAACCTCGTGACCATACCGACGTCGGAGGCTCCGGGCGACCTCATCCTGCGCTACGACCCGGCCTTCGTGCGCCAGTACCGGAATCTGGAAGATGCCTATACGGCAGGCGTGGATGTCAATGTGCGCTGGAATGTCGGAAAGGGCGTGGATGTGGGCGGCGGTTACAGTTACCTGAAGGCTCGCGGCAGCGTCTACGACGAACAGACGGAGCAACTGCGCCGCCTGACGATCGACGGCACGGCTCACCACAAGGGCAACTTGTTTGCCACATGGAACTACATGTTCAAGGGCGAGAAGAGAGAGGAAAGAGGAGAAAAAATTACGCTGGGACTTTACGGACGGGCATCGTCCACCCGGCACTACGAGAACTACGGCAACGGCAAGGCCTATCACCTGTGGCGACTGACGGGGAGTTATGAATTCACAATTCACAATTCACAATACAAAGTGTCGCGGGGCACGCTCTTCCGCGTGGAGGCCGGTGTGGACAACATCCTGAACTATGTCGACCGCACGCCCCACCTGCGCCACCTGGGCACCACTACGCCTGGCACGACGGTATTCGCCGCGCTGGTGGTGCGCTTCAATCAAGGAACCAAAGTTAAACAACAATCTAATTATTCAACCATCAAACAAAAACAAAATGAAGAAGATTAAGTTTCTTTTTGTGGCTCTCGCAGCCATGGTGATGTCGGCAGGCTTCACGGCTTGCTCCGACGATGACGACGTACAGCAGGGCAACTTCGAGAAGTACCTGTCGAGTGTGGAATCTCAGGTGAAGGCCAAGAAGGCCAAGAGCGGTAACAAGAAGGCCCTCCTGCTGGTGGCCTTCGGCTCAACGTGGGAGAATGCCCACCAGACCTTCAAGGGCATCGTGGCCGACTACGAGGGCGACCAGGCCTTCAAGGACTACGACGTCTACTTCTCTTTCACCTCCGCCATCTGCATCAACAAGAGCCGCGAGGGCGAGCACTACGAGAGGCAGGACTTCTATGCCCCCAACTTCTGGCTCGAGGCCATCGGCCGCCAGAAGTACGAGGAGGTGCGCGTGCAGTCGCTCCACATCATCCCCGGTGAGGAATACCTGCGCCTGCGCGACACCTACATCAAGGACTTCAAGAACAACGTCTACGGCGACCTCGACCCCGACTATCTGGAAAAGGGCGTGAAGGTGTTCATCGGCGGCCCGCTGATGGCCGAAGAGGAGGACGTAGAGGATGTGGCCGACGTGCTCAACAGCGAGTTCAACCAGTACGTGAAGGGCGGCAATGCTATGGTGTTCCTGGGTCATGGTAACCCCGAGGGCTATAACTACGGCAACGGCAACATCCGCTACACACAACTCGAAAACCAGTTACAGAAGATTAACCCCAACTATTTCGTAGCCACCGTGGACATGGAAGGCAACCTCATCGACGACCTTTGGGCCGACCGCATGGAGGGCAAGGTAGCCACGGGTGCCACCATCACCCTGCACGCCCTGATGTGCATCGCCGGTGACCATGCCCACAACGACATGTCGGGCATCGAGAACAAGGGCGACAGTTGGCGCGAGTTCTTCCAAGAGAAGGGCTTCACCTGCAACTACGACGGCAACGACAGCAACAAGGCCAACAACTGCATACTGAAGGGCCTGGGCGACTATGCCAAGATTCGCAACATCTGGAAGAGCCACACCAAGGAAGCCATCGAGATGTTCGCCGAGGAGGAAGAATAAATCTCTTTCTGAACTCTATTTTTATATAATGTGTAAGGTGACTCTGCACGGGGCATTAAGCCCTGTGCAGAGTTTTTGGCAAAAACAATGAACAGGCAATACAAAGCAACAATACTGACGCTACTGTGCTGCGCCACTAACCTGGCAGCACAGCCCGTGCAGCGCGATACGGCGCGCATCGCACCCGAACAGACACAGACGCTCAACCCCGTAGTCATCACCGGAACGGGCACCTACCGACGGGCCAACACGTCACCGGTGGCCGTCAAGGTCATCTCGGCCAAGGAACTGCGCGATGCACAGGTCACCAACCTGCAGGATGCACTCTCCAAACTGACCACCACCGTGACTTCGCACACCAACGGCATGGGCACGTTCATCAACTTCAACGGCGTGAGCGACGACTATATCGTCATTCTGGAAAACGGCAAGCGCGTATCGGGCGACGACCGCTGGAGCCGCATCTCGATGGACAACGTCCGCCGCATAGAGATATTCAGCGGGGCGGCATCGGCCCTCTATGGTTCGGACGCCATCGCCGGCGTCATCAACATCATCACAGACGACAACCGGGAACCCGTATCGGCTTCCTCCACCACCCGCGTGCTGAACAACGGACGCATGGACGAGGACATTCACATCGACGTCAATCAGGGCCATTTCTCCAGTCAGACGGCCTACACCCATCACCAGGCCGACTCGTGGCAGGTGAACCGCTATCAGGAGTTTGAGGAGGGGGACAACACGGTGCTGAAACTCACCGGGCGCCCCATGTCCACCGGCTATCACAGCAACAACATCAGCGAGAAACTGGAGTGGCGGTTCAACGACCAATGGTCGGTCTATCTCCGAGGTTCTTACTACGACTACCTGACTGACCGCGACCGCTCGGCCACCTATTTCACCCAGAAGAAGGGCACCGATGCCACGGGGGCCACGACCTACACCTACACACCGAAGCAGGCCTACACCTACGACCTTCATCATCGCTCCTACACCTACGGCGGAGGTGCACGATGGGCACCCAACACGCGGACGCATATATATTTAGATGTATATAGCGACAACTTTGACTCGCGCTACGACTACTGGCAGACCGCTGACAAAGAAGCCTACGACGAGACACGCAAGCGCACCCACTACGTCAACGAGACCCTGCGCGGCATCTTCCGACTGGCTGACTGGAACAAACTGTCGGCTGGAGCGGAGTTCGTGCAGGAGAGTCTGCACAGCGAGAGCGACAATATCGACTTCGAGACAACGAACACCTACAACCTCTTTGCCCAGGACGAGGTGAAGATAGTCCGCGGACTGGAGGGCGTCGTGGGCGTCCGCTACACGCAGAACGACAACTTCGGTGCTGCCTTCACGCCCAACGTGGGTTTCTTCTATCACATCCAAGGGTTCCGTCTGCGTGCTTCATACGCCGGAGGCTATCGCACCCCCACCCTCTCCCAACTCTATGCCACCGACCAGGCCAAGACGGCTTCGCGATACACGTTCTACAACCCCGACCTGAAGCCCGAGAAGAACCACTTCCTGAACGTCAATGCCGAATACAGCAATTCGTGGGTGAGCCTGAGCGTCAGTGCCTTCATGAACAAGATTCGCGACATGATAAACTACCGCACCATGACGCAGGCCGAGATTGATGCCGACGCCCACCTGACCGACATCCAGGCGGAAGGTTGGAAGACCCTGCGCCAGCGCGACAACATCGACCGCGCCACACTGCGAGGCATCAGCGCCTCGGTGAAGTTCCTCCTGCCCTATGGCCTGACCCTCGGCGGTGGCTACACGTTCACCGACTCGGAGGCCAAGACGCAGACGCTGGACAAGAACACGCAAACCTACGTCGTCACCACATCGCCCGTCGACAAGAGCGTGCGCCACGTGGGCAACGTCCTCGCTTCGTGGGACAAGACGTGGAAACAGTACCACCTCAACATCACCCTGAACGGCCACATGCAGAGCCGGCGCTACAGCAGCACCTACGGCTATGCCGACGCCATCGGACAGTGGGATCTCATGACGCGCCACACCATCACGCTCCGCAACTTCACTCTGGAGCCGGGCCTTGGCATCGAAAACCTCTTCAACCAGCGCGACCGTTCGCTCTGGACATCGAACTATTCGACCATCAATCCCGGTCGTTCGTACCTCGTCAGCCTCCACATGGCGTACTGACAAGCATCCTTAAAAATATTTAATGCCAAAGAGGGACAATAATTCACAGGTTTCAGTGTTTTTAATGTATAGCAATACAAAAACTGTTATGTTGAAAGCAACGAAAACGATGAGAGGTATGGGGCTGATGATTGCAGCCCTGATGGTTGTGGCCTGCCACAACGACAATCTGCCACCGCGCCTGTCGAAGGCGCAGAAGCAGGAATACGGAACGAAACTGGCGGGTACGTACGGGGGCGAATACAATATTATATACACCCTCAACAAACAGGACTCGCTCTTTGGCGAAAAGATAAAGGAGGCCACGATGTCCATCACCGACTACGACATGCAGGGCATCTTCTTCCACGATTTCCCCGTCAGTCGGCTCTCGCACATCGTGCAGGACCCCGACCTGTCGAAGGCGCTCGCCGATGTTCCGAACCAGGACATCTCGGCCCGCTACGACTTCAAGTACTACACGGACTACGTCAGCACCCTGATGAGTTTCGAGCCCGTTCCCGTGGCACTGACCCTCGACTATGGTGGCGCGACGCACCACATCATCATCCGCCTCGGCAACAACTGGCGCAACTATCTCTTCCAACCTGAACACTGGACTCAGCAACGTCCCCTTCTCTCTGCCCAGTGGCAACTTGTGTTCGAGTTCATGGCCATCTACGATGGCGACCGCCTCGTCCAGGAGTTCGACTACGGCAACTACGACGCCTACGGCATGTTTGTTGTCTTCAAGATTGATGATGCCAACGACCAGCCATAAACTATCAACTTCTTAACATGAGCAAGATAACCATCGCCGGCATTGGTCCCGGCAGCAAAGAAGACATCACCCCGGCAGTCATCGAGGCCGTGAGCCATGCGGATGCAGTAGTCGGGTACAAGTATTACTTCCAGTTCATCGGACCATACCTGAAGCCCGGATGCCAGTGCATCGACACAGGCATGAAGCGCGAACGCGAACGGGCCGAACAGGCCTTTGCCTTGGCCCAAGAGGGCAAGGACGTAGTGGTTATCTCCTCGGGCGACGCAGGCATCTATGGCATGGCGCCGCTCATCTATGAGATGGCTGCCCCTCTCCCTCATGAGGAAAGCAAGCCCTCCCCCCCACGGGGGGAGCGGGGAGAGGGGCCACAGATTGTCGTCCTGCCCGGCATTTCGGCCTTTCAGAAGGCGGCATCGCTGCTCGGCTGCCCCATGGGGCACGACTTCTGTGTCATCTCCCTTTCCGACCTGATGACACCTTGGGCAACCATCGAGCGGCGCATCCGAGCCGCTGCCCTTGGCGACTTCGTGACGGCCATCTATAATCCGAAGTCGAACGGTCGCTATTGGCAACTCCATCGCCTCGTCGAAATCTTCCTGCAAGAAGGCCGTTCGCCCGAAACACCCGTCGGCTATGTCCGGCAGGCAGGGCGCGAGGATGAAGCCGCAACCCTGACAACCCTCGGAGAGTTTGACCCCGAACAAGTGGACATGTTCACCGTCGTCATCGTCGGCAACAGCCAATCGTATGCATGGCAGGACCGTTTCATCACGCCCCGAGGGTATAACCTCACCCCAGCCCTCTCCCAAGGAGAGGGAGGTGTTGGCCAGCAAATCATGAACGAGTCGTTCCGCACCATACGCTCCGAGATGCAGAATCCCGATGTGCCCGTGTGGCGGCTGTGGCCTTTGCTCCATGCCATCCACACAACCGTGGACTTCGGCATGGAAGAGTGCCTGTGGATGGACGAACGCGCCACGGAAATACTATATAACAAGGTAAAGGACGGCACACTTCGACACATCGTGACCGACGTTACGATGGCAGCCAGCGGCATTCGCAAGGGGGCACTGGAAAGACTGGGCATCGAGGTGCATTGCTACATCAACGACCCACGTTCCAAACAGATGGCCGACGAGAAGGGCATCACCCGCAGTCAGGCCTGCATGCAACTGGCGGCAGAGGAATACCCCGATGCCCTCTATGTCGTGGGCAATGCACCTACGGCCCTCTTCGAGATTTGCGACCTCGTGCGCAAGGGACGGATGCATCCCGCAGGCATCATTGCCGCCCCGGTTGGTTTCGTGCATGTGTGCGAAAGCAAGCACGCCGTAAAGACACTGAAACAGATTCCCAAAATCATCGTCGAAGGGCGCAAGGGGGGCAGCAACCTGGCCGCCACGCTCTGCAATGCCATACTTACCTTCGACGATGCCGAACAACTGAAACCAGGGAGAGACTTGTAGATTAAAGATTGAAGATTGAAAGTTTATCATGCGCTTTATCGTCATTGGAATAACAGACAATCCCAAACCGTGGTTCCCGCCCGAGGTCATAGACATCATTCGCCAGGGAAGAGTATTCTCCGGTGGCAAGCGTCATCACGAAATCGTGATGCCACTATTGCCTCCTGACGCCGAGTGGATAGACATTACCATACCGCTTAGCAAGGTGTTTGATGAGTATCGGAGGCTCTCCCCCTCGGGGGAGCGGGGAGAGGGGTCGTTAATCGTCTTTGCCTCCGGCGACCCATTGTTCTTTGGCTTTGCCAACACGCTTCAGCGCGAGTTCCCCGAGGCCGAGATCAAGGTATATCCGACATTCAATTCCCTGCAGATGCTGGCTCACAGACTGGCGATGCCTTATCATGACATGCGCATCGTATCGCTCACGGGCCGCCCCTGGCCGGAATTCGACCGTGCCTTGATAGAGCGAGCAACCAAGATAGGAATTCTGACAGACAAGGAACACACACCAGCGGCCATCGCCCAACGAATGTTGGAGTATGGCTATACCTATTATAATATGTATGTAGGCGAGCACTTAGGGAACCCCGAACTCGAAAGGGTCACTTCGCTTTCCCTTGAAGAGGTTGCCCTACACGACTTTGCCATGCCGAACTGCGTAATTCTCAGAGGCAAGGAGCAAGAGGTAAGAGGTAGGGAGTATGGCATTCAAGACAAGGATTTCGCCCTGCTCGACGGGCGCGAGAAGATGATAACCAAGATGCCCATCCGCCTGCTCACCCTGCAAGCCCTCGACCTGCCCCGTCGCCATGTGCTTTGGGACATAGGCTTCTGTACGGGCAGCGTCAGCATCGAGGCTCGTCTCTTGTTCCCCCATCTGCACATCGAAGCCTTCGAGATTCGTCCCGAATGCGAAGCCATCATCCACGAGAACATGCGCCGCCACGGTGCTCCGGGCATTGGGGTACATATTGGCGACTTCTGTTCTGTCTGTTGCGACTCAGTCGCAACAGACAGAACACGGCCCGATGCCGTCTTCATCGGCGGACACGGCGGACGGCTGAAGGAAATCATGGAGAAGGTGCTACGCTATCTGGCCCCCGAGGGCATCATCGTGATGAACAGCGTCGTGGCCCCCAAGGTCACCACCGACAGCCACCGCCTATGGGACGAAGCCTGCCAGGAACTGGGACTAAGGCAGGACCCACCCACAAGAATACAACTCAATGACCATCACCCCATAACCATACTGCGATGCAAAAGATAGCCATCATTCAGATTAGTGAGGCCGGAGGCGAGATTGCCTCCATACTGAAGAGACAACTCGGTGCAAAGAGCATTCAGCGCGAGAACGTAGGCAAAGAATGGAAACGACAGGATGCCTTCGTCTTCATCGGGGCCTTGGGCATCTGCGTCCGCACCATTGCCCCTTTCATCGAGGACAAGCACGAAGACCCTGCCGTCGTGTGTATCGACTCTTTAGGCCAACACGCCATCTCTGTCCTCTCGGGGCACGTCGGCGGTGCCAACGAACTGACGCGCAACATTGCCGCCCTGCTGGGAGCCCGTGAGGTGATTACCACACAGAGCGACAACGCAGGCCTGTGGGCACTGGACACCCTGGAGCAGCGTTTCGACTGGCCCGTAGCGAGCGAAGACGACATGAACCAGTGCATCTTCGCCTTCGTCAACCGTCAGCCCACGGCCCTGCTGCTGGAGGCCCGCGACGAAGGCACCGACTACCTGGAAGCCACCAAGCCCGAACACGTCACCCTCATCAACGACATCAGCGAGGCCGATCCACGGAAATACAAACTGCTCATCATCGTCTCGCCCTACAATCGTTCTGCGCCTTACGGGATGCTGGAACTGCATTTCGTGCCCATGGTGGGAACGATAGGGTTCGGTCTGGCCCACCATCCCAGCGACTACGAAGACATCTACGACCAGATTGACGAGGCCTTTGCACAGCACGGCATTCTCCCCTGCTCCCACCGATATTGCACCATCGACGTGAAAGAGGATGAGGACTTTTGCGCCATGCTCGAAGATGAATACGAAGAGGAGGTGGTGTACTTCACGGCAGAAGAACTGGCGGCTGTCGAGGTGCCCAATCCCAGTGCCACGGTCAAGAAGCACGTAGGCACACCCAGTGTCTGCGAGGCGGCAGCCATCCTGGGTTCCAATCACGGCAAACTCATCATCCCCAAAGTGAAAGGTAAGAACTGGACGGCCGCACTGGCCATCGACTACGACCACCTGCGCCAACGAAATGGTCATGTGGAGATAGTCGGTGCAGGTCCTGGCGACCCCGACCTGATTTCGGTGCGCGGCCGCAAGATGCTAGAGAGGGCCGACCTCATCCTCTATGCCGGCAGCCTGGTGCCCAAGGCACTGACGGAGTGCCACAAGCCCGGGGCCGTGGTTCGCAGCAGTGCGGACATGAATCTGGAGGAACAATGCCAACTGATGCACGAACATTACAAACGGGGCCATTTCATCGTGCGATTGCACACCGGCGACCCCTGCATCTTCGGTGCCATCCAGGAGCAGATGGCCTACTTCGACCGCGAGGGAATGTCGTACCACATCACTCCCGGCATCTCCTCGTTCCTGGCCGCAGCCGCCGAACTCCGCTCGCAGTTCACCATACCCGAACGCACTCAGACCATCATCCTCACCCGCGGCGAGGGGCGCACGCCCATGCCCGAGAAGGAGCAATTGCACCTCCTGGCCCGTTCGCAGTCGACGATGTGCATATTCCTCTCGGCAGCCATCGTTGACGACGTTCAGAACGAACTCTTACAGGAATATCCCGAGGACACACCCGTGGCCGCCTGCTACCACCTGACGTGGCCCGACCAGCGGATATATCGCGGTCAGTTGAAGGACCTGGCCCGCATCGTACACGACAACCACCTGACCCTGACCACCATGCTCGTCGTGGGCGAGGCCATCGACAACCGTCAGGGGCTCTCGGAGTTATATAACAAACACTTCACCCATCTCTTTCGCAAGGGCGAGACCGAGGGGTGAACCATAAAAGCACAACGATATGCGAAAGACACACTACCTATCCCTCATGGGGGCTATGCTCCTGGTGCTGACACTATTTGCCTGCTCGCCAACGCGCACAGGCAACCGCAGCGAAGTGGAAACGACGGACGACGTGGATTCCGCCCTTCGGATTGTTCCACGCTATGCCAAGGGTTTCACGGTCAAATACCTGAAGGACGGCGTCCGACTGGTGGAGGTGAGCGACCCGCAGGCCGACGAAGACGACCGCATGCCTATAGGCTATGCCTTTGCCCTTGTGCCCAGGGGGAGCGAGACTGAGGTGCCCGAAGGGTACGAACGCGTGGAGGTGCCCATACGCAGCACCATCACCATGACGGCCCTGCAACTCAGCAACTTCACGGCCCTCCGTGCGCACGATTTTATCCGTGGCATCACGGGCACGAAGAACCTCTACAACAAGGACATCCTGAAACGTGTCGGCGACGGCAGCATACAGAAGATAGGCATGGAGGGCAACTTCGACACGGAACTCATCCTGGCCGCCAACCCCGATGTCATCTTCATCTCGCCCTTCAAGCGCGGCGGCTACGACGCCATCAAGGAGACGGGCATCACGCTCATCCCCCATCTCGGATACAAGGAACCCACCCCGCTGGGGCAGGCCGAATGGATAAAGTTCGTCAGCCTGTTCATCGGTCGCGAAGCGGAGGCCAACGAGGTGTTCCAGGGCATCGAACGGCGCTACAACGGTCTGAAGCAGCGCGTCGACTCACTGCTCGCCTCCCCCACAGGCAATGAGGGCGAGGCCGTGCCCACCGTCTTCAGCGGCGAGATGCACGGCGGCAACTGGTATGCCGTGGGCGGCCGCAACCATCTGGCACAGATGTTCCGCGATGCCGGTGCCGACTACATCATCCACGACGACAATACGGGCGGCGTGAACCTGGAGTACGAACAACTCTACGCCACAGCGGCCAATGCCGACTACTGGCGCATACTGAACAGTTTCCCCGGCCAGTTCTCCTACGAGGCACTGCTGGCCAGCGAACCACGCAACGCCCTGTTCAAGGCCTTCAGGGAGCGGCACGTCATCTACTGCAACATGCGACAGACGCCCTACTATGAGTCGGCACCCGTGGAACCCGACCAGGTGCTGGCCGACCTCGTGGCCGTCTTCCATCCCGAACTGCTGCCCGGCCACGAAGGCAAGTACTACCAATTACTGAAATAACCATGATTTGTAGTCGATAATATATATATGCGTCGTAATCTATTTTTATTCTGTGTCCTATTGGTGTCCATCGCCGTGTGCTTCGTGCTCAACCTGCTGCTGGGCACGGTACACATTCCCGTAAAGGACATCCTGAGCATCCTGACGGGCAACCGAGGCGCCAGCGAGATATGGTACAACATCGTGTGGAGCAGCCGTGTGCCGCAGGCCCTGACCGCCACGGTGGCGGGGGCAGGACTGGCCGTGAGTGGCCTGCAGATGCAGACAGTCTTTCGCAATCCCCTGGCCGGCCCCTCCGTGCTCGGCATCTCGAACGGCGCCTCACTGGGTGTCGCCTTCGTCGTACTGATGTCGGGGTCGCTGGGCGGCGTGGCCCTGAGCCGTCTGGGCTACCTGGGCGACGTGGCCATGTCGCTGGGAGCCATCGTGGGAGCCCTGGCCGTCATGCTGCTCATCCTCTACGTATCGCAAAAGGTGAAGGGCGACGTCACGCTGCTCATCATCGGCGTCATGATAGGCTACCTGGCCAATGCCGTCATCGGCGTGCTGAAGTTCTTCTCCAACGAGGAGGACATCAAGGCCTACGTCGTCTGGGGCCTCGGTTCGTTTGCCCGGGTGTCGGGTGACCAGATGGTGCTCTTCGTCGTACTGATGGCCGTGCTGCTGCCCCTGAGCATGCTCCTCGTCAAGCCCATGAACCTGCTGCTCTTAGGCGACGAATATGCCCGCAACCTCGGTCTCGACGTGCAGCGCCAGCGTATGCTCGTCATCGCCTCGTCAGGCATACTCGTGGCCATCGTCACGGCCTACTGCGGCCCCATCATGTTCATCGGCCTGGCCGTGCCCCATCTGGCACGCAGCCTCTTCCGCACCAGCAACCACCGTCTGCTCATGCCCGGCACGGCGATGGTAGGCGCCTGCCTGGCCCTCATGTGCAGCCTCATCGCCCGCATGCCCGGCTTCGAGGGCGCACTGCCCGTAAACAGCGTCACGGCCCTCGTCGGTGCCCCCGTCATTGCCGCCGTGCTTTTCCGGCGCAAGGGGCAGTACTGACGAATATCTCTCGTTGGGAATTTCCTTTTCGTTAGTCACCACTCCTCAGCAGTAGGATGGTGAGTTCCCCATCGGGCAACAGTGGGGCGCAGTGTTCGCGGCAATGGCTGACGATGACCTGGGAGAAGCGCTGGGCCTCGTCGGGAGTGAGGAGGTTCCAGAGTTCGCGGGCGACAGTGATGCCGGCGACGCGGGCGAGGACTTCGGAGGAACAATCGGCCTCGCGCAGGAGTTGGGCGACGAAGGCTTTGTCCATCGTGACGCGTCGACTGTGGGTATCGAGGTGGCCCTGTGCAAGTTTCACGGCCTTGCCTATCATGATGCCGAGGGTGACGTGGGAAAAGCCCAGTCCATCGGCCATGCGGAGCGTCTCGCCGATGTAGTTGCCATATTCCACGAAGGCCTGACGGGGCAGGTCGGGATAGAGGCGGCGCAGTTGCTGCTCGCTCTTCATGCCGCTGCCGATGACCACACGTTCCGCCTTGCTGGCCCAGGCCACCTCCATGCACTTGCGGATGCTCTGGACGAAGGCCTCCTCGCTGTAGGGCTTCACGATGCCCGAGACACCGATTATCGAGATGCCGCCCTCGATGCCCAGGCGCGGATTGAAGGTGCGAAGGGCGATTTCCCGTCCGTTGGGCACAGACAGGATGATTGAAAATTGAAGACTGAAGATTGAAGATTGAAAGTTGGAAATTGAAAGTTGGTCGCAGAGCAACTGAATGTTCTGGCGAATCATCTCGCGCGGCACACGGTTGATGGCCGCTTCACCGGGAGGGAAGTCGAAGCCGGGCAAGGTAAAGCGGCCGATACCTTCTCCGCCCCGTATTTCGAAGTCGGCGGCCCGTTCGACATGTGCGCGAATCTCGATGCCGTCGGTCACGTCGGGGTCGTCGCCGCTCTCCTTGATGCAACAGGCATAGTCCTCGCCGTAGCCGACGGACACACTGATGGTCTCGCCGTTGGGCAAGCGAACGGGAACCTCATCCGGTATTTCCCCCTTCGCGAGCCGGATGGCGGCAGCAAGGGCAGCAGCCGTGGCACAGGTGCCCGTGGTGAGTCCGCTGTGCAGGGGATAGAACTCGGGCAGCAGGTGTTCCACCATGCGGCGCAGTCCATGTTCGCCATCGACGAGGTGGAAGCCCGTGGGCATGGGCGGGCGCCTCAGCACTATTATCTCCATGCCCTGCGCCTTGGCGGCCTTCACCTTTTCGGCAAAGCCACCACTCTCGCCGCTCTCCTTCAGCAGGATGGCATCGGCCTCCACGGGAATGCCCCCGGCATCCTCGTAATAACAAAGTTGCTGTTCCGCGGCTCCCTGTGCCTTGGCCTGGGCAATGGACGAGGGGCGGTTCAGTATTCGGTAAAAGATGCGGATGCCCCTGTCCTCCAAGGGTTTTAGCCGGGCGATGCTTTGCACGCCCGTGGTGGCAAGGAGGGTGACGGGCGTGGGCAGGGAAGCAAGTTCACCGTAATCGTCGATCCACGTCAGACTGGGGTCGCGCGGCGGATAGATGCGCTCGAAACGGACGACAGGCAGGTGCAGGGCCTCTGCAACATCGGCTATCGTCTGGTGCAGGACTTTGGCAAAAGGGTGGGCGGCATCCACGATGAGCCGTATGTCATGCCCTTGGCAGAACTGCCTCATCGCCTGACCATTCATGGCCCCGTCGATGCGCCGGCCATGGTGCATGACTACGTCCTGCTCGCCCGTCTTGGTCGAGTAATAATAGACGTTGCCGGCCTCTTCCAGAGTCTTTATGGCCGTTCTGCCCTCCGTTGTTCCCCCAAATACCAATATCATAGGTGCAAAGATACGATTAAGCGAGAGAAAACACAAATTAATTTGTAGTTTTCCGAGCGGGAGTATCTAAAACCGAAGGTTAAAGATACGAAATAATTTGCGTTATCGCAAGATTATAACTACCTTTGCAGCATTGTATGAGGCACTCTTTATTACTACTCCTAACTATCCTGGGCTCGGCACTGACCTCTTGTGTCCGCGAGGAAACCTTCGACGATACGCCCGAGGGTAACTTCGAGGCGCTGTGGCAGATTATCGACGAACACTACTGCTTCCTCGATTACAAGGCCGAGACCTATGGACTCGACTGGAACGAGGTGCACACGCGCTACCGTCAGCGCATCAACCCAAAAATGAGCAAGGTGCAACTGCAAGAGGTATTGACCGACATGCTTGCCGAATTGCGCGACGGGCACGTCAACCTCTACACCTCGGCCGACGTCAGCCGCTACTGGGCGTGGCACGAGGACTATCCGCGCCAGTGGAGCCAGGAACTGCGCGACCGCTATCTGGGCACCGACTACAAGATTGCCGCGGGCATCAAGTACCGCATCCTGGAGGACAACATCGGACTGCTGGTCTATGAGTCTTTTGCCTCTGCCGTGGGCGAGGGCAATCTCGACGACGTCCTGTACTACCTGCGCTCTTGCGACGGACTCATCATTGACGTGCGCGGCAACACGGGCGGCCAGCTCTCCATGGCCGAACTGCTGAGCCAGCGACTGACCAACGAACGCATCCTGGTGGGCTACTCACAATACAAGACCGGCCGCGGGCACAACGACTTCTCTGCCCCACAACCCGAATACATAGAGCCCTCGAAGGGGGTGAGATGGCAGAAGCGCGTCGTGGTGCTGCAAAACCGCGAATGCTACTCGGCCTGCAACACTTTTATCCGGAATGTGCGCGCATGTCCCAACGTGACGACCCTGGGCGACCCTTCGGGTGGCGGTTCAGGCATGCCATTCTCGTCCGAGTTGCCCAACGGATGGGCCGTACGCTTCAGTGCCTCGCCCTCGTTTGACAAGGACATGCAACACATCGAATTCGGCATCTCGCCCGACATCCCCTGCACGTTAGACTCGGCCGATGTGGCTCGCGGACGCGACACCCTGATGGAACGGGCAAGAAACATGTTGAGAAAATGAGAGAATGAGAAAATGAGAGGTGGAGAAAATGAGAGAATGAGAAAATGAGAAAATGAGAAAGGCGCTCAATATAAACGACTCTTTCAGAAAGCTTGCAGCACGGCTTTCTCATTTTGACCTTCGGTCGAGCCTGCTCATTCTCTCATTTTCTCATTTTCTCATCCTCCCCGCTTCTGCCCAGCAGCCTGCTGAGCCCATCCCCTTCGACACGCTGCCGGACATGCGAGCCGAAGTCGATTCGCTCATCAGCATCATCCGACAGGAAGAGGAGGAGGCCGAGATGAGGGCCGAAGTGGACACCCTCATCGCCAACATGGTGATGGCCGACTTCAAGGAACCGAAGAAAGGCAAGTCGCTGATACGCCCCCAGCAGATCATCGTGCCCGCAGCACTGATAACCCTGGGAGCCGTGGCCGTGGCCAACCCACGCCTGTGTGAGATAAAATACGACGTTCGCGATGCTTTCCAACGCGGACGGGGCAATCATCGCAAGGCGAAAGTGGAGACATGGATAACGTTGGGCGCACAGGTGCTGAACATAGCCTTCGGGCCGAAGTGCAAGCACAACCTCGTAGACCGCATGTTGGTGAAAGCCACGAGCTATGCCCTGCTCTACTCCACGATGCCCATCGTCAATGCCTGCGTGCGCGAACGGCGGCCCGACGGCAAGGGGCGCCACTCCTTTCCTTCATTCAAGACGGCCAACGCCTTCCTGGCTGCCGAGCAGACACGCATCGAACGCGGTTGGGCATGGGGCATGGGCATGTACACCGTCGCCGCCGGCATCGGCGTCTTGCAGATGTACAACGGCCGGGCGTACATCAACGATGTGCTGGCGGGTGCCGGAATGGGCATCCTGTCCGTACATGCTGCTTATTGGCTGCTGCCTCTGGAACGTAAGTGGTTTGGTCTGGACAAGGACCGAAACGACAAAGGTTTCTTGGTCATGCCCACCTACGAGCCCCTGACACGCACTGCCGGTTTCACGTTTACGGCGTGTCTGTGACCGCTTCCTCTTTCTCCCCCTTCTCATTTTTCTCCTCATCCTTCTTCAGTAATCCCTCGAAGAGTCCGTAAGTGGTACGCAGTACGCGGAATTCGGTCCTTCGGTTCAGGGCGTTGCACACCTCCTGCCGGGTCTCATCGGGAATGCTCAAGATGAAGGTCTCCGTCAGGGTGTCGCCCTCCTGCAGGAAGGGGTTCTGCTCGGCAATCTTCCGGGTGACCACCTTCGGCCGTCCTTCGCCATAGCCCACGGGGGTTAGGCGGTCTTGCTTGATTCCGTGCTCTATGAGATAGTTCACCACGCTCTCGGCCCGTCGCTGGCTGAGGCGTTCGTTGTACTCGTCCGCTCCGCGATAGTCGCAATGGCTGGCCAGTTCGATGGTGATGTTGGGGTTCTCCTGCAGGAGGTCGACGAGTGAATCCAAGGCCTGCGTGCTGTTGGGGGTGAGTTCGGCAGAGTCGAACTCGTAGAAGACGTTGCGCACCAGGACGGGGGCCGAGATGTTGGCCAGGGGGAACTGTAGGGTGTACTCCTGGCTCGTAGTGCTGGTGTCCACACGCAGGGCTTCGGTGTGGTTAAGATAGCCCTTGCAGGTGCCCAGAATCACATAGTCCACATTCGGCTGTATGACCTGTTCGAACGACCCGTCGCCCTTGACGCTGAGTTTCAGGTTCGTGCCGTCGTTGCCCACCATGTAGACCACGGCCTCCGGCAGTTCGTAGCCATCCTTCTCGTAGACCCATCCCTTGACCGTCTGCAAGACCTCCGGACACTCGAACGACATGATGTGGTCCCAGCCGCGTGCATCGCCCCGGTTGGTGGAGAAGAAGCCGCGATTGTGCAGTCCCTCGAATGTGATGCCGAAGTCGTCGCCTGGGGAGTTCATGGGGAAGCGCATGTTCTCGATGTGCCATGCGCCGGTGGTGTCCTGCTCAGCCCGGAAGAGGTCGAGTCCGCCCATGCCCACATGGCCGTCGCTGGAGAAGTAGAGGTCGCCGTTGGGACGGAACACGGGGAACATCTCGTTACCCACCGAGTTGATGGGCTCTCCCAGGTTCTCCACGCCGCCCAGTCCGTTCTCGGTGATGGCAATGCGCCAGATGTCGATGCCACCCAGTCCGCCCGGCATGTCGCTGGCAAAATAGAGCCAGTCGCCGTCGGGGCTGACTGCCGGATGGGCGTAAGACGACAGCGTATCGCGCGAGATTTCGAGCAACGTGGGCTTTCCCCACGAGGCATCGCTGCGCTGACTGGTGTATATCTGTGCATATCGGGGATAGGACGGGTCGTGGGCACAGCGGGTGAAGTACATCGTCTTGCCGTCGGGCGAGAAGCAACATGCCCCCTCGTCGTATTCGCTGTTCACCTCCGACTCTATGCGCTCCGGCGCCTGCCATTTCCCCTTTTCGTCCTTCTTGGACAGGAACAAGTCACCGGCCTTGACGCCCGTGATGCCGCTCATGTCGCTTCCGCTGGCCTGTGGCCGCGTGGAGGTGAGGACCATCTGGTCCCATTCGTCGCCATAGAGTGCCGGAGCGAAGTCGGACCGCCGCGAGTTGAAGAGCGGTTCCTTCTTCACCGTATGCAGTGTGGGCTTCGACTTCCAGATGGGGGCCTGCGTACAGCCCTGTATGCCGACGATGGCCCGTTGGTCGCCCGGCACACTGTCCAGGAAGGCGCCATAGTTCTTCACGGCGTTCTTGTAGTCGCCCATGCGATGTTGCATCTGGGCCAGGTACAGGACGGCCATTGAGTCGGGATACTTGTATCGGATGGCATTCTGATACGCACCGATGGCCTTGGCCGTATAGTTGATGCGGCGATAGCATTCGGCCATCTTCCATGCCCGCTCGCCACGCTTCGGCTTGTCCTTCACCGACGTGCGGCTGTAGCCTTTCTTGTATTCGGCCGCGGCATTGAAGTACTCTCCGATGGCATACAGCGCATCGCCTTTCTTGATGTTCTGGTCGGCACCGCAGGAGGAGAGCATAGCCAGCAGCAGGGAACAGGGCAGAAGGAATAAGAGCAAACTTATCCCTCCGTTCCGTCCCTTTCCATGCCATTTATTGCGATATCCTCTTTCCACGGTTCACGTCTTTACCATAGTATATAACGCACGTGCCCGCGAAATATTGTGTCCTCGGATTTGGCTTTTATGCCGCAAATTTGTAATTTTGAGGGCCAAAGTCATAAAAAAGAACCTAACGATGCATGCATTCCGCCTATTTCCGGCCCTCGCCCTCATGCCGATGATGGCCGGTGCCCAGACGCAGAAGCCCAACATCATCTTCATCCTGTGCGACGACATGGGATGGGGCGACCTGGCCTGCTACGGGCAACGCTACATCTCCACCCCCAACATCGACCGCATGGCCCGCGAGGGCATGCAGTTCATGCAAGCCTATGCCGGCAGTCCCGTCTCGGCCCCCTCGCGGGCCTCGCTGATGACGGGCCAGCACACGGGGCACTGCGAGGTGCGCGGCAACAAGGAGTACTGGAGGGGTGAGGTCTACTACAACGGCAACAAGGACTATGCCGTGGTCGGCCAGCATCCGTTGGACACGGCCCACGTGGTGCTGCCCGAGATTATGAAGCGTAACGGCTACGCTACGGCGCAGTTCGGCAAGTGGGCCGGCGGCTACGAAGGCAGCATATCGACACCCGACAAGCGGGGCATCGACGAGTTCTACGGCTACATCTGTCAGTTCCAGGCGCATGCCTACTACCCCAACTTCCTGAACAAGTACAGTCGGAAGGACGGCGACCAGGGCGTCAGCCGCGACCTGCTGGAGGAAAACATCCGGCACCGGTTCTTTGGCGAGGACTATTACCGCCGACCGCAGTACAGCGCCGACATCATCCACCGCAAGGCCATGCAGTGGATAGCCGGGCAGGACGGACGGCAGCCTTTCTACGGACTCCTCACCTACACCATTCCGCATGCCGAACTGCTGCAGCCCGACGACAGTCTGCTGCAGGCCTACAGGCAAAAGTTCCGCGAGGACAAGAGTTTCCGCGGACAGAATGCCTCGTGGTACCACGCCGCCGAGAACGTTCATGCTCAGTTTGCAGCCATGATTACGCGCCTCGACTCTTATGTGGGCGAAATCATGGACCTGCTGGAGCGCAAGGGCATGGCCGACAACACCGTGCTCATCTTCTCCAGCGACAACGGTCCGCACGAGGAGGGCGGTGCCGACCCGACGTTCTTCAACCGCGACGGCGTGCTGAAGGGTCTGAAGCGTTCGTGCCACGAGGGCGGCATACGCGTCCCCTTCATCGTCCGTTGGCCCGGACACGTCCCCGCAGGTGTAAAAAACAACCATTCCATCGCATTCTACGACATCATGCCCACCTTCTGCGACATCATCGGCGAGCACAACTACGTCACAAAATATCGCAACCCGCGACTGGGCAAGGCCGACCACTTCGACGGCATTTCCTTCCTGCCCACGCTGGAGGGGCGCGATGCCGAACAGCAGTCGCACGAATATCTGTACTGGGAGTTTAACGAGACGGACCAGATAGCCGTCCGACAGGCCAACTGGAAACTCATCGTCAAACGTGGCCAGTCGGAACTCTACGACCTGGCCACCGACGTACACGAGGACCACGACGTGGCCGCCGACTACCCCGAAAAACTGACCGAACTGCAGACTATCGCCCGACAGGCACACACGGACAACCGACACTTCAGAGTTACACTTCCGAAATGAATATTACTTTTACCACGAATTAAACTTGTACCACGAATTAAACTTGTACCACGAATTAAACTTGTACCACGAATTACGCGAATTAAACGAATTATATTTGACCACGAATTACTCGAATTAAACGAATTTTACCTTTGTCACTAATTATATTTTACCACGAATTACACGAATTGTATTATTTACCACGAATTCATAGCTACTAAGTTATCAAAAAATAATTCGTGAAATTCGAGTAATTCGTGGTCAAATATAATTCGTTTTAAGTTTCTGAAGTGTTTAATCATACTATTTCAATTATTTATATTTCAAGAATTAGAGAATTAGAGAATTTTATTAAGGCGTCAGCAACTGAATTATCAAGAATTCGAGAAAAGTTTTTGCTCCGCAAAAACCTTCTTCCAAATCTTATTAATTCACTGTCAGGAGAATAAATTCTCTAATTCTCTAATTCTTGATATAAATTATTACATCCGAAACTTGAATAATTCGTTTAATTCGAGTAATTCGTGGTAAAAGTTTAATCCGTGGTGTCAGGTTTTTGTCACGCTGCCGTTGTCAGCCAGTACCGAGAGGACGAGTTCGGTAACCATCTGTTTCAGTTCGTCGATAAACTGTCGGGCCTCATACTTCCGACTTTCTATCATGCGCAACTTGCGTTCCCACTGTCCTGTGAGTTCGGCACTCTTCAGCAGTTCGTTCTGGATGATGCCGATGAGTTGCTTGCCCGTCTCGGTGGGAGCCAGGCTCTTGCGGTTGCGGCGGATGTAGTCGCGTTTGAACAGCGTCTCGATGATGGCCGCACGCGTACTGGGGCGCCCGATGCCGTTCTCCTTCAGGGCATCGCGCAGTTCGTCGTCCTCCACCAGTTTTCCGGCCGTCTCCATGGCACGCAGCAGGGTGGCCTCGGTGTAGGGCTTCGGCGGCGTGGTCTGTCGTTCGGCCAGGTTCGGCTCGTGGGGCCCCGACTCGCCCTTGGTGAAGGCTGGCAGCGTGCCACCGTCGGTTTCCGTCTGCGACTGAGGGTTCTCCTCGTCCTTGACGGAGGGCTGCGCGGTGCTTTTCCACAAGACTTGCCAGGCGGGTTCGGTTATCACCTTGCCGCTGACGCGGAACGGGATGGCATCGTCGAAGGAGGCTATGTGCAGCCCCTCGCTGCGCACCTCGCCCAGGACGGTGGTCTGCTGGAACTTAAGGTCGGGATAGAAGATGCCTATGAAGCGGCGGGCTATGAGGTCGTAGACGCGCTTCTCCATATCCGACATGGCCACGGATGTGGGATTCACCCCGGTGGGAATGATGGCGTGGTGGTCGGTCACCTTGGAACTGTCGAAATACTTCTTATCCTTGCGCAGTTTTCCCTGGGGAATGCCCTGCGCGAGTCGGGCGTAGGGCGCCATGCCGGCCAGTATCTGGGGGCACTTGGGATAGATGTCGTCGCTGAGGAATGTGGTGTCCACACGCGGATAGGTGGTCACCTTCTTCTCGTAGAGACTTTGTATGAGTTGCAGCGTCTGGTCGGCCGAATAGCCATAGCGCCGGTTGCACTCCACCTGCAACGAGGTGAGGTCGAACAGTCGGGGCGGTGCCTCCCTGCCGGCCTTCTTTTCTACGGACAGCACCGTGAAGGGCAGCGAACCGATGGCTGCCAGGGCGGCCTCGCCGTCCTCCTTTGTGCGGAATCCGCGGTCGCCTTCCTCCATGACGGCACTGAACGTAGCGCCTCGGTACTGTGTCGTCAGCACCCAGTAGGTCTCTGGCCGGAAGTTGTCAATCTCCTGCTGGCGCCGCACGATGAGGGCCAGCGTGGGCGTCTGCACACGGCCGATGGAGAGGACCTGCTTCTCGCGGGTCAGTTGGCTGCGATACTTCAGTGTGTAGAGTCGCGTGGCGTTCATGCCCAGCGTCCAGTCGCCGATGGCGCGCGAGAGGCCTGCCTCGTAGAGGCTTTGGTAGTCGGCCTGGTCCTTCAGCGACTGGAAGCCGTCGCGTATGGCCTCCTCGGTCAGCGACGATATCCACAGGCGCTGCACGGGGCACTTCGCCCCAGTCATCTGTATCACCCACCGCTGTATGAGTTCGCCCTCCTGGCCGGCATCGCCGCAGTTGATGATGCGCTCGGCGCCGAGCATCAGCCGCTTGATGGTGTTGAATTGCTTCTCCACGCCCTTGTCGGTCTTCAGCTTGATGCCGAAGCGCTGCGGAATCATGGGCAACTGCGCCAGGCTCCACGTCTTCCACATCGGTGAATACTCGTGGGGCTCCTTCAGTTCACACAGGTGACCGAACGTCCAAGTCACCTGATACCCATTACCTTCCATGTATCCGTCGTGCGCCTGCGTTGCGCCCAGCACCTGGGCTATGTCGCGGCCCACCGACGGCTTCTCTGCTATGCAAACTATCATCGGCTGTCTGATTTCATGTGCAAAGATACGGCAAATCGGGCGGACTTCCAAACAAAACGGTGTATATAAATTCGCACAAAATGGAGTATTTCCTGACAGGCCCGTGAGGAAAAGTTCCGCCATCGGCGACGTCCGTACATCCATCGTCGACGTCCGTACGTTCATCGTCGATGAACGCACATTCATCGGCGATGGCGGAACTTTCTCTCGCCAGCCTTGCAAAAACATCTGCCGAATCTTGCACAAAACGCTTGCAGATGTCGCACAAAATTCGTATTTTTGTCCCGTTTTATACCTTATTTTATATATAAAGAAGACAATGAAGAAACACCTGAAGAGCCTGTTGGCCATACTTCTCCTTTCTCAGGGCATAACGGCCCAGACAGAATTGACCGTGAACGAAATGAAACGCGTGACGGCAACGTCGAGCGGTTCGGTGGTGAGCATCCACGACCCGTCGGTGGTCTTCCACGACGGCATGTTCTACATCTGGGGCTCCCACCTGGGCGTGGCGTCCAGCCCGGACCTGGTGACGTACAAAGGGCTGACGGCCTCGAACCAGACCTTTGCCAAGCCCAACGGCACACGATGCGACTTTTCGACGGCCTTCAACCAGCAGGCCGTGACACAGATGAAGAACTACAAGGGAGAGATGGTGGACGTGCCCAACCTGGACGCCGAAGCCTGGTGTTCGTGGTACGCGGCCGACAAGCAGACATGGGTGAACGGCGACATGTGGGCGCCCGACATCGTGTGGAACGAAAGGATGCAGAAGTGGTGTATGTACCTGAGCCTGAACGGCGACAATTGGGCCTCGGTCATCATCCTGCTCACGGCACCCTCGGCCACTGGGCCTTTCACCTATCAGGGGCCCGTGGTGATGGGCGGATTCACGGGCGGCAGCCACAACGACCGCAACGACAAGAGCATAGCCGCACCATCGTATAAGGACACGGACATGGAACTGGCACTGGGCTCCCTCACCAGCATGCCGGCCCGCTACAACCAAAAGAAATCGTGGGGCACCTACTGGCCCAACTGCATCGACCCGTGCGCCTTCTTCGACGAGGAGGGCGAACTGTGGTTGGCCTACGGTTCGTGGAGCGGCGGCATATTCATGCTGCGCCTGGACAAAGAGACGGGCCTGCGCGACTATACCTACACCTACGCCTCGGACTTCGACAGCAAGCAGGCCAACTTCACCTCCGACCCCTACTTCGGCAAGCGCATTGCCGGCGGATATTACGTCAGCGGCGAAGGTCCCTACATACAGCACATCGGCCAGTACTACTACCTCTTCATGAGCTACGGCGGATTTGCCCCCGACGGTGGCTATGAGATGCGCGTCTTCCGCTCGAAGAATCCCGACGGGCCCTACGTGGATGCCTCCGGCACTGCGGCCACCTTTACGGGATGGGCACTGAACTTCGGCCCCGGCGCCACCACCAACCGAGGCATGAAACTGACGGGTGCCTACAACCACTGGGGCAACCAGGACGTAGGCGAATGTGCCCACGGTCACAACTCCGCATGCCAGGACGACGAGGGACGCTCGTTCGTGGTCTTCCACACGAAGTTCAACGACGGAACGAACGGGCACCAGGTGCGCACGCACCAGTTGTTCCTCAACGAGAAGGACTGGCTCGTCTGCGCCCCCTTCTGCTACCGCGGAGAGACGCAGACCGATGCCGAAGTGGCCTCGACGCCCATCTCGGCCGAAGAGATAGCCGGGACGTACCACTTCATGCTGCATCCCTACCGACTGGACCATGCAAACTACCAGGAGGTGACGCCCACGGAAATCACCCTCACGGCCGAAGGCAAGGTGACAGGCGCCCACACCGGCACCTGGACGGTGAAGGAGGGCACGCGGTACCTGACGCTGAAGTTGGGCTCGACGGTGTACTACGGCGTCTTCATGCCCCAACATGTGAACGGAGCCACGCGGCAGAACTACAAGACCACCCAGCTGGAGGCCCTCGCCTTCTCGGCCGTAGCCCAGAACGGCGTTCCCGTCTGGGGCTACAAGCTAACGCCTAAGTTTGCCGTGTCGAAGAACTATGCCGACAACACCATCGGTGTGCGCGACGGCAGCACGTACAGCCAGAACCTGAGCCTGATGTTCCCCACTACGGATAACACCACACTGACGTGGACCTCGTCGGAGCCCGACGTCATCAGCCCGACGGGTAAGTACAACCCGCGCGACGAGGTAACTCCCGTCACGCTGACAGGCCGTCTGGAATGCGGCGACTACTACTGGGAACAGACCTTCAACGTGAAGGCCGCCAAGCGCACCACGCCCGACGGCGACTACCTGGGCGGACTGGTGGCCTACTACGACATGGACAATTCGCCCTGCTACAATGCCTACAACGAGACGGAGCGCACCATATTCACCACCTCCGGCACCAAGCCCGCACTGGAGGACGACTACGACCGCTTCGGCAAGGTGCTCCATCAGTCGCAGGGCGACAAGGGCAAGAACTCTGCCACCCGCATGCCCAACCCCTTGCTCAACAAGGAGGGGCTGGAGGGCTTCAGCGTGAGCATGTGGGTGAAGCGCAACGACCAGAATACGACGGACGCCCTGTGGGGATTCTTCAACAGCACATCGCCCACGGCCAACGGTGTACGCCTCTACCTGACGGGCAACTCATACCTGCGCTTCGACGACAACAGCGAGACGTGGTTCGACATCAACAGTCCGGAGACGGGCACCTACAACGACATCCCCGTCGGGCAGTGGGCCTTGGTGACCATCACCGTAGGGCCGAACAACGGCGTGCGCATGTTCGTCAACGGAAGCGGCAAGTCTGCCCACAAGATTACGACCAACAACGGCAGCGTCACGGCGCGCAACTTGCCCGTGGAGACCGTAGTGGAACAGGTGAAAGGGCTCCGCTACTTCTATCTGGGCCTGGGTGCCCCGACGGGCTCGGCCGACTGCTACATCGACGACGTCATGATCTACGACCGCGAACTGTCGGCCGTAGACGTGCGTGCCCTGAACACGATGGCCAACCGCGTGACGGACTTCACCATCGGCGAAGGCGGAACGGGCATTATGGAAATTATGGATGAAGGGGGAAAAATGAAGGACGAAGACGTTAGGATGAAGGAAGTAATCTTCGACCTTTCCGGCCGCCGCGTCGAGAACCCCAAGCAGGGACTGTACATCAAGAACGGACGGAAATATTTGATTAAATAAGAAATCTTCTGATTTAATAAAAGGAATAAATATATGTTACGAAAAATCCGAATCACACTGGCCATCGTCTTCTGGGTGGGCATCACGTTGCTCTTCCTCGACTTCACGGGGACGGCCCACACCTACCTCGCGTGGATGGCCAAACTGCAGTTCCTGCCTGCCGTACTGGCCCTGAACGTGGCCGTCGTCGTGGGACTCATCGTACTGACGCTCCTCGTGGGGCGCATCTATTGCAGCGTCATCTGTCCGATGGGCGTCATGCAGGACATCATCGCATGGGTCAGCAAGCGGAAACTGTTCCGCAAGAACAAACGTGCCCGGCTGGCCAACAAGTACAGCTACTCGCCCACCCGACGCGTACTGCGCGCCCTGGTGCTGCTGCTGTTCCTGATACTGATGATAGCAGGGCTCAATTCGCTGGCCATCATCCTGGCCCCGTACAGTGCCTACGGCCGCATCGCCACCAACCTGATGCAGCCCCTCTGGCTCTGGGCCAACAACGGACTGGCCGCCCTGGCCGAGCACTACGACTCGTACATGTTCTATTCGGTGGACGTGTGGATGCGGTCGGGCATCTCGCTGGCCATTGCCATAGGCACGCTGCTCGTCGTCGGCATACTGGCCTGGCGAGGCGGACGCACCTATTGCAACACCATCTGCCCCGTGGGCACGGTGCTGGGCTACGTCAGCCACTTCTCGCTCTTCGGCCCTGTCTTTGACAAGGAGAAGTGCAACGGCTGCCGCCTCTGCGAACGCAACTGCAAGGCCAGTTGCATCAATGTGGGCGAGCAGCATGTGGACATGACGCGCTGCGTCTCCTGCGGCAACTGCATGGCCCAGTGCCCCCAAGGCGCCCTGCATTTCGGCAATCGCCTTAAAGCCCTTAAGGCCCTTAAAGCCCCTAAGGCCCCTAAGGAATCCCAGTTCTCCGAAGACCGCCGCGCCTTCGTCAAGGGCCTGACCCTTGTGGGCACGGCCATCACCGTGGACAGCATTGCCAAGACGGTGGACGGCGGACTGGCCGCCATCGAGGA